>JAZDLX010000030.1:0-32890 GCA_043801585.1 bacterium | reverse complement strand
CTATACCTATGAACACTATCTGACATTCACGCCGTCCGTGAATTATGAAGTGTCAGCGCGGTATAGGATTCACGTGTCAGGAAATATTAAAGATCAGAATGACAACTCTCTGTCAATCGACCCCGAATATGGCGACTCCTCCTGGTTCTTTACATCAGGCGATTATGATGACGGTGGCTGGTACAGAACTTATGTGCTTGAACAACTCACCGGCGAAATGCTGGACTTCACATCGCCGGACACGGCAGTCAGCCAGGTGACCGGTTTCGAAACCGCGAAAGACATTGTTGTTAGTGAGGACGGACAGTACGTGGTCGTCTCCAACAAAGTGGTAAGCGGCTATATCAGTGTTTTCGACCGTGAGCTCTCGAGTAGAACGGATGTGATGGTGGGCGTCGGTCCTGAATATCTCGTGACGTCAGGCGGATATGCTTTCGTGGTCAACACATCTTCGAACACAATCTCGACCGTTACGCTCTCCACGAAAACACAGTCCAGTGTCCTTTCCTTTGATGATGGGTTTGATCCCGGAATCGTGGCCCTGGATGCAGCCAATGATCTCATCGTCGTCGCCTCGGCGGCGAGCGGTGCACCCGAAATCCTGAAGGTGCTCGCAATCGGAAGTGAGGGAACCCTTACCGAAATCGCGACAATTGATTTCTCGGACTCGGTCACCATGGGTCGTGCCGCTTCCGGACTCGCGGTCTATGATGATGAAGCCTACGTTCAGGAAGATCTCTCTGCAAAGGTTCACGTAATCGATCTCACAAGTTTTTCGTATCTGGAATCCTTCGACATCTTTCTCACGGAAATCGCTGACGGAGATACAACCATTTCCGGAGATCGTTCACGTGGGCTGATCGCCGATGGGGGAACGGCTTACATGTGGAGCCTGGAAGGAATCCTCTATCAGGTGGATCTTGCCAGCCGCTCACTCGTCCAGTACATCACTCTCGATTCCCGGCCCTGGGATATCGGATTTACCCCCCAGGGAGATCTGATCTACATCGCTCTCGCATCAGATGAAAAGATTGAGATTTACGAACCTCACTATCTGACAAAACTCGCCGAAGTTCCGGCAACATCGGGTTCCCGGGCACTTGCTGTTGGGAGGGTCAAGTGAAGCACTATCGTTTCTTTCTCATCATCGTATTCCTGTTGGCCGTGCTGGGATTCACCCTTGCGGGCTGCGGAGGTGACAAGGCGCCTGTAGTGACGGATGAAGGCCTCGAATACGGCTACGGCGGGACGATGGTGCGTATCGCTGATAATGGGGTTATCACCCTCTTTCGAGTTAGTGGGGAAGGTGCTCGAACACTGTTGACGGAATCGGTTCCCCCCGAGGCGACAGTCGATGGATCGGTACATGGGTGGAAATACGATTTCAGCCGGATGCACCGGGACAATCGCACCGACGAATGGGTTGTCGAGGGGAAAGCTGACGGGATCGAAGGCGTTGCGGTGGAGATCCGTCTCACCCCGGCTCCCGCACATCAGAAGGGTATGCTTTTTCGCCGGGTGTTCCATAACAATACTAACCAGGATATCGTTGTGGAGCAGAATCACATCTTTGTCTCCACGGTTGACGCATCCCGTCTGAATCCCGCGTTGACGCCTGATGACTGGTGGGCGTTCAACGGAGGGTCGTCCGAGGGGCGCGATGACTGGCTTGTGGATGTCAATCCCGGGTTCCAGCGGGAGAACTACCAGGGCATGAACGCGCCGGATTACGGCGGGGGTATCCCGGCCACGGACATCTGGACGGACAAGGGGGGGATTCTTGTCGCCTCCGTTTCGCCGACCTGGCGTCCGGTGAGCCTTCCTTTGCGGGGTCTTGCCAACGGAGTTCAGGTTGGGGTGGAAGAAACGGGGCAGGTGAAAATTTCTCCAGCAGGCAGCTACGAAGAAACGCCGCTCTATTTCCTGATTCATTCCGGAGACGCTTACACGGGCCTGCACGCTTACGGGCGGGTCATGGAGGCGCAGGGGCTGCATTTCCCGACACCGCCGGAAAGCGCCTACGAACCGATGTGGTGCGCGTGGGGGTATGAACGCCGTTTTCAACCGCAGGAGATTTTGGCGACCCTGCCGAAAGTCAAGGAGCTGGGGTACAAATGGGCCGGGGTTGACGACGGCTACCAGACCGCCAACGGGGATTGGGATCTGATCCCGGAAAAATTCCCGAATGGCGACGCCGACATGAAGGCGCTTGTGGATTCAATCCACAGTGCGGGTCTCAAGGCGATGCTCTGGTGGGTGCCGGGAGATGTCGATCCGGCGTCCATGCTCGCAAAGAATCATCCCGACTGGATCGTGCGCAACGCGGATGGATCGCCGGCTGAAATCTCCTGGTGGGACACCTACTACCTCGATCCTACAGAGGCGGGGGTGCTTCAGCACCAGCGCGACTTGGTCAAGAAATTCCTTGGAGACTGGGGATACGACGGTCTGAAAACAGATGGGCAATGCTTCAATCTGGTGCCGCCGGATTACGGAAACCACGCAGACAATCCAAACATCACGAGCCTGCACTCGCCGGATATTCTCAAGACGGTCTACGAGGGGGCCAAGGAGGTCAAGCCGGACGCCATCCTGCACAACTGTCCGTGCGGCACCGTGTTCAGCCTTTACAACATGCCCTGGACCGACCAGTACGTCAGTTCCGACCCGGAGTCATCGTGGCAGATCCGCAGCAAACACCTTGTGCTCCGCGCGATTGTCGGCAATAAAATCTCTTTCTATGGCGATCATGTCGAGCTTTCGACGGGTGGCGATGATTTTGCGTCGACGGTTGGAATGGGCGGCGTGCCCGGCAGCAAGTTCATCTGGCCGGATCCCAAACCGGTATCCGGAGATTTTCTGCTGACACCGGAACGTGAACAGATCCAGCGTCACTGGCTGGGCATTTACAACGAAGAAATGCTCTCCAAATCCACCTGCCGCGATCTCTATGTTCTTGGCTTTGACAAGCCGGAAACGCACGTCTTCGAGAAGCAGAATGGAACGATGTATTACTCGTTCTTCGCGGACAGTTTCGAAGGTCCCGTGGAACTGCGAGGGTTGGAAAAAGGGGTAACGTACAAGATCACGGATTATGATAACGGCGTTTCCTACGGGCAAGTCGAAGGACCGAAGGCAACGCTCGACGTCAAGTTTCATCTTCATCTACTGCTTAAGGCGGTGAAAGACCAGCGTTGACCAACGCACAGCGGAGCACGCATGACGCCGATTGACTACCTGCTGGTGGCGGTCTTTCTAGCCTTCACCTTCTATGTCGGGATGGTGGGCGGAAAATTTGTCAAGCATTCGGATGATTATTTCGTCGCCAGCCGTGCCTTGCCGCCGTTCATTCTTGCGGCTGCGATCACGGCGACCAATGTGAACCTGTACAGTTTTATCGGGCAAGCCGGAACGGCGTCCCAGCATGGGATTTCCATCATCTGGCAGACATGGACAGGAAACATGGCCCTTGTCTTCAGCGGTCTCTTCATCCTGCCGGTGTTTCGCCGGTTAAGGATTCGTTCCGTGCCGGAGTTGCTTGAACACCGGTACGCGGGAAGCGTGCGCGGACTGGTCGGAGTGTTATGGGTTTTCCGCCTGACATTCTGGATTGGTGTGGTGCTCTACGCGTCGGGGGTCGCTGCCGCAAAGATCACCGGTGTGGATTCGGTGCTCCTGTGGCTGATGACGTTCGGGGTGATCACGGTGCTTTACACGATGATCGGTGGCATGTGGTCGGTGGCGCTGAACGACATCCTGCAGTTTGTCCTGATGCTTGTCGCGGCGATGATCGTGCTTCCACTGGCGATGTCCAAAGTTGGCTGGATGCCGGGACTGATCGACAAACTGGCTGGTACGGGAAAGCTGGACCTGGTCCCGCAGGTCGGTCAGTTCAACTGGAAATTCATCCTCGCGATCTTCTTCCTCGGCATTGAGTGGGCGGCTGTGGACCAGGGATTGTTGCAACGGGCGTTTGGTGCGCGTTCCACGAAGTCCGTGGCAAAAGGTCTGGTGATCGCCGGCATCGTGACGACACCGTTCGCATTGCTTTGGATCCTTCCCGGTCTCGCGGGGTCTGTGATCGTTCCCGGGGTTTCCGATCCGGATGCGGTGATTCCGTTGCTCTACCGTCAGCTGCTTCCACCTGTCATCCTCGGTCTTGTGCTCTGTGGGTTGCTGTCGAGTCAGATTTCGACGATTTCCGGAAATTTGAATGCGGTTGCGACGATGCTGGCCAACGATCTTTACCGCCGTTTTTTCAAACGGGACGCCACCAGCACGGAAACCCTGCGGGTCGCACGCTTTTCCACCCTGGGCGCAGGACTGCTGATGGTGGGGATCAGCCTGCTTGTCGAACGTCTTGGGGGAGTGGTCAACGCCTACCTGACGGTTATAGCGATCATGGACATGCCGCTGTTTGTCATCGCGGTTATTTACGGCTTCACCAACTGGGCGGATCACCGGGGCGCCATGACTGCACTTCTGATGGGCGTCGCGGCGGGGACGGTGGCCACGTTTGGTTTTGGATTCGAGTTTGCCGGAGCGACACTGGTCAGCGGAGTGACCGCCCTGGTGGGCATGCCCCTGGGCCACGTTCTGTTCAAGGGAAAGGCGGACAACAAAAAGGTGTCAGATTTCAATCTGGCGCGCCGAGGCTCCATCAACATGGAGTCGGAGGCGGACGGCCTGTATTCCGTGATCCCTGCCAGCCGTGCGGGAAGGGTGACGCTGTTGGTCTTTTTCGCGGCGTTGGCGGTATTCTTTGTGGGAGTGATCTCAGGAGGAATGGGACAACCCTGGGCGCCCGCTCTGACGATCGGGGCGATGACGGTTTACTTCCTTGCGGGTTTGTGGAGGCTTCGTTATGCATGACATGCGATACATGATTCGAGGGGGATTGTTCGCTGCGCTTTTCGTGGCGGGTACGCTGACGGTTCAGGCGAAGCGTCCGGTACGCTACGTCCCGATGTCGCCGGATCGCGCCTACCAGCCGCCTGTGCTGGCGATAGACTCCCACACCCATCTCGGACTGGGTACGGCCGACAGTCTCGCTGCACACATGGAGTCGCTCGGCCTGTCGCGCATGGTTGTCCTGCCGCCGATGGGAGTGGATTTCGATGCCATCATGAAGGAGTTCGGCAGGTACCCGAACCGCTTTGCCGTCCTCTATTCGCCTGACTTCGCCACCTTCAACAAGAAGAGTTGGCCCAAGGACATCGAGGCGTCCATCCATCACGCCAAGGATCTGGGCGCCGCCGGGATCAAGCTTTATAAATATTTCAGCGTGTACCTTCGCGACAAAGACAACATACTTGTGCCCGTGGACGATCCGCGTTTCGATCCGCTCTGGAAAGCCGCGGAAAAATACAGCATGCCGATTCTCGTTCATGCCGGCGACCCCGAGCGTTTCTGGATGCCACCGAACGACGCGACCAATTACATCGAAGATTCCACCTGGGCATTTGGCGATACGGACGTGCCGTTCAAAGAAACCATCCTTCGTCAACTCGAAAACGTTTTCAAGCGCTATCCGAACGTCACCTTTGTCGGCGCTCACGTCGGCAATCGCAGTGAGGATCCGCTTCAGGTCGCGTGGCTTCTCGACCAGTACCCGAATGTTTACGTCGACCTTTCGGCACGTTACGGTGAACTGGCCAAACATGCACGCGAAACCCGCTGGCTGCTGATGCAGTACCCGGACCGCATTCTTTTGGGAACCGACTGGGGAGTCTCCGCGCCGGATGGATTTTATGACGGTTGGGTTGATGACGCACAGCGGTTCTACTCACGTGTTCACAGAATCCTTTACACACGCGACGCAAGTATCCCCACACCCTTTGATGGAAACGAAGGCCCGATCCTGGTGGGGACGCATCGCTGGGCGATTGACGGGTGGGAAATTCCACTCGATGTGATGAAGACGATCGCCGTGGATACACCAATGAAAGTGTTCTTCAGGAATCGCTGAGTTAACCGAGGATAGATTGTGGAGACTGAACTCCTGACAACCATTCAGTTGGATCCTTTGGACCGCAAAATCCTGCGACTTTTTCGCGGACGTCATGCAACGGTGGCCGAGATTTCGGTTGAGGTCAATCGTTCCATCCCATCTGTGACAAGCATCCTGCGCAAGTTGATGCGCAACGGTTGGATCAAGGAATCGGGAGAAGCAGCATCTACGGGTGGTCGCCGCCCGAAGCTCTACACCCTGGTGTCGAATTCAAAGTGGGCTATCGGGGTCGATATCGGCAGACGTGCAACGCGATTGTGCATCGTCGATCTCGAAGGGCGCCTGCTGGAAAATCGTCTATACACGTCGCCGGACCTCAACCGGAAAGAGGAAGCGTTGGAGACGGTTGTCGGTTGGGTAGAGGAGATGATGTCCAGCGCGCAGATGCCGAAGTCGCAAAGCCTCGGGTGTGCGCTGGCACTGCCCGGCCTGGTGGACAGCAGGACTGGTATCAGCCGTACCTATTTCAATTTTGATCGACCGTTGAGGGACATCCTCTCCGAGCGTCTGAATCTTCCGGCGGTCGTGGTGAATGATGCACGCGCAATGGCATACGGCGAGTACATGATCTATCGCGAAAAGGGTGTCAAGGATTTGCTCTTTGTCAACATGGGCTATGGTGGCATCGGAATGGGAATCATCGTCAACGATCGCCTGCATTTCGGTGCGCACCGTCACGCGGGGGAGTTCGGTCATTTGACGGTCGATCCCCATGGTGAACTCTGCATGTGCGGAAAACGTGGATGCCTCGAAACCGTCTGCAGCGGATCGGCGCTCGTTCGTGATCTGGTGATCAAACTGAAAAACAACGAAAAGAGCATCATCCATGAGATGGTCGGAGAAGATCTCGATCGTGTTGATACGGGCGTTGTCGTCAAAGCGATTCGGGCGGGTGATCAGGTATCCATCGATACGCTGTTTGAAAAGGCGGCGATTCTCGGACGGAATCTGTCCGTGCTCTATACCCTTTTCGATCCTCAACTGATCGTCATCGGCGGATACATCTCGACCGTTGGAAAACTATTGATCGATGCGTTGCGCGCAGCAGCCAGGGCCAGTGTCATCCCAATGCTTGTCGACGAAATCGAAATCGTCACGTCGAAACTGGGAGATCTCGCAGCCGCCCAGGGAGCGGCTCGTCTTCTCCTTGAACCGCTCTTCGGAGACGCCGTGATTCAGCACAACGCGCAACGAGCGGAACTATGAGTCGTTCGGCGAACAGGGACTCAGCAGCCATTGTGCTGGCTGGAGGAATGGGGAAACGTCTTGGTGGAAGCGACGAACTGAAGCCGGCGCAGACGATCGCCGGGAAGCCGCTGGTGCGATGGGTCATCGAGGCGTGCCTTGGGGTCGTGAACGGTCCCGTGGTGGTGGTTGTGCCACCCCTCGAACATGGCGGAGATCTGGTGATCGAACGAGCGGGTGTGGATGTTGTATCCGTGGTTCAGGAAACTCCCCTGGGAACAGGGCACGCATTTCTCGCTGCCCGTCCGGTCTTGGAGAGATTTCAGGGTGATCTGATTGTAACCGTGGGTGATGCCCCGGCGCTTCAGAGTGAGGATCTGGAAGCGTTGCTGGAAGAGCATCGCAAACAGAATGCGGCGGTCACACTGACGACTGCGGAATTCGATCCCGTGCCGCCTTACGGACGGGTGGTGCGTGATGCGGAGGGAAAGATCGTGGCCCTGATCGAAGAAAGCGATGCGAGTTCTGTGCAGAGACAGATTCGGGAGGTGACAACCTCGCAATGGGTGTTTTCCTCGCCGATCGTGTGGCCCCTGGCGATGCAATTCCAACGATCGCAGCGGGCAAGGGAGATGTATCTGACCGATATCGTGACGTTGGCAGGAAAAGCAGGGCTTCGAGTGGCCGGTTGGCGAAGCAAACACCCGGAACATCATCTCGGAGTGAACACATCGGAAGAATTCGAGGTGATGAAACGTTACCTCGAGCGGCGGCAAGCTACGAAAAAGTGGGATGCAATTGATGAAGTCGCGGATGCGCGTAATGAGAGTTGAAGCTTCTGCTCCAGGACGGTTGTGCCTGTTCGGAGAGCACCAGGATTATCTGGGCCTCCCTGTGATAGCCATGACCATCAACCTCTTCATGAAAGTTGAAGCTGAACGGATTGAAGACGAGACCCATCTGATCCTGCATTTCGAGGATCTGAAGAAAGAAGAGCAGCTGGAGCTGAACAACGGACGCCTGCCATACCGCAGCGGGGTGGACCATGTCCACAGCGCCATTAACGTTTTAAGGGATGAAGGGTTTCCCCTGATTCCTGCACGGTTGCGGTTCAAAAGCGGCATTCCCGTCAATTCGGGAAGTTCCTCGAGCTCGGCAACACTGATTTCGATGATGAGCGCACTGGCAACTCTGGCGAATGCTCCGCAATCACCGAAGCGGCTGGCGGAGCTCGCGTATCGGGCAGAAGTCGTCGAGTTCAACGCCCCGGGCGGAAAGATGGATCACCTGTCGATCGCTTATGGGGGATTGCGGCTGATTGAATTCGAGCCAAAGGAAAGATGCCGTGAGTTTTCGGTGGAACCCGGCGCTTTCATCCTTGCGGATTCGCAGCAGCGGAAGAACACGAACAAGGTCTTGTCCCGCATCCGGTCGCCATTGGAACGGGTGCGCACAGAACTGGAACGATCCGGGAGGAGCCTGCACGAATTGACGCTGGAGGAAGCCGTGGTGTTGGCGAGGGGAGACACGATCACCCAGCAGTATCTCCTTGGCGCCGTCGAAAATCGAAACTTGACTCGTGAAGCAGTTAAAGTATTGCGCGCAAAAACGTTCCATCCGGAAGAATTCGGTCGATTGCTGAACGAACATCAGAAAGTGCTTCGCGAGAGGTTGCAGGTTTCCACGGAGAAACTGGACTCCTTGATCGATGCTGCATTGAAAGCAGGTGCGCTGGGAGGAAAGATCAACGGCTCCGGCGGCGGTGGGGCGATGTTCGTCTACGCCCCGGAGAATACGGAGCGAGTCGCCAGGGCGATCGAAAATGCCGGGGGCATTGCGTTCATCGTTCGCAAGGCGTCGGGTGTCACCGTTCGACGTTTTGATGATGTCGGCTTGAAAGAAGCCAGGAAATTTTAGAGCGAGGGAGTTCGCATGAGACGAGGTCGACAAAGCCTGATGCGTCTGTTGGCTGTGTTGCTTGCGGTTGCGGCCGGGTCCGCAGCCTCCGCACAGACTACAGGCAAGCTGTTTGGGACTGTCAGGGATGCCCAGGGCAATCCCATCATAGGGACCAACGTACTCATCAAGGGCACTCGAATGGGAGCTGCCACGGACCTGGATGGTCAGTTCTTTGTCCTGAACATCTCTGTCGGATCCTATGACATCCAGGTCAGTTCCCTGGGGTACTCGATGGTGACCTTGGAGGGTGTGGGGATTGAAGGCGGTTTGACGACAAACCTCGACGTCACGCTTCAATCCAGTGCGATCCAGATGGAAGAGGTGACGATCATTTACGAACGCCCACAGATCCAGAGGGACCAGACCTTCAAAGTGCAGACCCTCAAGGCGGCGGATATGCGCGAGCTGCCTGTCAACGATCTTTCCGATGTCCTCTCGCTCCAGGCGGGTGTGACGAGGAATATTTCGACGACACCTGTCAACAGCCAGCCTGTCTTCGGCCAATTCGCGACCATTCCGACGGATGGATTTCACTTCCGTGGTGGGCGCGAGGGTGAGGTCGAGTACCTCTACGACGGGGTTCCGGTTCGCGATGATCTCTGGGGTGGCTTCGAGGTGGACGCGATCAACGGCGAAGGTCTCGAGGATATGTCCGTCTATTCCGGAACGTTCGGCGCCCAGTACGGAGAGGCGATGTCGGGTGTGATGGTGTTCAACCCGATCAGCCAGGTCAAGGAACACCTGGAATGGTACGCTTCGGGATATACGGACCGGATCGGAGGGAAGACCGGATTTAATGGGGGCTCGGAAAACACCTGGCAGGGGGAAATGCACCTCGCCGGTCCCGTGCCATATGCCAAGAACATCGGGTTCAGCCTGAATTCACGGTACTACACAACCGATGGATACATCTTCGGCTTTATCTACCCGGACTGGGTGGATTCTGAAGGCAGGGACAAGACGGGTACGGCGAAAGAGGTTCCGATGCAATTCCGGGACATCTTCTTCAACACCGGCAAGATCATGTACCAGGCAACGGAGAATCTGCGTATCGACGTTGGCGGTTTTGCGGGAGTCAGTCAGGCAGGTAACTACAACCATTATTTCAAATACAACCCCTTCGGGACTCCCACGGTTGATCTGAATCAGACCCTTGCCTATATGAAATGGAACCATGCTCTCTCCGACAGAACCTATTACAGCGTTGTCGTTTCCCGTTATGATCGCACCTTCCACAGCAGCGTCTGGAACACGGCAGCCGATTACGCCGTGATCCCGCAGAACGGATCGGGCGAATTCTCCGTCTCAGGAGAGGACTGGGTCTACTTCGACAGCCGTTACCTGCGTTTTGGAGCCGAGGGACAGGTTACCTCCCAGGTGAACAACCAGAACCTGGTGTCGCTGGGAGGATCGTTCGACCAGGCGCACGCCGTCTTACGACGGCTGAATCCGGATGGATTCTCTCCCATCGAGAACTACAACTATATGCCGATCAAGGCATCCTACTACGTCACTGACAAAATGGAGTTCAACACCATCGGGATGATCCTGAACCTCGGTCTTCGTCTCGATGTTGTCGATCCCATGCGTACCTTCCCAACCGACATTCATGACACGGAGGATTCTCCGCAAAAAGGTGTCAAAGCCTCTTCCTATTTCTCACCACGTATCGGTGTCTCCTATCCGATAAGCGACAAGGCAGCGTTCCACTTTGGTTACGGCCATTACTACCAGTATCCGAACTTCTACAAGGTGTACCAGGGAGCGAACCGCAGCTATCCCAAGTATCCGGCTCCGAACATCCAGTCGGTGAGCGGTGCAATCGCGGTGGGAGATATCAAGGAAGAGCACACGGTCAACTACGAGGGTGGTGTCCAGACGCGGCTTGGCGAAAAGGTGACTCTGGATGTCACGGGATTCTACCGTGAAACCTCGAACCTGATCGGTACGATAATCATTGAGGATGTGAAAGGAAACCGCTTTCCGGCGCTCGACAACATCAACTACTCAACAGTGAAGGGTGTCGAATTCACGCTGAGACGCTTCTTCTCCAACACCTTCAGTGCATTCCTGAACTACACCTACAGCCAGACCCTGGTGTCCAGTTCGCTGCTGTTCGACCAGCAGACGGATGTATCACGGACCTATCTCGCGGATTGGGATCAGCCGCAGGTTTTCAGCGGTTCCCTCTCTTTCAAATTCCCGAGGGAGTGGGGATTCACTCTGACCGGCGGAGCCTCCAGCGGTTTCCCTTATACATTCAACACGTTTGCACCGAATGAAGAGCGGGGTCCGATGATCATATCCATGGACACCTACGTCTACAAGGACTTTAAATGGGCCGGGATGAAGCAGCGAATTTTCCTGCAGGTCAACAACCTGTTGAATCGCCGCAACGTCTGGTGGGTGTATTCTGATTCGGGCAAACCGGGAGTCGATGCCAGCGATGCGACGAGTGATGACTACACGAACGACCCCACGATGTGGGGTCCGGGGCGCCGTATCCAGATCGGTCTCAGTTTGTGGGGGGACTGAGATGAGTCACATCCGTCTCGGACGCCGGACACTGGTTCTTCTGGCGGTGGCAGTGATGGCATCGTCTGCTGCCGCACAGTTCCCGACGGAAAACCCGATGGTTTACCAGAAATGGAACACCTTCGAGTTGAACAAGATCTCGACGGTCTTCAACAACACCGGGTTGATTTGCGACGGCAACCAGCAGAACCAGCCGCTGGCCCGCCAGCCTTCGATGGAGTACCCGACGGGATCCGGGATTCAGTACGGGACAAGCATTGGCGTCGTCGTCGGAGCTCCCTATCCACAGCTTTCCGGCGCCTGGAGTGGTAACGACGCAAGCGGCCTGCCTTACCTCGACGGGACCATGGACGAGGGATCGGCGGCATTCTGGAGCGAAGAGCATTTTGCTCCGTATCCCGGTTTTCTCGCGCACGACTTGGTGGCCATGTCCGACAATTCGAGAACCTGGCCCAGCGAATGGCCGACAACCCTTCCCGGATCGGGACGGACGCTTCAGGTTGGAAGCGCGGGTTGGCCGGGATTCGGACCTGGCGGCGAACGTATTGCCGAGGTTGAAAGTTTCTCCGCATCCTACGGTTGGGCCGGAACGGACTATCTCGAAGGCGGTGGCACAGGCCAGGATGTGAGATGGTTGAATACAGAAATGACCGCCCGCGGCCTCGCCTGGTCGGGATCGCTTTACGAAGACTTCATCATTTGGGTCTATACCATTGAGAACATCGGCACGGATCCGATCACAGACCTTCGAGTCGGCGTCCACAGCGATTTCGGTTTCCTGCCGGAGTTTTATGCAGTGCCCTACTACGATGATGACCGCCACTACTACGACACCAGCCTGCAACTCGCCTATGGCAGCGACGACAACGGATACGAGATCAATCGTGGGGGCGGTGTTCTCTCGGCGGATGAAATCGCCTGGGGCGGGACAATGGTGATGCGGATGCCGGGAGGCGACCACCAGGTCCACACCTACGATGTTTTCCATTTCTGGCAGGCTGCGACAACCCCCGCCGGTAACGGAGCTTCGATGGAGCTCTACTATCGCTACAACCTGGTCAACGAAAACGATCCTCAGGACAGCAATGACGATGGCATCGACGACGATTTCGACGAGGACGGCGTACCCGATGTGGACAACGGCGGACCGGGATATGCGGTGGAATCCGGGGCGGATGGCGTCCAGGTCATGGGGTCGGCTCCTTTCACCCTCAATCCGGGCGAGATCGACACCCTGATCTTCGTCACGGTGATGGGTGACAACAAGGCCGATCTGTTGACCAACGCGCGTCGTGCGAAAGGACTGTACGAGAACAACTGGGAGCCCCTGACTCCACCCCCGTCACCCATCGTGGAAGCAAAGGTGGACGACCGTAAAGTCGATCTCTACTGGAGCTACACGGAAACAGAAGCCGACCAGGAGTTTGAGGGGTATAAAATCTACCGCAGCTCCGACGGCGGTGTGACCTGGGGTTCGCAGTCCTTCGCTGATTTTGACGGCAGCATTCACTACATCCCGATTGCCCAGTTCGACCTCGATGACAACATCAAGGGCAACTACTCAACCTTGCCGGAATACGCCTGGTTCTATCTGGGGGACGACACCGGTCTGCCCAATCTTCACGTCGTAACGGCGGAAGACAATCTCTCGCTGTTCGATGCCGGAGACACGGTTCGTGCATTTACGGACCGTGACGTCACCAACGGACTTGAGTATCGGTTCTACGTTGCCTCCTACGACAGCGGCAACGGGATCTATGGACCGTTGGAGAACACCTCGGCGAACAACCCGCTGCTTGCAAACAATACGGTGAAAGTTGTGCCGCACATACCTGGCGCCACATCCACCGAAGCACTTGACGATGTCCGAGTGGTTCCCAACCCCTACGTAGGCGGAAACGCGTGGGAGATGGGGAATCAACGAGAAATTCAGTTCACGCATCTGCCCAACCGTGCCACGATCATCATTTTCAATTCTTCGGGCGAAAAGGTGCGAACGCTTGAACACGATGCAGCCACCGCAAAGGCTCCTTCCATTGCGGTGTGGAATCTTTTGAACGATGACGACCAACTGGTCGCTCCCGGAATCTACTTCTTCTACCTGAAGTCGGAGTTCGGAGAGAAGACCGGCAAGATGGTCCTGATTCTGTAGGGAGGCCCCGATGCGTGCAGTCGGAAAAATGATTTTGGCAGTCCTGATGCTTGCCGTCGCGGGCGAGGGGGTGCATGCCCAGAACGTCAACTACGCCGGTACTTCGGCGGCGAATTTTCTCAAGATCAGTCCCATCACACGCAACTCCGCGATGGGAGACGCACCTCTCTCTTCCGGCAGCGGGGCGGGGGGAGTGATGTTCAACCCCGCTTCCATTGCCGGCATGTCCGAGGGTTCCATCACGATCTCTTCGATGAAGTGGCTTGTCGATACCCGGGTCAGCTACCTGGCGGCGTCCTATCCGTTATCGCCAGTCTCGACGGTTGCCGTAGATATTGATTATTTCGGCACCGGTGACATCGACGAAACCACGATCGCGGAACAGGATGGAACCGGCCGAGTGTTCAACGCCAGCGATCTGATGATCGGTGCAACATTCGCCGCGAAGCTCACGGACAGGTTTTCCGCCGGTGGAAAAGTCAAGGTGATCAACGAGAACCTTTCCCAGGCGCAAGCAACAGCGTTTGCCGTGGACATCGGATCTACATTCCGGACGAATTTCCTCAACAATCTCGAGATGAATTTCGTACTCTCGAATTTCGGCAGCAAGTTGCAGTTCAACGGCCGGGATCTTGAGGTTCTCTACACCGTGCCGGACAGCCCCACGGGCAAGGAAGTTCCCGCGAGGATGAAGACGGAATCCTGGGAGTTGCCGCTCCTCTTCCGTCTTGGTGTTGAGACCAATGTTTTCCAGACGAACCAGATGAGGCTGCATCTCGTGTATCAACTCCTCGACAGCCGCGATTACGAGGCTCGTCACCTGATCGGCGCAGAGTATGTTTACGACGATTTTGTTTACCTGCGCGCTGGTTACAAGGCCAATTGGGACGAGGCCAGCTGGACGGCTGGATTCGGTTTCAACATCCACATGCCGAACATGGGCCAGGTGATCTTCGATTACGCTGCCGCCGATTGGGGAGTGTTTGGAGTCCTTCAGCAGTTCGGTGTCGGATTCCGCTTTTAATAGGGAGACGTGAACCATGATGGTAAAGCGAAACTGGATCGGAGTCATTATTCTTCTGTTCGCATTCGCGCTCCCTGTTTCGGCGCAGAATAATCCGATGGTTAACCAGCGGTGGAAGACATTCTCGATAAACAAACTGGCCACCAAATTCAACAACACCGGACTGCTCTGCGACGGAAACCAGCAGAATCAACCGTTGCGCAGAATGCCTTCCTTTGAATACCCCAACGGTTCAGGATTGAACTGGGGAACGAGTGTCGGTTTTGTCGTCGGAGCACCTTACCCCCAGCTCTCCGGAGTGTGGGGAGGGACCAATCCGGATGGACTCGCCTTCCTTGATGGCACCATGGATGAGGGGTCTGCCGACTTCTGGAACGAAGAACACTTTGCTCCCTATCCGGGTTTCTGTTCGAGCGATTCGGCGGCGATGTCCGACGATCCCTCAAGCTGGCCGGACAACTGGCCGACCGTGTATCCAGGAACGACCGATACTGTTGAGATCGGAAGCGAAGGGTGGCCCGGGTTCGGTTCCGGAGGTGAGCGTGTCGGCGACGCTGAAAGCTTTTCCGTTTCCTATGGTTGGGGTGGAACCGATCAGCTCGAAGGAGGGGGGCAGGGCACCACACGTTGGTTGAAAACCCAGATGGTCGTGCGCGGCCTGGCGTGGACCGGCTCCCTTTACGAAGATTTTCTGATGTGGGTTGTGGTTGTGCGCAATATTGGTACCGATCCCCTCACCGACATGCGGGTCGGGGTGCATTGCGATCTTGGTTTCCTGCCCCAAGCCTTTGCTCCCAGGTCCTCGGATGATGACCGTCACTACTGGAACGAGAATCTGCAACTCGCCTATGCCACCGACGACAACGGCTATGTCGAAAGCCCCAACGGCGCGAGTCTCACACGGGAACAGATTCCCTGGGGTGGGGTGACGGCGTTGCGGATGCCGGGCGGTGATCACACCGTGGCGACCTACGATGCCACCCATTTCTGGGAGGGGCAAACGTCTCCATCAGGTTCTGGTGGCAATCCGGAGATGTATTTCAACTGGAACCTTTGCAACAACAATGATCCACAGGACAGCAACCACGACGGAATCGATGACGATTTCGACGGTGACGGAGTTCCGGACGCTGACAACGGCGGGCAGGGTTATTTCATCGGTTCGTCTGCAGATGGCCTTCAGGTGATCGGCTCGCACCCCTTTACTTTGAATCCGGGCGAAACCGACACAATGATCGTGGCCGTGGTCTTCGGGACAACCCAGGCCGATCTGTTCACCAACGCCCAACGTGCGAGGAACCTTTACGAAAACGATTTCGAACCATTGACAGCTCCGCCCACTCCCACGGTCGAAGCGAAAGAGGACAACCGTGAAGTTACCCTCTTCTGGTCTACCAATGCCGAAGAGGACCCCGAGTTTGAAGGGTACAAGGTGTATCGCAGCGCCGATAACGGCACGACCTGGGGAACCTACAGCTTCCAGGATTTCCAGGGCGCGACACATTACATCCCGCTAGCCCAGTATGACCTGCCGGACAACATCAAAGGCAACTACCGGACACTCCCGGAATACGCCTGGTTCGACCTCGGCGATGACACCTGGAATCAGATCCGCAGACCGGTCGCAACGGAGGATGCCCTGACCCTCTTCAACGTTGGCGACACGGTGAACATCTTCACCGATCGCGACGTGATCAACGGGATCAAGTATCTCTATTACGTCGCGGCGTACGACAGCGGAAATGCTGTTGTCGGTCCGCTGGAGAGTACGCCTGCTACTGACCCGAGCAAACCGAACAATACCGTAAGTGTGGTCCCGAATGAATCTTTTGCCGGCGGCAATGACCTGCGCGCCGTTCGTGTGGTGCCCAACCCCTATGTGGTCGCGAACGCATTTGAGCAGGGATCGATGCGTGAGGTTCAATTCGTCGGGCTGCCGGATCGTTGCACGATTCAGATCTACAACGTGGCGGGTGAAAAAGTGCGGACGATTGAGCATACGGTGACGAGCTCTCGCGCAGCATCCATCGAAGCCTGGAATCTCTTGAGCGACGATCAGCAGTTGGTGGGACCGGGGGTGTACTTCTACTTCCTGAAGAGTCCGCAGGGCAATACGGAGGGCAAATTTGTTCTCATTCATTGAACGGAGCATTGCTCTGAAAGTGAGTGGAATCCTTGCGCCGATGTTGCTTGTCAGCATGGTCGCCACACCATTGTTCGGGCAGAACGATTCCTGTGGATGCGGAGATAAGACCCAGGGCTCAAGGATTCGGTCCTATGCGCCGCATGAGGAATCCGGGCGTTTCGGCTGGATCCAGGGAGCGACCATCGTCGGTCTCTGTGGGTACAGGGGGCGAGCGGACGCTGCGCTGCAAATCGCCAATGCCGCTGCATCCGGGGCAAGTGTCATCGATCTGCACACGGGGTTGACCGAGGATTACGAAGTCTTCTGCCATCCGGACAGCACCATTGAATTCGTGCGTTTCATGGCGCACGAGGTGCACAAAAACGGACGCCGGGCGGTGCTCTACATCGCCGGGCTTGAAATCCTCTCGCATGACATTGCCAGCGGCCATACGGCTTTGTTGGACCATCCCAACTGGGCTCAAAGGAATCGGGACGGGGACCCCGCACTGTTCGACGAAAAAGCCGCGTTCTGGATTCCGCCGAACACCGAGGATATCTGGCTCTCTCCCTACGCCAGGGACTGGCTGGACCCTTACCTGGAAATCGTGCGGCGACTTGCACTGACGGGCCTTGATGGCATCTATCTTGACGTTCCCTATTGGATGACTCATTTCGAGGGATGGGGAGATACCTGGGCGAGTTTCGACTCGGCAACGGTCGCTGAATTTCGCCGTCGAACGGGATTCGATCCGTACAAAGCCGACTTGGGCAATTTTGACGATCCCGTTTTCCGGGAATGGGTTCGTTTTCGAATGCACGCCATGGATGAGTTTGTCATGCGTGTGCACGATGTGATCAAGGCCGCCGATCCGGGAGTCGCATTCATCGTTGAGTTGTATCCCGGTACGGATATGGATCCTGTCATCGTCGGTGCGGACCCCTATCGCATCATCCAATTCTGTGATGCCATTTCACACGAGTACAATCCGTTTGCGGTTGCCTCGGCTCGCGGTACGAATCAATGGCTGTACTTCCAGGCGGGTGTGCATGCACTTCGCGAAATCACCCGGGAACGTGGCAAACCGAGTTGGATGCTCACCTACGCCGCCTACGACAAATGGCAGGGAGACCGCATCGCCGCCTCCGCAAATCTGGCGTTCAGCCATATTGCTCTCGACGCTTCCTTCTGGGAGTGCGGTGATATCCGGATGTGCAGGTCGACGGTCGATTCGAGCTGGCGCTCGCAGGCGTTGAACTGGATTTGCGATCATAAAAAGGTGCTGTATCCCGATGACGCCACGGTTGCGGCAGGCTATGGAATCTACTTCTCGCCCAGCAGCCGTACATGGACAGGCCGGGAGTATACGGATGCTTTCTTCGGGGCGAGCATGCTGCTGCTGGAGGCAGGGATTCCCTACCAGGTGATCACCCCCCGCAACCTGCGAACGGCGGATGTCAAGGTTCTGATCCTGCCTGACACACGAGTGCTCGATGGACCTGAACTGGAGTACTTGCAGGGTCTGCTGGAGAAAGGTGTGAAGATCGTCGCCAGCGGTGAACCGGGGATGTGGAACAACGACCGAGGTCCCGGCGATGGACTTGGGGAATTGGAGGGGCAGGTAATCCGAATCGAAGGTGTTCCCGAACGGGAATGGCTTCGAGGTCTGGCGATGACCGAGGAGTGGGAGGAGCCTCGCGATTCCCTTCCGGCCGACAAATTGAATGCGCTGAAAGAACGATGGTGGAAGAAGGTGCCTCGCTTGAAACTTGCCGATCGGACGGTCGAATTGAAAACGGATGGCGACGTCCAGGTGACCGCCCTTCGCAGTGGTAGAAACCTGACGGTTCATCTGTTCAATACGACAGGCCTGGTGGCGAACGTGAACGCCGTACCGAAAGAACTGACCAACCTGAAACTGCGCGTCACTGGTCATTTCACCAGCGTCCGGATGCTTGAGGCGTTCGGAGATTCGAAGCTGTTGAGTGTGAGGAGAAAAGGCAGCAACACCGAAGTGGCCATTCCTGAATTAAGAAGAGGAGCAACCCTCACCTTTACCCCCTGACGGTTCACGGAAGGAGATGGATGATGACCGCCATTGCGGGCGGAACGACTCGCCAGGAGATCATCTCCCAGGCGAGCGTCTGGAAAGAAACGTTGCAGGACCTTGAGCAGGACGGATTCGGATTGCCGGTCGTCCCGCCCCAAGGGCGTGGACTGTTTGTCGGTGCAGGATCGTCTCTTTACCTGTCGCGCACCCTTGCCCATCTGATGCGGTCTCTCACAGGTGCGCCGGTGTTGGCCGTGCCGCCGTCCGACCTGTTGATCTGTGCAGAGGACTACAATCACCCGGAACCCGCCTGGGCGTTGGGAGTTTCAAGGAGCGGAACGACAACGGAAACCGTGCGGGCGCTACAGGTTCAGCGTGAGAAATTCAGCGGTGTCACCTGGGCGCTGACCTGCCACCCGGAAACGGAAATGGCAAAAGGCGCGCAGGCTGTGCTTGCAGTCGGTCGAGCGGCGGAGAAGTCGGTCGTAATGACACGGTCTTTCAGCACCATGTTGCTTGGGTTCAGCCGCTGGATTTTCCACGTCGCCCACCGCGAGAATCTGCTCGATGCACAGAAACAATTGCCCGACATGTTGGACGCTCTCGGATCAAAACTGAATCGGGATGTTCATACGGTTGTGACGGAGTTCAACCCTCAACGCATCGTGACGTTTGGTCAGGGTGCGTATTACGGTCTCGCTTGTGAAATCGCTCTGAAGGTCAAGGAAATGGCGATTCAATCGAGCGAACCCTTCCACAGCCTTGAATACCGCCACGGTCCCAAGTCCATTGCAGATTCAGATACATTTGTCGTGGCGCTGCTTTCGGACGGTGGAGGAGATTACGAAAAAGACCTGCTCGCCGATATCAAGAAGTTGGGGGTTGGAATCTGGGCCATTGCAGGTTCAGCGAAAAGGATCACGAGTGACCACGCTGACCTGGTGACGGAAATTGGAACGGAGATTCCTGAAAAAGCGCGGTTGCCGCTGGTGATGCCTGTGGCTCAACTTTTTGGTCTTGAATATGCTCTGTCCCGAGGTGAAGACCCGGACAGCCCGAAAAACCTGACACAAGTGGTGACGCTGTGACGAACAAACCGTTTGACGTGCTTGTTGTTGGCGAACTGAACGCGGACCTGATCCTTTTTGGCATGACTCAGTCCCCGGAACTGGGAAAGGAGATCCTCGCGGACCGAATGACCCTGACCATGGGTTCATCCTCAGCAATCTTTGCGGTCAATCTGGCATCGCTTGGGGCGAAGGTCGCCTTTGCCGGCAGGCTGGGTGAGGATGCTTTCGGGAAACTTGTGCTGGAGAGCCTGCAACAGGGTGGCGTGGACACCAGCAGCATCATCGTCGATCCCTCGACCCCAACGGGCGTCACGGCCGTTCTCGGGTGGGGAGGCGACAGGGCGATGGTCACCTTCAAGGGTGCCATGGATGACCTCAAGGAGGTGGACATAACCGACGGGATGCTTGCCCGGGCACGGCACCTCCACGTCTCCAGCTTCTATCTCCAGGATGAGCTCCGACCCGGTTGCGCGACCCTCTTCAAACGCGCTCACGATGCAGGCTTGACAACGAGCTTCGATACTCAATGGGACCCGGCGGAAACGTGGAAAGGGGTTCACGATGTCCTCAAGCATACGGACATCTTTCTTCCCAACGAGTCCGAGGCTCTGGCGATCTCAGGGGCGCATGATATCGCTGACGCCATCGAAGCCCTTCATCACCGTGGAATGACACTGGTGGTAAAGGCGGGAGGTCAGGGCGCGAAAATGCGAAACGCGGAAGGCGTGGAATTTCAGGTTGAACCTCTTGATGTCAACGTTGTCGATGCCGTTGGTGCGGGCGACAGTTTTGATGCCGGATTTGTTTACGCAGGTCTTCGCGGATTCGATGACGAAAACGCCTTAACCTTTGCAAATGCCATTGCGGCGTATTCTGTGACGGCCGCTGGTGGGACGGCTGCGCTTACGGATCGTGATGGGACGCAACGATGGCTGACCCAGCATGGATTCAAAGGAGATCAGAAAGGATGATCGATTTCCATACCTATCCGGTGCTCGTCCGGGAGATGGTTGAGGGGTCGGATGAGATGTTGCGGGCGACCCGGGACGTTTTCCAGTGCGGCAACAACCTGCAGCCTCTCGAGGTGTTCCACTTGCAGATGGACGCGGGAGGTGTGGACACCGCGGTAATCCTCCCGATTGCCTGCAAACGCGCCCGCGGCGTGGATGTCTTCACCAACGCGCAGATTGCCGAGCTGGTCAAACGTTCCGGACGGTTTGTCGGTTTTGCCAGTGTGGACCCGGAGGTCAAGGGTGCCGCGCAGCAGCTCGAGAAGGATGTCAAAGCCTATGGCTTGAAGGGTGTCCATCTGCTGCCGGGCATGCAGGATTTCGACCCCTATTCCAAGGGTGCCACCGAGGTGTACGAAGCCGCCCGGTCGCTGCAGATCCCGATCCTGTTTGAAACGGGAATGAGCTGGGCGCCGGATACACCCCTGGAACCCGGGCGTCCGATCCACTTCGAGCGGATCATTCGAAGTTTTCGCGATGTCCCCATTGTCCTGTCGCACCTCGGCTGGCCCTGGGTGGCGGAAGCTGTAGCGCTGGGTTTGAAGTATGACAACGTCTATCTCGACACGTCCGCGCTTTATCACGATCACCCCATCGAATTCGGGAGGTTCGTATTTAACCACCTGATCCCGAAGACGGTCATCGAGCGCAGTCTCCGCGAGCGGGTGTTGATGGGCTCCTGTTACCCGCGTATGGAAATCAAACACGCCATCGAGATGCTCGAGGGAGCCGGATTGAATGCGGATGCCATCGAGGCGATTTCCGGCGAAAACGCGCGCCGTCTGCTGAAGCTGTAAAGGAGTCGCTTGTGCATATCCACACCGAGAAGATCAAGATCCTGACGACGGCGGACGAGATCGCAATCGATATCACTCCGCAGGTGGAGGAAGTGGTCGAACGGTCGGGTATCAAACACGGCCACCTGCTCGTGTATACCACTCACACGTCGTCAGGGATGAATGTGACGGAGGGCATTCCCTGCCTCGAGGCGGACATGATCGCCTTCTTCAAGAAGCTCGCGCCCGTGGAAGCCGATTATCGGCATCGCCGGTACCTCGACTTCGACGGACGTGTGGGTTTCAACGCCGAGGATCACCTGAAAAGCGTCCTCGCCAACTATCAGGTCAACTTTGCGATCGTTGACGGAAAGATCGTCAAGGGGGGCCGTCAGACCATTTATTTCCTCGAGTTTGACGGTCCGCTCGAAAGAACCGTTGTTGTGCAGGTCATGGGTGACAAGTAGGATAACCGGAAGGTGGACGAGGCCATGACATTCATTGATTATGCCATCATCTTTGTGTTTCTTGGCGTGATTTTTCTGCTGGGGAGCTGGTTTTACAAGTGGATCGGAAACCCCGACGACTTCATGGTCACGGGCCGTTCGATCACACCCTTCATCCTTGCTGCAACACTGGCGGCGACGAACATCAACCTCTACAATTTCGTTGGTTACGCCGGCACCAGTTACGCACACGGCATCGGGATTGTCTGGCAGGAGTGGACAGGGATGATGGCGCTGGTTTTCAGCGGCCTGTTTGTCCTTCCGATCCTTCGCCGCCTCAGGGTCCACACGGTGCCCGAATACCTTGAACACCGTTACAGCCGTGGCGTCCGGGCCCTGATCGGCATCATGTGGGTTTTCCGGTTGGGCGCGTGGCTCGGGGTGGTGCTCTATCTCGCGGTCAAGGTGGCGATGAATGTCACCGGCACCGAGGGCGCGATGGCATTCGCGTCATGGATTGCGGTGTTCGCGATCATCGCCATCATCTACACCGCCATGGGTGGGATGTGGGCGGTTGCCCTGACAAACGTTTTGCAGTTCGTCCTGATGCTCGCCGCACTGCTGATCATCGTCCCCGTGGTGATGAGCAAGGTCGGTTGGACAGCGGGCCTGCTTGCGAAGCTGGAGCCTGGGTCGATGGATTTCGTTGTCCAGTCGGGTCCTTATAACTGGCTTTTCATCGTGGCCATCTTCCTGCTCGGAATCCAATGGGCGTCGACGGACCAGGGGCTGCTGCAAACGGCCTTTTCCGCGAAAAACATCCGCACCGTCTCACGCGGCCTGATCCTCGCCGGTGTGATCATGGCCCCGATCGCCTACCTCACGGTGATTCCAGGCCTCGCGGCGCGCATTCTTCATCCCGGTCTCGCGAATCCCGATGACGCCATGGGCACGCTGCTGGTCAGTCACATGCCGCCGGTCATCCTGGGGCTTGTGCTCGTCGGTCTGCTATCGAGCCAGGTGTCCACCATTTCCGCGAACCTGAACGCCACCTCCACACTGTTTGTCAACGATGTCTATCGCACAATCTTCAAACGTGACGCCACGGACAAGGCGGTCGTTTTCACCTTGCGCCTGCTGATCGGTGTCGCCGGCGTGATTATGATCGTCTTCGCGTACATGGTTCCAAAAATCGGAACGGCGGTGGAGGCGTACCTGACGGTGATCAGCATCCTCGACATGCCGCTCTTCATCGTCGCCATTTTCTACGGACTGCTCTGGAAACGTGCAAACTGGCAGGGCGCTTTCCTCGGGTACCTCGCGGGCGCCGGGTTCGGCATTTACACGCAGGTCGCGGCGAAGGTGCCGTTCTTCGGATGGGCGATAGCGGATGACAGTGCTTTTGCGGTGACCGCTCTGGTTTCCGCTTCCGCCGCCCTGATCTTCACTCCGCTGATCAGTGTGATGACAGCGAAACCTGATCCGGAGAAAATCGCCCGGGTGTGGGCGGCGAGGAAGAATACCGCCGAAGAGGTGGACAAGGCGTCAACCTATCACCTGATACCAATCAGTCTTCCTGGAAAGGCGGCGCTGGGCATCTGGTTCGCCGGTTTGCTGATCTTTGCCGTTGGCCTCTATCTGGGATCGCAGGGTTCAGACGCGGCGAGCGCGACGGCGATCACCGGCATGATCATCTATTTTGGCGGCGGGCTAATGCGTGCCTATACCACTTGATCGGAGAAAACCATGTTTGACTGGATTACCTGGGGCATTTGGGCAATCGCCTTCTTCATCCTCGTCGTGTTCATCGTACAGCCCGTGCGTGAGTTCATTCGGCTGTATCAGGATCATAAGGAAAACGATTCAAAGACCGCTACGACGGACGAGAACGCTGCCCGGTAGGGCTGCAATCTGGAGGAGTGGTGAATCGCGACGAGTTGAAAAAACTCTATGCCAGAACAGCCAGAGAGGGGTGGGCGCTTGGGCAATTCAACGCCGAAAACCTTGAATTCGTGCAGGCGATCGTGCGTGCGGCGCACGATGAGCGGTCTCCGGTGATCATTGCCGCCAGCCCCAAGACCCTGGACTATCTCGACGCCGCCACGTTTGCCGCAACAGTCTCCGGGGTGGCGCGCAGCGAGGACGTTCGGCCGGTTCTTCACCTCGATCACGGCGAGAACCCGGAGATGGTGGCGGACGTGCTTGAAGCTGGATTCACCTCGGTGATGTTCGACGGCAGCTCGCTCCCCTTTGAGGAGAATGTCAGGATCACCACCGAAGTCGTCAAACTTGCTCACGCTCGAAACGCTTTCACCGAGGCGGAACTGGGGCATGTCGGCGGAAAACCGGGCGAGCAGGCGGCTGTCGAACCTCCACTGACGGATCCGGAAAAGGCGGAGGAATTTGTCGCGAAAACCGGTGTGGACTCCCTGGCGATTGCCGTCGGCACCAGCCATGGCGCCTACAAATTTCAGGGAGAGCCTTACCTCGATCTTGAACGCATTACCGCTATCGCGGCCAGGGTGCACGTTCCACTTGTCCTGCACGGCGCATCGGGTGTGGATCTCGAGGCAATCTCCACGATCAACCGGTATGGGGGCGCTATCCAGGGAGCTTCGGGATTGGGCGAGGAGCTGTACCGCGAGGCCGTCCGCCGTGGAATCCGAAAGGTCAACGTCGCTACCGAATTGCGTCTGGCATTCCTCGCGGCGTTGCGCCAGACGCTTGGAGAGGATCCACGGGTGATTGATCCGCGGATTTACCTCGGTGAGGCACGTGACGCGGTTGCGGAAACGGTTCGCGCCAAGATGCGCTTGCTCGGCTCATCGGGACGTGTTGGGTGAAGCCTCGTGGTTTTACCCGCTGAAGAAAGGACAGAAGCATGAAACGTTTGTTGCTCGCATACGCATTGACTCTGCTGGTTGCGATTCCATTAACCGCTTTCGCTCAGACGGACGAAGGCGAGGGTGATGTTAGGACTGCTGACAGCACAATCATGGCGCCTGCACCTCACACGGAGTTGCTCTGGTCGATTGGCGTCTACCGCGGCGAGACCCCGTGGACACTCAAGGATCCCGGCGACATTCAGAATCCGGTTTTCACCTACAAGGACATCACCGACGCCAAGGCCCTGTTCGTCGCGGACCCGTTCATCGTCAAGGTCGATAATAAATATCTCCTGTTCCTGGAAGTTGCCAAAGTGGAGCCGTACGGCTATGGTGACATCGCCTACGCGGAATCGGAGGATGGCATCCACTGGACCTACAAGGGCGTGGTACTGCACGAGTACTTCCACCTCTCCTACCCGCAGGTATTCGAGTGGAACGGCGACTACTACATGATCCCCGAGACCTACCAGACCCACACCCTGCGCCTCTACAAGGCTACCAATTTCCCCACGGAGTGGAAATTCGTCAAGACGCTTGTGGACGTCCAAAATGTGGATCCCAGCATCTTCCGCGAGGGCAAGTACTGGTACATAGTCTGCGCCACGGATTTTAAAAACGGTTGGGACGACACCCGCCTCTACTATTCGAAGGACCTGATGGGTCCCTGGAAAGAGCATCCGGCGAGCCCGATTGTCAGCAACGACGCCAATATCTCGCGCCCCGCCGGGCGCATCATGAAGATTAACGGCTACTGGTACCGCCTTTCGCAGGACACCTATCCAACCTACGGACAGAGCGTATCGGCGTTTCGCATTGACAAGATCACCCCGAAGGTGTACCAGGAAACCCCCGTCCCCGCCAATCCGGTGCTGCAGCCCAACGGCGAGTGGTGGGCCACGGATGGGATGCACCAGATTGACGCGATCCAACTGCCCGACGGCACCTGGCTGGGGGTTGTTGATGGCCAGTCCTACCAGATCCACCCGGACGTCAAGGAACCGCAGGAGTTTGATTGATGCTTGAGGACTCACCGCTGGATATATCTGGTGGTTTCTGGATATGAGTTTACGTGGAAGGACTGCTTCTCCACAGAGCAGGAGAAGCCGGATGATGATGGTGACGACATATGATCGCTCAGTTTGAACATCACCGGCATCATAGCAGATGACAATTATTGCAGACGGGGCGAATTCATCAAAACGGCCCCGTTTCGTTTTGAAGGATGCAGAAACGTGGGGGGGCGAGATGATGAAGTCGAAACAGTTGCTGATTGTTTGCCTTGCAGCAGTCATTGTCATGTTCGTGACAGGTTGTGCAACCAAGTCGTGGGCTCCCTCCACCGATTGGGGGCACTGGCGGCTCGGACACCGCAGCGATTCCACTTTCCTTGCCGATAATCAATTCACACTCACCTTTGGCAGCGGTGCACCCAACTTTCCCGATGTTACCCGCGCTCAGTTCGATTCGTCGATGCTCGCGGCGCGGCAGTTCAACGACGCCTACCATGATCGAGAGATCATCGTCCTGCGTTATCTCTCGACCTCCCTTGAGGGAAACTCCGCAACGCCGAAGAGCGAACCCCGGAAAGATCAGATCGGACTGCTCGATTTCTACAACAAACGCTGGTCCGAGTTCGAGGATTACATCGGGCCGAAGCCGGCGAGCGATCCAACGAGCTGGCTCATGGTGCGTTCGGACGGAACCTTCCCGTACTACCGGTACGCTCCCTACGGCCAGGAGACAGACGAGGGATTCGAAGCCTGGGGCTGTCCACACAATCCGGACTATGTGCGCTACATGGAGGGGCGGATTCGTGCTCAGGCCGAGACAGGGATCGACGGTTCCTACATCGACTGGACACAGATCGCCGGCGGAACCTGTTACTGCGACCACAGCGTGCGTGCCTTTCGTGAATACTTGACGCAGAATCTCCCAAAGGAGATCGCGATCAAGAAGTACGGCACCGCGGAGTACGAAACTCTCGAACCTCCCACCGGTCGCGGTCAGCCCTTCTGGGCGGAATGGGTCACCTTCAGGGGTGAAAGCGTGGCGAATTTCCACCACCATATGCGCGAAATCGCAAGGAAGTACAATCCTCATTTCCTTATCAGTGGCAACGTTTACGGTGGATTTGGCTATGGTCCGATCGCCTATGATGCGGCGGGCAACATCGAGATGCTCGGGCGTGATGGGGTCGATGATTTCGTCTACTCCGAAATCCAGGAGTATCTCGAGTTTGCGCCGAGACGGCGTAGCGACGGCGTACGGATCACCAACAGTCCGGCTCTCCGTTTCCTGACAGCCGCAACCCACGGCAAACCTGTCATCGTCTATGCAACGGAGATTACACCCCCGATATTCCCGGAGCCGACGGAGCGGGCGCTGAGTGCCATGGCGCAAATCAACATTGCGGAAGCGGCGGCTGGTCATGCGGTCTTTCGCGAAAAACGCGAGACTCCTCCCGGCGCCACCCAGATGCACCGACTGCTCGCCTCGGCGGAACCCTATCTGCTCGAAAGCAAGATGGATGGCGAGATCGCAGTTGTCGCGATGATTCGGCCATACCTGCATGACGAGCTCTCCTTTGCCTTTACAGCGTCACGCGTGCTGGCCGATCGAGGGGTTCACCATGTTATGCTGGTCAGTGACGACCTGCGTGTTGATCGACTCGCACGGTACCCTCTCGTGTTGGTTCCCTATCAGCCGCTCCTCACCAATGGGGAGATCGAAGCGTTGCTGGACTATGCACGTCAGGGTGGCACACTCGTCCTGTTGGGCGACTGCGGACATAAGGACGGCTACGGCTTGGAGCGTGAAACACCGCCCTTCGAGTCGCTTTTTAATCAGGCCGACGAGCGGGTGGCGACGGTCGGAAGCGGTAGCATCATTCGTGTGCCCCTCGACATTCCGGAGCACCGCTTTCTTGTCAGAGGCAAGCAGCGTGCCGATGCAACGACCTTTGGACCCGCGATGCTCGACGTGTTCCCCGATGTCCCCGAAGCTTACACACGGGATAATATTCATCCCGAGCTTCGCACGCACCTTGAGTCACTCGTTGACACCGTGCTCGAAAAGATTGGTGACCGCGTGACACGGCGGCTGTCGGAGCATCCGTGGGTCGAAGTCAGCCGGATGGCGAAGAGCGACGGCTCGAACGTTTTGCTCCATCTTGTGAATTACGACGTCACCATCAAGGGAGACATCACAGCCGCATCGAATGTCGTCTGCCAACTCGCACTGCCAAAAGGCCGAAGGATCGAACACGCCTGGCTCTATCGTCCGGGCTGCGAACGGAGTTCCATCGAGCCGGTTGTCACCGGCGGCGTCGCTCAGGTGACGGTACCGGAGCTGGACATCTATGCTCTGGTCGCCGTCGAATTGGAAGAATGATTGCTGTTTCGGAAGTCGTTGACTGATAGCTCTGCCAGATCCACCCGGACGTCAGGGAACCGCAGGAGTTTGACTGATCGCTGAATCGCTGCGTTCTCCCCTGCGGCGATTTTAACGGAGATTTCCCTTGGAACGGGCTGCTTCGAAGAGAAGCAGCCCGTGTTGTTGGTGGAGGGATGGCCCGGGTTGTCCGCCAGTTGGCGGATTGCCCGGGATTCAATATGTAGGCCGGGGTCTCCGAACCCGGCTCAAATAGTTATGCAGGCCGGGATTTGCTGTCACTTTGTGTCCGCGAGTTTCGCGGACGTTGTCCGCTTTAGTTCCGAATCCGGCTTTTCATTGATCCGACAAACCGATCAGATTGATGAATTGGAATAGCCCCTGTTTGCCCGCTTCGCCAGGCAAACAGGGGCACATTACACGTTGTAAAATCTTGAAACCCGGGAAATGAACCTGCGGTCCACATCCCGGGCCACCCGTCTTCATCCGGAGAATGCCCCGGGCGAGGACATGCGCGATTTCTTGCACACGCTCGCTGGAGGTTATTCCGTTCGGTTTCTTCTTCATCACACCCTCGGTTGCATTTCATCAATGTCTGATGGATACATACCGGATGGAGGTTTGATCTGACAAATTCTGGAGGGGAGACGGGTGGCCCGGGTTGTTCACGCGAAGAGTGGATTACCCGGGTTTCCTTCTGAAGGGTCAATTTTTGTGGAATCCTACGATCTAAAAGATGGAAAAGTCATGTAAGTCGAGGTCTCCGAACCCGTCACCGAAGTTATGAGCAACCATACCTGTGAAACCCGGGAAATGGACCTGCGGTCCACATCCCGGGCCACCCGTCGTGACCATTCCATTCTCGCTTCCTGAGAATTCTCCTGTGCGATTGGAGATCTACAACATCCTCGGACAACGTGTGATCACGCTCGTTGATCAACAGATGCGTGCCGGATACCATAAAAGGATGTGGAAGGGTGTCAACGAATCGGGAGTCGAATTGAGTTCGGGCGTTTACTTTGTCAAAATGCGGGCAGGGAAATTCCAGGCTCAGCGAAAAATTGTGCTGTTGAAATAGGCTTCTCCTGTTTCGTTTGGTATACATTATACAATAGATATTCTTGAACGCTCATCCTTTTCAATTGGGGTGAGCGTTCAAGGAAGAGGATATGCTATCTCGAAAACCTTGAGGGTTCGTATGTCACGGTTAGCTTTGGCAATATCGATCGCATTATTTGGGACTATTTTTACTGCTTCTGCCGAATGGCCGATGGAAGGCATCGAGCCGATGGGTAAGGTGGAGGAAATGATCACGGTTCCAGATACATCGGGCGGATTCTGGCTGCTCTATGACCCGGTCGATGCTCCTCCGTCTCAATCCCTACGTCTATCTGCTGGATTGAAAGGAACAAGATCGACAAAACTCACGAATGGCTACCTTCGAGTTCAGCACATCGACTCCAACGGCGTGAAGCTTTTCGGGGAATACGGGCACAGCATCTTTCAGGATACGACAGTCGAAGTCGCTTGGCTGCACGGCGCAGTTCCGACGAGCGATGGTGGTGTAATCGTCGCCTTCATGAAATTCTTCTATACTCCTGACAGCACAGATGGATATTTCGGCCTTTGCGGGCAGCGGCTCAATGCTGACGGCGAACCGATGTGGAATAAATCCGGCGTTCCTCTGGCGGTCAAGGACGGGACAGACTATATCTGGGCTGGTTGGAATCACTGGGCTTGTTGTACGGATGGCAATGACGGGATGTGGCTGGTGGTTTACGTCGGTTTTTCGATGAAGAAATACATCACGAACGTTCATTCCGACGGGACACTAAACATTAATTACCACAATCCATTTATAATTGATGACAATATTCCGGATAATGGAGTAGCGATTTGTGAAGACGGAAAAGGTGGAATATTTGCTGGATTTATCGACCACAGCGGAAGTCTGGCGTGGGAGCATTATACACAGAATCAACCGATCGCCGGTGGTATTGCACGAACAAATCCCTACAATTCTTCGGGAGTTACTGCCACACCTGATGGATATGGGGGTGTCTATATCACGGCGAGTGGCACTGGTGGGAGGGCGGATGTACAGCGGGTAGATTGCAATAACCAGTCGGTTTCACATGATGGACTTCTACTCGGGGGAGAAAGTGTCAGTCGGTGGCCGGCGATCCTTTCAAATGGCGATGCTGTGTTCATGTACACAACGATGGATGATAATCTCTATTACACGAGACTTGATACTACAATGGCGGTTAAAGTGAATGACCTCACTAATCCAATCGCCGATACTTCCTACGGACCAACATTGGTCACTGCATTCAACGGTCAGGATGTCATCACAACTGTGAAAACAGTAGTGTTCAAGGATAATACCTGGTGCGGGAATATCACTATGCACAAGGTCCCGCCCGAAGGAAAACCAGATTTATGGGCAGATCCTCCTCGAGTTTTGACATGGGATGAGAATGGCAACACAACCTCTTTCCCTCGAACGCGGATCACAAGATTATCTGATGGGTACTTGTTGATCCAATACACGTATAAAGAAGGCTATTTCCGTTTCAATCGGATTAGCGAGGATGGACCTCCTGTTTCGGATACGACGGAGAATCCATCTCATTCGTCGCTTCCGCAACGATTTGAGATTGAGTCAGTTTGGCCGAATCCATTCAATGGAACAGTTACAATCCGTGTCGCTCTACCGAGCATAAAATCAGCAGCGTTAGCTATATATGATGTACTTGGACAGCAGGTGGCGACATTATCTCTCCCTTTTGCTAATTCCGCTATCACCACATGGTCGCCGAATTCCGATTTCGCCAGCGGAGTCTATTTTATCCGAGCCACCCAGAAGGGGAAATCCACCAACCTTCGAAAGATCGTGTTGTTGAAATAAGCTTTTCCTGTTTCGTTTGGCATACATTGTACATGAGATATTCTTGAACGCTCATCCTTTTCAATATGGGTGAGCGTTCAAGGAAGAGGATATACCAACTTGATGATCTTGAGGATTCGAATGCCACGGTTAACCTATGTAATATTGATCGCATTACTTGGAATCGTTTGTTCCGCTTCTGCCGAATGGCCAGTGGAAGGCATCGAGCCGATGGGTCAGGTCGGTATGATGATCACAGTTCCGGACACTTCGGGTGGAATCTGGCTCATTTATGACAGCTCTGATCCACCTCCTTCCCTTTCTGAAATCCGTTCCACCGTTTTAAAAGGAGCAAAATCTACCCAATTAACACAAGGGTTTCTCCGAATCCAGCACATCGATTCGACGGGCAACAAACTGCTTGGTGAGTACGGACACAGTGTCATCCAGGACACGACTGATTCCCTGGCTTGGCTGCACGGTGCGGTACCGACAAGTGATGGCGGAGTGATCATTGCTTACCTTGCAGCAACCCCTTTCTATAACTCCGACAGCACCCGGAGATATTATGGTCTATACGGACAGCGGTTCAGCGCTTCAGGGGAGCCGATGTGGCAGAAGCATGGCGTTCCCCTCGCGGTGAAAGAGGGACTGAGTTATTTCTATTCTTACGATCAGTATCCGGAGTATGTTTGCTGTTCGGATGGCATGGATGGGATGTGGTTGCTTGCATATAAAGATTTCACCCCGGAAGTGGATATCACCAATGTTCATTCAGATGGTACGCTGAATAGCAACTATTCTGATCTGTTTCCAGTAGGTAGAGGAGCTAACATTCGTACGGGTGACGGAGTTGCCATTTGCGAAGATGGCAAAGGTGGGGTATTCATCGGATATGTCGATGATGCGAGTGGGAGTTTCGAATTTGAGCATTTAAGTCAGAATTCTCATGTTGGGGGGGGGGCTCGCAATTTATAATCCTCTGAATTCTTATGGAGTCACTGCTACACCAGACAATTATGGCGGTGTTTATTTCATGATTGAGGGCAGGGGTGAGAAGGCAGATATCCAGAGGGTGAATAATCAGAATGAACCTGTGCGATATCCTCGCGATAATTCTCTTGTTCTTGTTGGGAATAGTATTTGCAGACAACCGGGAATACTATCGAATGGTGATGCTGTATTCCTTTTTACGACATATGTAACGACTGGGGGCGATTTATACTATGTGCGCTTCGATACTCTACTCCAGTACAAAGTCAAGTACGACACAGCAATTGTACTTTCTGGTGTATCAACATTTGATTCGAACGGACCTGCATTGATTAGTGCATCTAATGGGCAGGACGTAATCGCAATGCAAAAACGAGTCGATTTTCC
>JAZDLX010000001.1:0-15921 GCA_043801585.1 bacterium | reverse complement strand
CCCCTGTTCTCAAGGTCGCCGTTGCCAATGACGTTATCCGTCTGTGCCAACGCCGTCCCTGCCGTCAACCCCAGGATCACAAATCCCAGTGTCAACAGCCATACAAATGGTTTCTTCATCTTTGGTTCTCCTTGCCTGAAGGAAGTGAACAACCTTTGTTCAAAACGTCTGTTTCCACTCCTTCTGTTTATGTGTCTGCAGCTTCACAGATAACCGTACCCCGTGATCCGTTCCGCCGAACGGTACGCGGGTTGTAGATCATCATTCCCTGCTATGCAACACTTCGAGGCCGTATTTCGATCCGTTGCGGCGAAGCGTGATCGTCCAACCATTTCCCGAGAACACCGCGGAATCCATACCCTCTTGATCACTCTGCCGCACGGATAGAGCTTTTCTATTCACAGGCAGATCGTAGAGTTGAGCCATCGCCATCAGCGCTTCAACCGTCGATTCCGCGCCGCTGTTTCGATTGATTTCACCGGGTCCGACGATGCCATCATATCCTCTGCCGGTGGCGGAATCGTATATCTCGACACCGGCCGGATTGTTTCCGCAGAACCATGATCCGGCCAGAACCGCCGTCCAGGCGAACGCCGTGTCGCCCGTAGCCTGAAAAAGCGCGGCGTTCGCCTGGACCATGGAGTTGAAATCGTATGCGATCTGAGGGAATTGCTTTTCTTTTTCGTAACTGCTGTCATTGAATTCAAGGTAGTTGAGACCGCCCCGAACGAGAAGCCAGCGCTGCCATCCCTCCGCCTCCGCACGGGCGGAAGCGATCCACTCCGGGTTGCCAAGGAGCGCACCGGCATTGGCGAGAGCCTCCACCTGGGTTTGCCCCCAGGCGTGCCAGAGATTCCGCCAGGGTTTGTGCACCGTGAACGGAAATTCCGCCGTTGGCTGGCGTGTTCCCTGCATCACCCAGTCCGCGAACCTGTTCAGAGTCGGCAGCATTTCCTTGTCATTCGTCACACGATACCAGGCAACAAAACCGGAGAGAAACTCGGCTGCGGCGTCGTACCCCAACTCATACTCTCCGTTTCCCTTGGCTGGATCGTAGGTGCGCAAGCGAACCAGGGTGCGCTGGACGGCCGCACGTAGTTTGCCGGCAAATTCGGGATCGGCGGCCATAAACACTTCATATCCTTCCGCAAGCGCCCGGAACGCCCGCGCAGACCACCAGTCAATGGCTTTGACGCTGTTCTGGTGACTCATATTGATCACCGGTCCGGGGAGCAGGAAGTTGTAGAATTCACCATCCGTCGCCTGCATCGCCATTACGAACTTCAGCATCCCACGCGCTTTCTCCAGATAGACCGGATTCTTCTCCTGGTTGTAGAGAAGCAGGTAGAGGCGGGCTGCACGGGCGACATCATCCACACAGGTGAATCCTTCGTCCGAATCGCTGATAAGGTGGTAGTCCGGCGCTTCGGAGTAGATCTGAACGACACGAACCTCCTCGCCGTTCAGCATCACGACGCTTTGCAGGTGATCCAGATGGGCCAGGTTGATCCTGCCACACGAAGTTGCAGCGGTGCCCTCCGCGTAAACCGAAAGGTTTGCGGCGAAAAAAACACCAAACGCCATCGTGAGCAAACGCAGATTTCTTTTCTTTCCGCGTCGGATCATGGCATCATCCTTTCAACCCGGTTGTCGCCATACTCTCGATGAAGTACCGCTGCAGCACAAGGTACGCGAGGACAATCGGTATTGTCATCAGCGACGCCGCCGCCAGTTTGACTGCAATCAGGTTTTCCGCCCGCCCGCTGACTTCGAACAACGCCACCATCTGGGGCATCGTCATGATTTCTTCCTTGCGGACGATGATGATCGGCCACAGCACTTCGTTCCAGATACCCATGAAGTGAACAATGCCGACAGTGATGATCGCCGGACGGGACAGCGGCCAGAAAACCCGGAAGAGAATCCCCAGATCGCCCAATCCATCGATCCGGGCGGCATCGATCAGGTCGCGTGGAATCTGCAGAAAGAACTGGCGGAAGAGCAGAATCGCAAAGGGGCTCATCACGAACGGAATGATCAAGGCGGCGTAGGAGTCGGTCAGGCCAAGCTTGACCATCAACACATAGAGCGGGATCAGTGTGATCTGGAACGGGATCATCATCGAAAACAGAATGACTCCGAAAATCACTTCCCGCCCCGGGAAACGAAGCCGCGAGAGCGCGTAACCGGTCATCGAACAGAGGATCAGCACCGTAAAGGTGGAGATCGCCGAGACAATGACGCTGTTGAGCAATGCACGGAAGATGGGAATCCGCTCCATCATCATCCGGTAATTATCCAGTGAATAGTGGGACGCACCCAACCCCATGTTCATCGCTTCCGCTTCGGGTCTCGCCGACGCGGCGAGCATCCACGCAAAGGGATAGAGGAAGACCAGCGCCGCGGCCGCCAGCAACAGGTACATCAGCGTCTTTTTCAGGACTGTGAACACGTCAATCCACCTCATGTTCAAACAGTTTTCGCTGGATCAGCACCACGATCATGATGATCGCCGCAATCGAGAACCCGATGGTCGCCGCATATCCCATGCGGAAGAAATTGAACGCCTGCTTGTAAACGTAGAGGACTCCCGACAGCGTCGAGTGCATCGGACCGCCACCGGTCATCACATAAGGTTCGATGAAGAGGTTGAATCCATTGATTGTCGAGAGGATCACCACCATCACCATCGCCGGATTGATCGCCGGGACGGTGATGTAACGGAATTTCTGCCAGGTGTTGGCGCCGTCCATTTCCGCCGCCTCGTACAACGAGCGCGGGACACCCTGCAGACCGGCAAGGAAGATGATAATGTACAGACCGACGTTCTTCCACGTGGCCATGATAGCGATGGAGGGCATCGCCCACTGCGGGCTTGTAATCCAGGGGATACGATTGATGCCGATGTGCCCAAGCAGCTGGTTGAACAGGCCGATGTCCGTACCGTAAAACTGCTTCCACAGGATTGTCACAGCAACACCGGAGACCACCACCGGCAGGAAAAAGGCGGCGCGGAAGAAGCCGCGGATCAGCAGGCGTTGGTTCAACACGATCGCCAGCAGCAGGGCGGTCGCTATCTGCAATGGGATGTGGATCGAGATGAACAGAAGCGTGTTGCCCATCGCCTTCCAGAACAGCCCATCCCCAAGCATTTCGCGGAAATTGTCCAGACCGATCCATTCCAGAGGTCCAACAATCGACCACCTGTGGAAAACCAGAACCAGGGAGAACAGCAGTGGGTACCCGACGAAGAACAGGAAAAAGAGAAAATACGGGGACATCAGCCCGTAACCACTGCGGTTGCGAAGGAAAATTCGAACGACTTTATAATCTGTTGCCATCATCGCCTCACCCTCCCCGCATTCTGAGGATATGACGGCTGCGCTCCGCCGCATGCCGGATCGCATCGGCCGGATCGACCGCATTGTGAATCGCTCCCTCGTCAAAGGCTCCATCCACGGCGTCGAACACCTCCTGAAGAGCGGTGTTCTGGTCAAAACCAATCGTAGTGGGAACTTTCTCGGCGAAGGGAAGCATCATCGGATTGCGCTGGAAATAATCCTTGTAAAGACTATCGGTGAGCAGATCACGACGCAGTGGAAGTTGATTCGCAACCTCGAGCAGCAACAAATCCGAACGGCGTGAAATCAGATGCTTGACAAACTCCCACGCCGCCTCGGGGTGCTCGCAGGTCGAGAAAATGCCGATGCTCTTTGGATCTCCGAAGGTGTAGAGCGACTGCCGCATCGTGTCCGGCACGGGAATCGGACCGAACGCGTACTCAAAACCTTCGGGCTTGAACCGTTCGGTGTGAGCGATGTTCCATGGACCCGAGACATGAGCCGCAAAGTGCTGCTGAAGGAACTGGTCACCCGAGAGGATCGTCCGGGGATACCATCCACGGTTGAATCCCTCAGCGAAGAATGAAAAAACGGCAAGTGCAATTGGATTATCAAAATCGACCTGGCCGTCTTTCAGCAGAGTGCATCCATTCGTGGCAGCAATGTAAAAGGTGTAAAAATCAAAGAGTCTTCGCCGCCATTCGGATTCCACCTGGATGTCCGCCATCCAGTTGTCCGGACGGCCGTCACCGTTCGTATCCCGCGTTACGCGTGCGGCGGCAGCGTTCCACTCCGACCATGTCCGCGGCAACTTCGTAACCCCCACATCACGGAGCATGCCGACGTTATACTGCACCATGATCGGGTTGCCCTTCCAGGGAATCTGGTAGAGCTTTCCGTCCGAATTGACAAAGGTCTTCTCCATGCCTTCCGGCAACCGTTCCCGGATGAAGGAGCGTCCGTCCTCAAATATGTCGAGCGGCAACAGGGCATTGGCCTTGGCGAGCAGTGGTGTAATCGTGGGCGACACGTTGGAGCAGATATCGGGAGTGGTTCCACCCGCCGACGCAACGATCAGCACTTCCTCTCCACTGCGCCCTTCGGGCAGGGGCTGCAGGATGACCTGAGTGTCGGGGTGCGCCTGGTTCCACTCCTGCGTAAGCCGTTCCGACAGCTTGATCTCTTCGGGGTTTGTGGAGCTCCAGTAGGTCAGCTTCACCGTGGAGACAGAGTCCCTGCCGCCGCGGCAACCACTGATGGACAGCAACAGCACCATGCCGGCGAGAGCCAGTATCGTTGCGACAGCCTTTACTGCACGCTTCACAGCCAGGCCAGACTCTTTACGTCCCCGAAAAACCACTCTCAAACCTCCGTCAACACTCCTCCTGAATCAAACTCCTACTCCCGTTTTCAAGTAATCGATCAATTGATCAAAGCGAACCGAGATGCGGCCAATCACCGAATCCGCTCCGCCATAGTAGATGTCAAGCACGTTGTCACGAATGGCCAACCCTTCGGGAAAAACGACGTTGTCCACGTCACCCACCTTCTCCCACTCCTCGACGGGTTCAAACAGCGGTTCAGGTGTGCGCCCAATAATCCGCTGCGGATCGTTCAGATCCAGCAGAACCGCGCCTGCCCGGTAGGACTTGTTCGGTTTTTTCGATGCGCCGTGGTAGATCATCAACCACCCCTCGGGCGTCTCGATGGGCACCGGCCCCATTCCCATGTGACTTTTCTCCCACCAGGCATCACGATCCATCAGGATGAATTGATCCATGTGCGGGACGTACTCCTCCCAGAATCCCTGGTCGGCGAGTTGATCGAGAGAATCGATGTAGGCGATCTGTATGTTCGGCTGGAGACGATGAATGAAAACGATCTTGCCGTTGATGCGTCTCGGCAAGATCGTCGCGTCCTTCTCCCAGATGATGCCATCCTGGTCCTCCGCCATCCACCAGTCGTATTGGGGTTTCAGCTTCGGATTGCCTTTTACGATACTGCTGGCGTACCGGCGGGTCATCAATGGACCGATCAGAGTGCGTTGTCCAAAGTCCGTGTAATTATCAGAAGATGTCAGCCCGAGACAGGCGTCTCGGCCGTTGTATACGGTGCAAAACATGTAGAAACGGCCTTCAAATTCGACAACACGCGGATCCTCGATACCCATGATTTCAAAGTCGGCTTGCGGGAAAATCAGCGGGCAATCCGACTGTTTTTCAATTACCAGGCTGCCGTTCCCGTTCTGGAGAGCGCGAAGATACCCGATCGTGGAGATCATGTCCGGATTAACGGCGCGATAGTAAAAATGGAGAGTGTTTTGATGTTGAATCAGGGAAGGGTTGAGCACTGCACGTTTGTGAAAATGTTCCTTCCCAGGGATAAGGAAAAGCTTTCGATTAAATGGAACAGGGGCTTCCATGAAACAACTCCACTTGAAGCGGCCGCAAGGGTCTATCGACCATTGCTCCGTGGAACCGCGGTGGAACTGCGGGCAATCAACTCCACGCCCACTCGTATTTCCGACAATCGTGGACGGCCGTTGCCAAGAACGTCCACGAGAGTCTGAATCGCCATACTGCCAAGGTCTTCCTTCGCAACACGGATTGTCGTCAACGGAGGGGTAATCATGCACCCTTCGGTAACATCGTCGAAACCGACAACGGACAGATTTCCCGGGACAGAAATACCGTGGCGTTCCGCATTCTTGAGCACCCCGATAGCCATCGCATCGTTTGAACAGACAAGGGCCGTCGGGAGCTCGCCCCGTTCAAGAAGACGCTCAAAAGCGCGTTCACCGGCGTCAAGCGACATCATCGGCTCGCTGATCTCCACCCATTTCTCCTGGATTTCGATTCCATTGCGCGCCATCTCTTCCCGGTACCCTTGAATACGCTCACGGGCGGAAGGGTGGTCGCTTTCGCCGCCGATATACCCGATCTTCCGATGTCCCATGACCATCAGGTGACGCACCGCCAACACCGTTCCCCGGATATTGTCCATCAGCACCCGTGTGCCATAAAAATCGGGATCGCCGTAGTCGACGAGAACGACCGGGATATTGAATTTTTTCAAATCCTCGAGGGCTTCTGAAGGAACCTTTCCCGCAATGATGAGACCGTCAACATTTCGCTCATGCAGGAATCGTGGCAGGTCGCGGGGACAGGAATATCGCTTGTCCACAGATGTCAGGAGCACGTACAGGTCATGCTTGCGCGCCTCGAATTCCGCGCCGAGGAAAACTTTCGTGTAAAAAGGTTCCGTTCGGGAGAAAAACTGTTCGGAGAGGATGAAGCCGATGTTACCCGACCGTCCGCTCGCCAGACCACGTGCGGAGCGGCGCGGTGTGTAGTTCAATTTGTCGATGGCAGCGTTGATTCGGGCGACGGTTTCCGGATGTACGATGCTTTTGTTGTTAATGACCGCTGAGACTGTGGAAACCGAAACGTTGGCAAGTCTTGAAACATCGCGGATGGTCGGCGATGATACCATTACCGCCTCACTTTTTGGTGTTTCAGAGTCGAACCGGTTCTATTTACTTGCTCTTTTCACAAAGATAGAAATCTCAAAATCCTCTTAATCGCTGGAAAATTTCAGCACTTATATGATCGAACCGGTTCGATAATCGCTCCAGTATAGAGACAGACGCTATCCCCCGTCAAGGGAATAGCGCCGTTTTTGTCGAAACCGGGTTTGCCCCGAGAGCAACCACAGAATGACCTATCTCGATGAAAATTGAAGGGTAAGTCGTGCCTCGGAGGCAACCATCCGCCCACGTATTCGGCAGGTGAACCCTCCGCCTGCAAGCGGTCGATGCTCGCACACGATTTTCTTGCCGTTCACCTTGACGGTCAGCGGTTCGGTCGGCGAGATCACCACCGCCTCCCAGGGTTGGCCGGGCAAACCGGCCAGGTCAACATGCAGCACCGGTTTGCGTTTCCCTTTCAATGTCGCATCAGCCACCCGGGCCGTCGAACTCGCCAGGTAGGGTTTCCGTAGAGGTCCCGCCTCAACCTCCATTGAGCCCGGAGTTCCGATCAACACCGCGGAAGGTGACTCGAGCCCATCTACCACAATTCGAGAGAAGGATTCGCCCGTACCGTGACGAACAATTCTGCATTGACTTCCGTTCACCGCGAGGGAAAACGACACATTTGCCAAAGATTCAGGGACATCCGGCTCCAGCATCACCCCGCCCGTCTCCTCATGAACTCCGGCAAGTTGGTAGAGGCAATTGATGAACCACCCGCCAGCCCAGAGGAAAGTTGGTTTGTCCACACGGCCGTACTCCGCGGAGGCAGGATTCGAAAACCTGTACTCGTACAGGGAGGGTTGGCCACCGGGACTGTCGGCGATTCCCGCGAGCGTCAGGTAGCGGCGAAGAGCGTCGAGCGCCTCTTCGGAACGGTTTGCCCGGAGCAGCGAGAGGATGTACCAGGCGTTCCCCTGCGGCCAGATGCCACCGTTGATATAGGTGTAGGGCTCACCCATTTCCATACCGTTGAAACCGTACTTGTCAATCAGGGTGTGGAAATCCGCCGGCATCACGATGCGCACCCCGATGTTGGGGTCGAGCAATTCTCTCTCCGCCGTCGCCAACTGAGAGACGGCATGGGTGGAATCCAGCATCCCATACATTCCCGCGACCAGCGACCCGGCGTAGTAATGCATGTCCCATTCGTCGCCGATCATGTTCATCAGAAAGCCCGCATCATCACGCCACAGCTCATCGTTCAATCCCCGGACAAGCCTGTCGCGAATGTCGAAAAGGTGCTCAGGCACGGCATCCTCGCGTCCACACCGACGGGCGATTTCCGCGTATTCACCGAGAGCCTGCGCGGCGAGTGCGGTCAGGTAGGAACGGCGGCCGGGGAGATAGCCGATGTCCCACCAGTCCGGCGATCCGGCGTGCATCAGGCCGTCCTCGCCGAGATTCATCAGGATCATCGACGTACTTTTCTCGAGCACCGGCATCAGTTTCTGCGCCATGGCAACGTCACCGCCGTGACGCAGCCAGGCTCCTGTTGTCAGCAGAAACCAGAGATGGTTCCAATTTCCCGCGTCGCAGAATTCGGTCTGGTATTCACCGTCACGCCAGTAATAGGCGTGAGGCAGAATGGAATCGGGCTGGACCTGGGAAAGCAGCGTCTGCAGATCTTCCGCAACAAGATCCGGGTTGAAAATGGTAACCCCCAGGCCGGTCTGGAGTGCGTCGTGGGTGAAGAAGAAATTGTATTGCGCCGGGCATGGCATCGGCATCAGACGGCCATTCAGAAAGTGACGGTTCGCCGCCATCATGTCCCAGGACCAAAGGAGCGTCTCGCGTAGCGCGTTGTCCCCAAGCCCTTTCCACTCTCCGCTCTCCGATGATGCGGCCACGCGCGATTCGAAGGCCTCGACGTCCGCCTGCCAATGTTCCTTCGTTTGTTCAATGACGGAATCAGCCTCGGACATCCTGCAGGATCCGATCACCTGGGTGATCTGCACACAGCCTTTTGTCTTCCAATGAAACGTGAACGGAACCCCCGCTCCACCGGGTGCGTCCGCTGGTAGCACCGCTGATCCGACATTCACATCGCCGCCCCACGCTGACGGTTGAGCGCCGAGGCAGGCGACGAACACCACCGAGGAGTCCGTGTCCACGCGCGGTGAGACAGCGAAAGCTGCGTCGCCAGATTCACTGTAAACCGGTGGTTGCGACTCCACCCACGCCCACGTTTGACAGGTACGCAACAAAGGCCAAAGCGCGAAAGACACCTCGATGTCGGCGTCCGCCGACGATCCCGAATCACCCACTGACAATTCAAGGCCGGTAACAGGCAGTCGTTCGCCGAACCGCCAGGTTACTCGGACTGGAAATCCACCCACATCACCTTCAAACATGGCAGTGTGCGGCGCCCAACGGACCGGCATCGGGTGGGAATCCAAAGTATCCGTGGTTCCATTCACGGTGACGAAGAGGCGAAGGGGTATCGACTCCCACCGTTTCCAGTAGTCGGTGCTCAAATCGATGGAGTTTGCCACAGGCGAGTAAAAGCTGATCCTCGTGGGAACTGGACGGCTGTGGTGGAACTCGACCCCGGCAAACGGACCCCCAACCTCGACAAGGGCGAGGGATTGATTGACAAATTGCATATAATTGTCCGACCCGGAGACATCCCCAGCCCCCCCCTGAAGCAGTACAACGGCAACGGCCAGAGTTCCTAAAGTCTTTTTCCAATCGAAGTGACGGCGTGAGGAAAGAAGAGTTGTTTCCGCTGTTTCGGATGGTTGGTTGAAGTGACCTTCATGCATACCGCCCTCCCTGAAAAAGGTGACGTGATAATAAACGTGAGCTTTTCCGGTCGATCAATGGAGCTGAACCATTCTCCAAAAACGTCTCCGACTCCTCCGTTGTTCAATAGGGTTCTTTTCTTCAATACATTCGAACAGTCATTCAGTAGCTGCGAGAGAAAAATCGAGGGCAGGGATGAACACGCTCGGTGTGGGAATTGTCGGATACGGAGGTTTTGGTCCGTTTCTAAAAAACGCCTGGTCACAAGTCAGCGGAATCGACGTGCGAATGGTCGCGGACACGGACCCCGGTCGAAAACCCGACCCCTCTACCCGCTTCACGACAGACTGGACAAATCTGATTACGGATCCGAATATCGACATCATCGCCGTGGTGACCCCTCCTTCCACGCACGCCGAAATCGCAATCGCCGCCATGAAAGCAGGGAAACATGTACTGGTCGACAAACCCCTGGCGACGACCATTGAAGACGCTCGGAAAATCATCGACGAACGCAACCGCACCGGCAATGTCGCTGCGGTCAATTTCATGCTGCGGTTCAACCCTCTCGTCGAGGCGCTGATTGACTGGAGCAGGAGTGGACTTTTCGGACAACTCCGCCATGCAGCCGTTGAAAACGTCGCCCAGGACGAGTCGCTGCCGCCCGGGCACTGGTTCTGGGATCCGGCGGTCTCCGGTGGAATTCTTGTCGAACATGCCGGGCATTTTGCCGATCTGGTTGATGCTGTGGCCGGACGCCGTCCGGAGACCGTCCAAGGCGCAAGGCGTACCCGGAACGACAGGCAGGAAGATCAGGTACTGGCAACGGCACTGTATGATGGTGGCCTGATTGCAACGCACTACCACGAATTCTCGCGTCCACGACCCCTCGAAACAACTTCCATCCGGTTGATCTTCGAGTTGGCCCAGGTGGACCTGAACGGGTGGATTCCACTTGGCGGTGAAATCCTCGCGATGGCCGGCGAGGTGGGCGTGCAAGCTCTGCATGCTCTTCCCGGATGGAAAACGCTCGAGGACATTCCGGCGGACAGCGCAAAGGATTCAGTTACAGTCCATTCCGCCGGGAAACCCTATTTGGTCTCACGGATCGTGCGGGGAACCTTTACTCTCCCAGAGGCCAAGCTGGAGGTGTACGCTGCCTGCCTGCAGAAAATGATGGCTGATGTTGGAGAGGCCGTTCGCAACTCGAAGCACCGGGTTCGGGTGCCGCTTGAAGATGGACTATACGCGTTGGACACTGCATTGCGTGCAACGGTTATGGCCAGGACGGCTGTCAAATGATCCCGTAGTCGTATAGCAGCCGTGTGATGGTCGCCACATTCATGATTTAAGTGAGTGGTTTCAAGGTTCCCCTTTATCCTTTGGTTCACCGGTATAAAGGGTTTGAAGTTAGCTGCTCGAACTCTTGCCCTAAATTCTCCGAGGTTCCTTTTCCTCTCCTGTTGCCATTGTTTGAGCAATGGCGGTATTTTGCCGAGCAATTTATCGGTTTTTCAGGAGTTTGCGTAATTAGGTAACGGAATTACGCGATTCATTTCCAGAACACACACCTGATCCTCAACGCGAGAGACGGATGCACGTATTTCAATCAAGGCTTCGCCCGGCACGGGAATTGTTCCCTCTGGGGGAGCTCTCGAGGCGCAGCGCGGAAGCATTTGGTGACCGTCCGGCAATGCGTGTACTGCGTGATAAGCAGTGGAAAACATGGAGTTACCGAGATCTTCACTGTCGCGTAACGGCAATCGCCCAGTGGCTGATCGAATGGGGAATCCAGCCTGGCGATCCCATCGCGATCCTTGGCGAAAACAGTCCTGAATGGGAAGCCACCTACCTGGGAGTTCAGGCGGTGGGAGGGATCTGCGTACCGATTGACCGGATGCTTCCGGCATCGGGCATCCGCCACATCCTCCATGATTCCGGCTCACGCATCCTCTTCGCGGACGCTCGCTTCCTTCAAACCGTCGATGAGGTCGAACCGGTAAGGACACTGGAAACCACTGTCGCCCTTGACTGCGAACGATGTAACGCCCCTCTGACATTCGTTGACGTGGTCACCGCCGGATCGGGGAAGAACCACCCAATGCCCGCCCTCGACCTGAATCGCGTTGCGGCGATCCTCTACACCTCGGGGACCACCGGACATTCGAAAGGCGTGATGCTCACCTCACGCAACATCCTGTCGAACGCGGAAGCGGCGGGGCAGCTTTTCGACACCGGTCCCGGGGATGTCTTCATTTCGGTACTCCCCGTTCACCACAGCTTCGAAGCAACCGCCGGTTTCATCTTCCCGATTTATTTCGGTGCAACCATCGCCTTCGCACCGAGCCTCGCGGGTCCCGAAATTGTCGCCGCAATCCGCGATAACGGCGGCACCTACTTGTGCGGTGTACCGCTCCTTTTCGAGAAGATGCAGGCGGGCATCCTGCGAAATGTCCGCAAAGCCGGAAGAGCAAAGGAAACCGTTTTCAGTACGATGATGGGCGTCGCGGCCCTCGGAGAGAAGGTTGGCCTCAAGCTTGGATTTCCACTCTTTCACGGACTTCGGGAAAAAGCGGGCCTGGGGACCATGAAGTACTTCCTCTCTGCGGGAGGACCCCTCGATCCGGTGATCGGCCGTTTCTTCAACCGTTTCGGACTGCGCACGTTTCAGGGGTACGGGCTCACCGAAACAAGCCCCTGCACCCATCTCACGCCAGCATGGAAAATCCGTCACGAATGCGTCGGCCCGACGCTTCCCGGAGTGGAGTGTAAAATCCTCGAACCCGACGCCCTGGGAATCGGAGAAGTCTGTGTGAAAGGGCCGAATGTCTTCGCGGGCTATTACAAGAACGAAAAAGCGACGACAGCCTGTTTCACCGAGGATGGATGGTTTCGCACCGGCGACCTCGGCATCGTTCACCCCGACGGTTACCTGCAGATCACGGGCCGCGCAAAAGCCTTGATCGTCACCGCTGGCGGCAAGAACGTATTTCCTGAAGAGATCGAATTCTATCTGAATCGCATGCGTTTTATCGCGGAATCCATCGTCGTCGGGATCAAGCGCAAGTTTGGGATGGGCGAAGAGGTTGGAGCCCTGATCTACCCGGACTTTGAACAGATCGATCTTCACGACGAGGAGAAGGGGATCAAATCCACCACCGAGGACATCCGCTCGATCGTCCAGGCCGAAATCAAGAAAGCGATGAAAAACCTGGCAGATTACAAACGGATCAAAACGTTCCGTATCTTTGACAGCGAGTTTCAGAAAACGACGAAGCGTACCATCAAAAGGTTCCTCTATTCGGGGGAGATGGTCGAGATGGAAAACAGTAGCGAACAGCTGCCTTCGAATACGTAAAGAAAGTCTGAGCCGTTGCTTTACTCGCTAAAAACAGAGAGGGAGGACAGCTGTCTTCCTTTACTGATTGAAGTAATGCGATCCCCCGCCGGGCTCACTTCTCCTCGAAAGTGACAACTTCGTCGCTGTTGACTTTCAAAAAGCCATACTCTTATGGGGCATGGACTATCGTCAATTCACGGAATATTCCATCGAGATTGTACGACTTGTGCATCTCGGGAGATGGTTGAGGTGACAGTTTTGTTGGCGTGATCTGAACAGGCCAACGTTGTGGCAGGTTTCTGACTCCTGGAGACTCGTCTACTCCTTAATGAACAATAATTCAGACTCTTAAAGATCCTGTTTTTCATTGACTTCAATGTCAATCCGTTCGCTGGGATCGATCCGGAACGTGAATCGAGTGAGCCCCTCCGATCCGGTCATCAGGGAAAAGTCCAGGCCGTGCCGGGTCATCACCTCCTTGACCAGAACGAGTCCCAATCCCTGGCCGTTTTCCTTGCTGGTGACAAAAGGAGTAAACAAGTCATTGCGAATCTCGGGCTTCAGTCCGGATCCGTTGTCCTCCACAACCACTTCCTGCGCACCTCCAGGATATTCACGCAGTTGCAGTCGAATCCGGCCTCCCTCACCAATGGCATCGATCGAATTGCGAACCACATTCAGCAACGCCTGTTCCGTCTGTGCGTAATCCATTAGAACGAGCGGAACTTGATCGCGGACATCAAGTTCAAGCAGAATTTTTCGCTGATTGCATTCGGGTTCCAACAGAATCTTGAGTTTGCGCAACAGTTCCGGCAGCGATATCGGGGAACGCACGGGGGTTGGGAGACGGATAATGGAGGCGTATCCACTCATGAACTGGTTCAGATTACTGGATCGATCGATGGCGACATTCAACGCTTCCTCGTAGTCCGGACGGTCAGTCTCGCTAAGCTGTCCACTGTAGGCAAGACAGGAGCGAAGGATCGAGTTAATCGCGCCAACCGTGTTGTTGACTTCATGGGAAAACGTGCGGATGACCCGTTCGTAGACGCGCTTTTCCGTCCTCCAGAGCTCCCGGGTGAGATCCGTCATCAGAAACAGGCTGCGGCGAAAACCGTGTTCGAAAAAACCTCCATGTTCGCAACGAATCTTGCGCGGCCCAGGGAGAGATACAATCGTCGCACCGCCATCGGGAAGAGTGGCGAGGTGCGACGCGAGAGTCCCAGAAACTTCGCCGAGAGTCCTGCCCGCAGCCGCCTCCGTCTCCACGCCCAGCAGTGAAGCCGCCGCCGGGTTGATTGTATCGATTCTTCCATCGAGATCAAGGGTCATAATACCGCTGGGGGAGGAGTGGATCACATCTTCGAGCAGCTTCTGTTGTTCGAGTTTGAGCAGACGTTCCTTGCGAAGAGTTTCCACCATCTTGTTGAAAATGCGGACGAGTTGGTTGATCTCGGGTTGTCGGGATTCGGCAAAGTAGTGGGAAAAATCACCTTCACGGATGAACTCGCCGCCAATTTCTGTAAGTTCGTCCACACGCGCCTGCTGCCTGACAAGCCAAAAACCCACGATGAGCGTGGCAAGCAGCAGCGCCTCGATAACCGCGATCCACGGACGGTACCTCTCCCACAGCACAGCAACAGCCAAGATCATGAATACAAGGTGGAGCAGGACGAGGTAAACAGTCAGGCGCGATCCGAGTTTCACGAATCCATCCTGAGTTTCTCCAGCTTCCGGTAGAATGATGAACGGCTGATTCCCAGCGAGCGCGCAGCAAGGGTGACGTTGCCATCAAAATACTCAAGGGTTCGCTGAACCATTTTCAATTCAACGTCCTGCAGAGTATTCATTCCGGGAGTGGCCAGAGGACTCCGTGCACTATCCTCCGGCTGCATGTCCTCAGCCAGCGCGAGTGCATTTGCTGTAACGTGGAGTGTTGATGCCAGAAGGACCGTTCGTTCGATCAGTTGCCTGAGCTGCCTGATGTTGCCGGGCCACGGGCGGGTGCGAAGCCACTCGATCGCGCCGGAGTCCACTGTAATCCCTTTGCGGTTGTAACGCGCAGTCAGCTCCTCGAGAAAGGATTCCGCGAGGAGGGGAATGTCGCTCTTTCGCTCCCGCAGCGATGGAAGATTCACGCTGATCAGGTTGATCCGGTAAAACAGATCTTCTCGAAATTCACCTTTCTCGATGCACTCCTGAAGGTTCCGATTGGTCGCGGTGATCAGTCGAACATCAACCGTCTGACTTTTGGACGATCCAACCTTTTCAAACGTTCGATCCTGCAGCACACGAAGGAGCTTGACCTGACTCGATGGCGCAAGATCTCCGATCTCATCAAGGAAAAGAGTTCCGCCGTGGGCGGATTCGAACCTCCCGATTCGAGTATTTTTCGCGTCCGTAAACGCACCTGAGACATGGCCGAACATTTCGCTTTCAAAGAGGGAGGTAGGGATACCGCCGAGATTCACCTTGGCAAATGGATTTGATTTTCGCGAACTGTTTCGCCAAAGGGCATCCGCCACCAGCTCCTTTCCAGTGCCGCTCTCGCCGGTGATCAGCACGGGAGCGTCCGTATCCGCAACACGGCCGACAACGTCGAGCACACGCAGCAGCACCGGATCCGTGCCAATGATCCGTGAAAAATCCCATTGTGCGTCAAGCTCTTCCCGTTCGATTACTTTTGTCACGTCTCGTTGACGAGTCTTGACAAGATCCAGGACGGTCGTGATCGCCTGCAGAACCTGCTGGTGAGACCAGGGTTTTGTGATGAAATCGGCGGCTCCCGCACGCATCCCTTTGACGGCGAGTTGTACAGTCCCCCATGCAGTCATCAGGATTACAGGAAGCTGGGGTTGCAGACGGCGAATCTCGCCCAGCAGGCGCATTCCCTCCTCACCGGATGTGCTCCGGGAGAAATTCATGTCCTGCAGTACGAGATCAATTCCGACTCCACTCTCCAGCAT
>JAZDLX010000003.1:0-32619 GCA_043801585.1 bacterium | reverse complement strand
CCTTTGAAGTTACTTTCAGCCATGCGTCCCATCCCTTCATCACGTGTCTTGCCGATCTTTCACGACCGGCCGGCTCTGCTGATCCTCGCGCTCTCGTTTGTGGCCCGTGCCGTCGCCGCAGCGTCCGTGGGGCCGGGGTTCGACGAGGCGTACTACCATCTCTTCGCGCGGCATCTCGCCCCCGGTTATTTTGACCATCCGCCCATCGTTGCGGTTACAGCCGGTCTCGGCTGGTGGCTCACGGGAGCCTGGCATCCGCTCGCGCTTCGGTTCGGTGCGCTCGTCGTGTTTTCCTTGTCCCAAGTGGGTTTTTACACCCTTGCCAGGGACCTGTACAACCGCCGTGCCGCGATCATTGCCCTGCTCCTCCCGTTGGCGACACCCTTCTTTGCCGTAGGTGCGGGGGCCTTTGTCATCCCTGACAACGGTCTCGTCGCTGCCTGGATCTGGGCGCTTTGGGTGCTGGCACGCCTGCGCAGCGGTCAATTCGTACCGAACGGAGGGTTCATCGCACTGGGTGCGTTGCTCGGGTTGGCGATGCTGGCAAAATACCACGCTGTTCTGCTTCCCGCATCCTTCGCGCTGGCAACGGTCTTCGATCCGGAGCTTCGGAGGTGGTGGCGTAATCCCCGTCTTTACCTCTCGCTTGTTGTCGCGGCGCTGGTCTTTCTGCCAAACCTGATCTGGAATGCGAACAACGGCTGGATTGCGTTTGCGGGACAGTTCGGCAAGGGAATTTCCGGAGGTTTTCGTTTCCGTTTTGATCTTTTCGGTCAGGCACTCGGCGGACAACTCAGTTACCTGACGCCATGGGTTTGTGCTGTTCTCTGGATTGGCGCGTTGCGTCCAAGGCGTGAGGACCGGGGGGACGCCTGGCTGATCCCGTTTTTCCTGCTGCCGGTGGTTGGGATGACGCTGCTCGGGTTGACACGAGGAATCCTCCCGCACTGGACGATGCCGGGATACATCGCGGCGCTCGTGCTCACCTCGGGCTGGCTTTCGACAAAACCCTGGGAACAGCATTTCATGCGTGGCTCCTTGATCGCCAACGGGTTGCTGGTTATTCTGGTGATCGTTCAGGCGCAGGCAGGAATCCTTCGGATCAGGCCCAAAGCCGATCCCACACTCGATCTGGTGGGGTGGCGCCAGACGATTCTCTACCTCGAGCGCAATGGCTTGCTGCAACAGAGCGACGTACTCTTTGCACACAAATGGTTTACAGCAGGCGAGATCGCCTGGGCGGACCGCGGCGAGCACCCGGTGGTTCTGATCGGGGATCAACCGCACATGTTCGCCTGGTGGACACCCGAACCTGAGTGGGAGGGTGCAAGCGGAGTGCTGATCACCCAGGCCCGCTACACCATCGACCCGCGCAAGATGCTGGAGGCACGGTTTGCACGGGTGAGTGCCATTGATGTCCCGCCGGTGCGGCGAGGGAAAACCCTGTTGCAGATGCGCGCCTGGCGGGTGGATGGATTGAACCGTCCCCAGTTTCCCCCCTATGGGCCCTGGGCAGATCGTCGTTGACGGTCTCGCAATGCCGACTCCACCCCGGTCGCTCACTTATCACCTGCCGATCAATCCTTTATATTGCTACTAACGTTTGTACGAACAACATCTTTGCAAACCCTTTCACAAGGATGTGTGCAAGTTCATGGCGATCAAGACACAACCCCTTGAAGTACGCTGGAATCCTGAACAGCCGATCGAGGACGTCAAATATATGGGTGAGCCGGTGGTGGCCCCGGCGGTGCTGGCTGAAATCCTCGAGATCCGTAAACGTCTCGGCAGGGACCTCGTTCTGCTTGGGCATTACTACCAGCGTGACGAGGTGATTCAGTTTGCGGATAAAACCGGCGATTCACTGGTCCTTGCGCAATACGCCTCCGAGGTGAAAGACGCGAAGTACGTGATTTTTCTCGGCGTCCACTTCATGGCCGAGACGGCGGACATGCTCACGCCGGATTCTGTCAAGGTGATCCTGCCGGACAAACGTGCCGGGTGTACGATGGCGGACATGGCGCAGATCGGGGACATTGAAGAGGCCTGGGAACAGCTTGGAGAAGTGATCGACACGTCGAAACTCGTGCCGGTTACCTACATCAACAGCACAGCGGATGTCAAGGCGTTCGTCGGCCGTCACGGTGGCACCATTTGCACCTCTTCAAATGCCCACAAGATCATCACTTGGGCGCTGGAGAAGGGTGAGCGACTGTTCTTCTTCCCGGATCAGCATCTCGGCCGCAACACGAGCTATGAACTGGGAATTCCGCTCGATAAGATGGTCGTTTGGAATCCCGAAGAGCCGCTTGGGGGGAACTCCGCCGTGGCGATTCGTAATGCGAGAGTGCTGCTTTGGCAGGGTCACTGCAGTGTTCACCAGCATTTTATCCCCGAGCATGTGGATGCCTGGCGCAAACGGATCCCGGACATCAAGATCATTGTGCATCCCGAATGCAGTTTCGAGGTCGTGCAGAAGGCTGATAACTCCGGTTCCACTTCCAAGATTATAAAAACGATTGCGGAAAGTCCCGAGGGTTCGAAATGGGCCGTGGGAACGGAAAATCACCTGGTTGCGCGGATCGGGCAGGAGATGGTAAAACAGGGGAAAGAGGTTTACAGTCTTGCTCCGTACGCCTGTCTCTGCTCGACGATGTTCCGGATCAGCCCCGAGGCGTTGCTTGAAAGTTTACGTGCGGTTGAAAAGGGCGAACTTCGTTGGCACGTGGCTGTGGACCCGGAAACAACCCGTGAGTCGAATGCCGCCCTTGAACGCATGTTTGATATCACCAGGAGCGGGAACGCGGCACTTGTAGACTGACGGATGTACCTCGCGGAGGAGAAAAGCGCGGTTCGTCGCACTCGTCTCCTCCACTGCCCTTGTACCACCTCTTCATGGGATGTACTTTAAACGGCCATGTCTCGACCCGTCCGGATTCATATACCCCAAGCGACGTACCTCGTCCAGATTCGAGCCAGAGAGGAAGTATCCCTCTTTCATGGCGATGAGGACAGGGAGCTTTTTTTCCAATCCCTCGGAGATGCCGCTCTCCCCGCTGGTGTGACCGTTTATGCCTTTGCCCTGCTTGAAAAATCCGCTCTGTTGTTTCTCCGGGCGGGGAGACTTCCCCTGTCACGATTTGTCCATCGCACCCAGGCGGGTTTCTTCAACCGGCTGCGTGCGGCGAAAGGGCAATCTGAATCGTTGATCCGCGACAGGCATCGTGCGATTCTTGTCGAGGAGGGAGACCTTTTTCTTCCGGTTGTCCGTCGTGTGCACATCTCACCGATCATTGGTGAGCACTGGTCAAACGAATCGGAAGCGAGAAAGTGGGGAGAGGTCAGCAGCAATCGTTGGACGTCTTTCCCGATCTATACGGGCACTGCGCCGGTTCCGGAATGGTTCGCGCAGGATGAGGTGCTTGAAAAGTGCAAACGGCTGATGCCGGATCATCCCACCGACGGTTTTTACCGGTACATCATCGAAGGCGTCAAACAGGACGGGGGCGGTGATCTGCTCGATCGAGTTGTCGCGATGAGTCTGCTCGGTTCGGAGGGGTTTGTCGATCGCTATTACGAGAGAGCCAAGGGACGCCGCCGTTCCCTTGAAACACCACGCGATGAAAACGTTGTTGACAGTTCCATGCTGCATTTCCTCCGCATCCTCACCGTGGCTGCTGAGTACTTTGGAACCAGCACGCAGGAACTCAGAAAAGCGCGAAGCCGGCATCCGGGACGGAAATTCGTTGTCGAACTCGCGTTGCGGCATGCCGTGGACGAGGGAGGCGTAAAGAAACTGGGTGAACGCCTCGGTGTGTCCGGTAGCGCCCTGGCTCACTTGCGCCGTGCTTTTCGCGTGGATCTCAAGAATGATCCGGATGTCAAAGCCCTGCTCGCCACGCTGGAGAAAAAAGTTTTCGAATCCTGACGTATTATCCTGCGAGAGCACATTCTTTTACCACGCCTCCGTTGAGATTTATGACGATACTGTACGATAGTTGTCCTGCTGAATGGCGACCCTTCGGCATCAAGCATCTCTCGGCGTGAGTATCTCGAGAAACCGGTCTGCTCACAACGAGAGATCCTGTGTTGCACGTCCCCTTGGGACCTGCGGGCTTGTCCCTTTGGGGCTGCGGTTCACTACGTTCAGGACGACAAATCCAGTACATGCATTGTTTAGCATGGAATTTCACAATAGCTATAAAAAAAGCGTCCCACATGGGACGCTTTGATAGCGAATGTATTGCCTGAATCAGGCAGCCAGGCTCGGAACGGCCTCGGGAAGACGCTCTTCCATTTTCATCGCCAGCTTCGGACCAAATGTCAGCAACTGACGGTGCAGACGGCGGGCGCGAAAGGCCGAATTGTCCATGGGATCGGCGCCACGAGCCTTGCAGGCCAGCAGGTGAATCCAGGACTCTGCGACGATCTTCCGCAGGAATTTCGCCGTGGACATCGCCAAATCACGCTGGTCGGGTTCCGCCCACGGAATCCGTTCGGCCCAACTGGCGATACGTTGCTGCCAGTTTTCAAGATCCGTTTCCAACTCGTCGAGAGTCGGCATACGGTGTTCGTAAAGATCGACGGTTGGACTCATCTTTCTATCCTCCTAACAAACGAAAAATCCGAAGCGAAAGGCGTTGCCGGATGTTTTCTCGGCAGCTACCGTTACCCTTTAATACGTAGTTAGCGAACCCTACCACAAGGGTCCGGGAAGAAACAGAATAAATATCTGGAAGTCAAGTCGTGACTCTTGGAGGCGCTCTACATACCTCCGATTGTAAGATCATGAAATAGCAAATGCTTAAATCGAATAGCCGAATTGTTTCACTGTCGCTAACTCTATGTCAGATGCTTCCTCAGAGACTCATTTTACTACAATAGAACTACTACAAGAAACGTGCCAAATGTTTGACGGTCCGCACGCGATAGCTGTTGCCGTCATAAAATCAATAGTTTAACAATATCCCGAACGATCTTCATCCGCCATTCCTATTCTCCCGGCGACTGCCTGAACGGCAGAAATGTGCTGCATTATAACGCACGGTTGGCAGAATTGTTTCGTAATAGCACATTCAATAATCGCATGAACGTTCAAAGAGCACGTTTGTTCGGACTTCCTATCCCTGAAACTCAACCAACCCGGCAAAAGTTCCCATTGATCTCTCGAATGAGGAGTTGGGAAGCATCCAAGGGGAGGGACAGTTTCTCTCCAAGGTGAAATCGGTTGACAATCTCAGGGCGGACGCTTATTCTAAATGTACCGAACGAGGACACATTTATGGACGCATTGAAAGATCGATACCCTCACAAAGTCATCTGTCGTAAGAATTTTGAGGTCGAGATCAGACCGCTCACCATGGAAGAGATCCCAAAGGAGATCGAACTTTTTCAGCAGCTTGACAAAAAAGATCAGTCCAAGCTGCCCAATGATCTGAACGATCCGAATTATCCCCATCGGATGCGAAGGTGGATCGAGGATGGAAGGGTCATTACACTTGCGGCCTGGAGTGAGGATCGGGTTGTAGGAGTGCTTTCGCTGTACCCGGGGATGAGCACGTGGATCCGGCACACAGGTGAAGTTGTGCTTGTCACCCACCCGAAATTTCGGCGTTATGGCATTGCAACAGTGCTGTTCGACGAAATGATACCTTTGGCTGAGACCCTTGGTCTGGAAAAGCTCTATGCCGACCTGATGGAAGAACACAAAGAGGCTCAGAAACTGTTGACCGCGATCGGTTTCACCAAAGAGGCGACTTTGAAGAATCATATCCGCGACACCTATGGACGCCGTCACGACCTAAGTGTCTTTTCCATGGACCTTGACGCCGCGCATCGGGCAATGGAAGACTTGATGTCGCATTTTCAGGATTATTCCGGGTAGACGGGTCGGATTCACCTTGTCTCTCGCTGGATGATGATGCGGGAAGGGACTGACGTTCCCTTCTCGCTTTGTTATATTCGGCGTACATTTGCAGAGCTTTTTGTTCGAACGTGCAATTTGCCGCCGCTCGCCGATCAGCCAAAGGTGAGGCGGGGTGGGGAAAAACGGAATTCCCATTCAAGGGTCACATGCTAAAACGCCTTCACATACGCAATGTCGCCCTCGTCGTTGAGCTGGATATGACGTTCGGTCCGGGATTGAATGTCATTACCGGAGAGACCGGTGCCGGCAAATCGATCCTCATCGGGTCCATCGGCCTCGCCCTCGGTGATCGGGCGCATCCCGATGTTGTCGGGGACACTCCCGCGGAAATTGAAGCGGATTTTGAGGGCACTTCGGAAGCGCGGTCGTTGAAACGGGAGGTTCGTCCGGACGGCCGTACCCGGGCGTGGCTGGACGGTGCTGCATCAACTATCGGTTCGCTCAAGGAAGAGGCGGGCCGTTGGGTGGAGCTCACCGCACAGCGGGAGGGAATCACACTGCTCGACGAGGCGACCCATCTCGGCCACCTTGACCGTTTCGCCGGACTCACTTCGGACGCCGAACGCCTTGTCACCCTGCACGCACGTTGGCAGGCGATGACCGCGCAATTGGCCACGACGGAGCAGAAGATTGCGCGTTTCCGTGAATCGGAGGAACTCGCCCGCTTCCAGCTCGATGAGATCGAAGCATTCGACCCGAAGAAGGAGGAGGATGTAGAGCTGGAGAAGGAAATCCGTCTCCTTGAAGGCGCGGAGACCCTGATTGTTGGACTCGGGCAGGCGGTCGACCGTCTTGACCAGAGTGAGGAACCGCTTTCCGATGCTCTCGCCGAAGTGATCAACCAACTGCGTGCGCTTGAGAAAATAGACGGTGAACTGAAAACGACGGTAGACACGTTGTCGGAGGCTCTCGGTGCAATGCGCCAGGCCTCCGTTGATCTCGCCGATCGCCGTGACAACGTTGCCCTCGATCCTGAGCGGTTGTCGGAGGTCCGCGCGCGTCACAATCAACTCAACAAGCTGATCCGGAAGTACGGCGGGACGATGGACAAACTGCTTGAGACGCGGGATCAGTTGCGCGGACGCCAGCAGGGCACAGAAGAACTTGAGATACTTCGGGACGAGTTGAAACGCCAGATCGATGCTCACCTGGAGATCTGGGAGGGTGTTTGCGACCGTGTTTCCCTGCGCCGCCGTAAAGCTTCGCCGAAGATGGGTGGCGAGATGGAGAAGGGTCTGAAGTCGGTGGGTGTGCAGCACCCGGTCTTCCGCATCGAATGGATCGACGAAGAGGGCGACCGTGTGGTTTTTCCCACTGTGGGAGAGAAACGGGTGGGGCCGCTGGGGTGGGACCGCATCGAGTTTCTGACTTCGTTCAACCCCGGCCATGAGCCCAAACCCCTCGCCAGGGTCGCCTCCGGAGGTGAACTCAGCCGGGTGATGCTCCTGCTCAAAGGACTCGATCCTCCGGAGGGAAATCCGCCTGTTCTCATCTTCGACGAAATCGACACGGGCATCTCCGGGAAAACCGCGCGCCAGGTCGGCGTGCGACTGAAAGAGCTTGCGAAGATCCGGCAGGTGATCCTGGTAACTCATCTCGCCCAGATCGCCAGCCTCGCCGATCACCACATCGTGGTTGAAAAACTCACGGATCCGGGAAGCACTACAGTCCGTGTGCGCCAGGTTGACATCGGCAGCGGCGAGCAGGTGGAAGAGATCGCCCGCCTCGTTGGCGGCGATACCATCACCGATTCCGCCCGCGCCACAGCGCGAGAGCTAATCGGGAAGGGATAGTGGCATCTTGATGAAAACAACGCTTGGGTGGCCCGGGACTTCCGTCCCGGGTTTCATATAGTTTTAGAATGCTGTACAGATGGATGGTCAAGGTGAGACCTGTGTCGGGTCTCCGCTGCGCTAACGACCCGACACAACATTGAAGTAGGGTGGCCCGGTCAGCTTGATGGCCGGGTTTCTGCTAAATGGTCAGGCAATTGAGTGACAGTTACCTAATTCCAGGGTTGGGTCGAGACGTTCATCCCTTCGCATCGTGGAATTAGGTAACTGTCACTCAATTGCCCGGCGGGTGGCCCGGGACTTCAGTCCCGGGTTTCATAATGAACGGATACTCAAAGATCCTTCACTTCGTTCAGGATGACTGATAACGAATGGCCCGGCTGCCCTGTCAGCCGGGTATCTCTTTTAACGGTATCCCAGGGCGGCGTATCCGACCCAATGGTGCAGGTTGTTGGGGGCGGTGCGACCCATCCCGGCGAGGGAATCGAGGGGAAGCGTTGCCTCGCTGACACTTGTGCCATAATCAAGGAGTATTCCATCCAACGGCGGCTCGCCCAACCGGTTGGCAAGACTCGCAGCGACAGATAAACCGAAGGGAATCGAGAAACGCCCACACCAGGTGATGCGGTATTGGTACACATCGTCCGGATCCACACACGATTCGAAGAAATTATGCAGTCCGGTTGGATTCACGTTTCCGGCGAGATCGTGTGTGGCGAGGTCCATGTCACGCCGGACCGCCTGCTCATACCCGGCGATATCCGTCCCGAACGTCGCGTAGTTGCTTCCGCCCCAGTCGGCATCTCCGTAGTGGACCGCATCCGAAGAGCAGATGATCGCAACATCTTCTCCCAGCTTCCACCCGTGCTCGCGGAAGATGTCGTTTAGCGACGAGGAGAGATCACCAGCAAGACGGTTCATGGTGGCCCAATCCATGTAGGGTACAAGGATCGAAACGATCTCGACATCGGGATTGAACGCCTGCAGCCAGGGGACAATGGCTTCGACCGAATGCTCGACCTGCTGCATGTCATCGTCAATTCGAACATCGCCAGCCGGGAGGCGTCTGAGGATCTCCTCGCGAAGAGGAGAGACTGGTACAGTGCCGTGCGGACCGTGCCAGCGTGTGAAGGAATCGAACACCAGAACGTCCTGGCAGTTGAACACCTTCGCCTTGTGGAAGACACCAAAAAGGATCACTCGCTTGGCATGAATCCGTGAGAGCAACAGCGGGTAGAGACGCCCCGCGTAGCAGTAATCGTCATGAGGGCAAACACCCGCACGGAAGGAAACCGTGTCCAGCCACGAAAAGGCGCTCCGCAGAGAATCTTCCCTCGACTTCGCATTTGCCGTGCACAGGGCAACCACGGCATCCATCTGTTCCGCCGTGGAGGCGAATCCCACGGTATCCATTTGCCCGCGTTGTCCGTCGCTGGGTTTCAAACCAACCTGGTCGAGCAGTTGTTGCACAGCGGAATCTTGGGCCATGAGGGGCGGACCTCCCAGCAGGAAGAGAAATCCAAGTGTGCAGGCTATATACTTCAGAATGGAATGCATTCTGCAAGTTTAAGACATTGTGAATTGTTTGGCAATGAGGGGTAGGGGGATTACAGATGAACGCAATTGAGTGACAGTTACCTAATTCCAGAATGCGTTGTGATGAACATCTCGTTCCAACGCCGGAATTAGGTAACTGTCACTCAATTGCCCAGATTCGCCGTCTGCAGGAACTGGGGTGGACGCCGCATCTTCGACGCCTGCTCGTAGGCGTAGGCGAGACGGATCAGCGTCGGTTCGCTCCAGGCTCGCCCGAAGAACGACAGTCCTGTCGGCAATCCGAAAACATGCCCCATCGGCACCGAGATGTCCGGGCATCCAGCGATTGCGGCGGGGGAGGAGCTGCCGCCGGTAAAATGGTCGCCATTAATCGGGTCGATGACCCACGCCAGCCCCGCTGTCGGTGCGACAATCGCGTCGAGCTTCTGCTCGTCCATGACCTTGTGCAACCCTTCGTCACGGGCGAGCCGTTTCAGTTCGCTCAGCGCGTTCAGGTACTTTTCGTCGGTCAACGGACCACGCTCCTGCGCCTTTTCCAAATCCTCCTGGCCGAAGAATTTCATTTCGACGTCGGCGTGTTGTTTGTTGAACTCAATTACCTCCGCCATCGAATGGACCTTTGTGTTCTTTCCCAGCCAATTCAGGTAGGCGTTCAGGTCGTGCTTGTACTCGTAGTACATCACCTCAAGCGAATGCTTCTCAGCTTCGTCCATCCACGGCAGTTCGATGGGATCGACGATTTCCGCGCCAAGACTCTGCATCAGTTTCACCGCGTCTTCGGCGAGCCCGGAAACTCCCGGGCGCATGTCGAAGAATTCCCGTGCCACCCCGATACGAGCGCCGTGGAGTCCATCAGGATCGAGATACTGAATGTAGTTGGTGTAGGATTTCCCTTTTGAATCAGCGGTCGCCGGGTCGTTCTTGTCCACACCTGTAAGCGCCCCAAGGACGATGGCGGCGTCATGCACGCTTCGTGTAATCGGACCGGCGGTGTCCTGGGTGTGGGCGATGGGGATGATGCCGTAGCGGCTGACCAGACCGACAGTCGGCTTCAAGCCCACGACTCCGTTTACCGATGAAGGCGAGACGATGGATCCGTTGGTCTCGGTGCCGATGGAGATTGCGGTCAGATTGGCGGAAGTTGCCACCGCCGATCCGGAACTGGAACCGCTTGTTGTACGGTCGGTCGCGTAGGGATTGCGGCACTGCCCTCCGCGGGCACTCCAGCCGCAGATGCCATAGTCTCCGCGGAAGAACGCCCACTCGCTCAAGTTTGCCTTGCCCAGCAGCACCGCCCCCGCCTCTCGCAGTTTTGCCGCGACCCAGGAATCTTCGGGCGGCTGTGATCCGTCGAGCGCCAGGGAACCGGCAGTGGTCTGCATTTTGTCATGCGTCGCAATGTTGTCTTTGACGAGAACGGGGATTCCGTGAAGTGGCCCGCGAAATTTTCCTTTCTGGCGCTCGCCGTCGAGCCTGTCCGCGATGCCGAGGGCATCCGGGTTCGTTTCGATCACACTCGCCAGGTTGGGTCCTCTTCGATCCATCGCCTCGATCCTTGTCAGGTAGGCCTCGGCAATGGAGCGGGCATTCCATTTGCCGTCAGCCATGCCCTTCATCAAATCATCGATGGTCGCCTCTTCAATGGAACGGGAGGGGATATCCTCCATCGACAGGATGGATGTCGAGGGGTGTGCTGACGCCTTTGAAGGGTGAATCGCCGCGGCGCCGAAAGCTCCCATTGTCGCCGCAGTGCCTGCGATCGTCATCTTGATAAATCCCCGGCGTGACAGACTGAACGCCGTATCCGCCGCAGAACTTGCGCCTGATTCCGCAGGTTGTTGGTGGTTGTCCATCGTGTGAACCTCCTCTCCAGGGAGTAAAAAATTAAAGATACGTGAGAAAGAAAGGCCTGCGCAGGACACAGTGACAGGTTTTTCCGCATCACCCTTTGTATTACCTTCCGTCAACGGTTCATTGCTTTTTCCTGATGGGCAGGGAGTGAGGACGCATGGACAATCTGGTCATCGAAGGTGGCAGGGAATTAAAGGGCGAGGTGCGGATCGCCGGTGCGAAGAATGCTGCATTGCCGCTGATGGCTGCGGCAATTCTTGCTCCGGGACAGACAACCCTTCACAACGTTCCGGATCTTGCGGATGTCAGTACGATGGCTTCGGTGCTCGAAGGTCTGGGGATCGCCGTAAGCCGGCAAAACGACACAATGACCTTCGACGCGTCAACGATCACCTCTGACACCGCGCCGTATGAACTCGTCAAAACCATGCGCGCGTCGTTCTATGCGCTCGGCGCCCTGATCGGACGTCTCGGCAGGGCGAAGGTCAGCCTGCCGGGTGGATGTGCCTGGGGGCCACGGCCTGTGGACATCCACCTCAAGGGACTCGAAGCCCTGGGTGTCAAGACACAGCTTGATCGCGGATATATCCTCGCGGACGCCCGGAAGATGCGTGGCAACCGGTTCGTCCTTGATTTTCCCTCGGTTGGTGCATCTGTGAACCTGCTTCTCGCGGCGGTCGCGGCGAAGGGTGAGACCATCCTTGAGAATGTCGCCCGTGAACCCGAAGTGACCAACCTTACGAAAATGCTGATCGCGATGGGCGCACCCATCGAAGGCGCCGGCTCGACAACGCTTCACATCGAGGGTGGGCATTCCCTGAATGCAGTGGACTTCCGTGTCATCCCGGATCGTATCGAAGCCGGAACCTACCTTGCAGCGGTAGGGCGGGCGGGAGGGGATGTCACTCTCGTCGGCGCGAACCCGGATCACTTCTCGATTATTCTCGACCGTTCCGTCGAGGCGGGGTTGAAAATCGCGGTGAAGGGCGACCGCATCCGTGTCCAATCCTCGGGAAAACTCCATGCCGTTGACATCCAGACCGAGGTCTACCCCGGTTTCGCCACCGACATGCAGGCGCAGTGGATCGCCCTGATGACCGGAGCTGAGGGGAGCAGCCTGATTGAGGATACGATTTATCCGGACCGTTTCACTCATGTTCCCGAGCTGATCCGCCTTGGGGCGAATATCATCATGCGCGACAACATCGCCCAGGTCACCGGTCCCACGAAGCTCGTCGGCGCACCGGTGATGTCCACCGACCTGCGAGCCTCCGCCAGCCTTGTCATTGCGGCACTTGCGGCAAAAGGAAGGACCGAAATCAGCCGGATCTACCACCTCGACCGTGGCTACGAGCAGCTGGAAGAGAAATTTGCCAATCTCGGAGCCAAAATCTGGCGAGAAGAGGAGTAGGAACGCCAATCGGTGGCTGCGCCGATGTTCGGACCTCAGTAGCAATAGAAAAACTCCCGAGACCGAGTCTTTCGCCCTCTCTTGATGTGGACGGAGCCACACTCTTGCGCTATACTACCACCGTATCACCTGCGAAGCGGGCATATTTGTAAGCACTGAAGAATCAATTATTAACGTAAGTTGTTGATCTTCTTGCTTGTCCGAACCGGAACAAGCGATCCGTTCGTCGATTGGTGCTGAAATGGACTGATTCGACCGATGGAATGAGTCTCACGGGCAGGACTGATTTTCGGTGAAATCCCCGCAGTAGCCTGGAGATACAAGGCTGCTTCAGATCATAAGCTGGAACCCCTCTTAGCCGGAGTCGCCATACATGAGTTTTATCCACCTGCACAACCACAGCGACTATTCCCTCCTCGATGGAGCCTCAAAGGTTGGAGATCTGACTGCGGAAGCCGCCCGTCTCGGGATGCCGGCAATTGCACTCACCGACCATGGCAACATGGCCGGAGCCGTTGATTTCTACTCCGCCGCGAAGAAGGTCGGGATCAAACCGATCATCGGCTGTGAGCTCTATTTAACCGATGGCAAACACACCGAAAAAGGCGCGGACCTCTATGGGAACAAACGCCCGATCTACCACCTGCTGCTGCTGTTGAAAAATAAAGCCGGGTGGAATAACCTGATCAAGCTTTCCACCGCCGGGTACCGTGACGGCTTCCACTACCGTCCCCGTGTCGATTACGAGCTGATGAACCAGCACCGTGAGGGGATCATCTGCCTCTCCGGCTGCATCCAGAGCCACCTCAACCAGACCTTCCTGAAAAAGGGTGAGAAAGAGGCGCTGAAGGTCGCCGGGTTGCTTCAGGATCTGTATGGCGAGGATTTCTATATCGAACTCCAGAACCACGGAATCGATGAAGAGCTTCACGTGATGAAATTTCTCACCGGTCTGTCGAAGAAGATCGGCGTGAAGATGGTTGCGACGAACGACACCCACTATTTGAAAAAAGAACACGCTGACCCGCACGACATCCTTCTCTGCGTCCAGACTCGGTCCGATCGCAACGACCCGAACCGTTTCAAGTTTACTGGGCAGGAATTCTACCTGAAGACCGAGGAGGAGATGCGGGCACTTTTTAGCGAAGTTCCGGAAGCGCTGTCGAACACCCTGGAAGTCGCCGAAAAGGTCGAGTTCGAGATGGACTTCGGGAACAAGCATTTCCCGGAATTCAAGCTGCCCGAAGACGCGGAAGTCAGCGATGATTTCGAATACCTGAAACAGCTTGCCTACCGGGACCTGCCGCGGCGGTATCCGGAAGTCACCGAAGAAATTCGCAAGCGGCTCGAAACCGAGCTTGACATTATCAAACTCAAGGGTCTCGCAAGCTATTTCCTCATCGTCCAGGATTTCATTGCCTTCGCCAAACGGGAGAAAATCCCGGTGGGACCGGGCCGAGGTTCCGCGGCCGGATCTCTGGTGTCCTACCTGGTGGGCATCACGAACATTGACCCGATTCGGTACGGACTCCTTTTTGAGCGGTTCATCAATCCGGAACGCGAATCCTTACCTGACATCGACGTGGATTTTTCCGACAGCCGCCGAAGCGAGGTGATCGAATATGTTCGCAAGAAATACGGCGAGGATTGCGTTGGACAGATCATCACTTTCGGGCGGATGCTCTCGCGCCAGGTGGTCAAGGATGTTGGTCGGGTCATGGGCATTCCGTTGCCGGAGGTCGAGGCGATCAGCAAACTGATTCCCGATCCGCAGCAGGGGAAGGTGCCGCCACTTTCCAAGGTGCTCGAAGAGGTCAAGGAATTGCGCGACCTTGTGAACAGCCGCCGGGAGTATCAGGAGCTGATGGACAAGGCTCTTGTCCTCGAGGGTACGATCCGCAACGCGGGAGTTCACGCGGCAGGCGTCGTCATCACCCCCGAGCCCATTGACAACCTTGTGCCGATGTACCGCGCTTCGGATGGCAACATGGTGACTCAGTTCGACATGACGAATGTCGAGAAGCTGGGTCTGCTGAAGATGGATTTCCTCGGTCTGAAAACGCTGACCATCCTCGAGCAGTCTCTGACCCTGCTGCGCAAGCGTGGGATTGACATCGATCTCGACGCTCTGCCGATGAACGATGCGGAAACGTTTGAATTTTTCAGCCGTGGCGACACCATCGGCATCTTCCAGTTTGAATCGGGCGGTATGCGTGACAACCTCAGACGGTTGAAGCCGGAACGACTCGAGGACCTGATCGCAATGAACGCCCTGTATCGTCCCGGGCCGATGGCGAACATCCCCGATTACATCGACCGGAAGCACGGCCGCCAGAAAATCACCTACCTCCATCCGAAGTTGAGCGAGATCCTGGACGAGACCTACGGGATCATCGTTTATCAGGAGCAGGTGATGCAGATCGCAAACCGCCTGGCCGGAATGAGTCTCGGACGAGCCGATGAGCTGCGGCGTGCGATGGGCAAGAAAAAGAAAGATGTCATGGCCCGGATGATGCCGGAGTTCATCAATGGATGCGCCAAAAACGGCATCAACAAGAACTCCGCGAAACAGCTCTGGGATTTGATCGAAAAGTTCGCACGCTACGGTTTCAACAAGTCTCATTCCGCCGGATATGCGTTACTCGCCTACCAGACCGGCTACCTGAAAACCCACCATCCCGCGGAATTCATGGCGGCGTCGATGACCGTCCGCAAGGACAACACGAACGAGCTTGTCCTATTCCTCGAGGAATGCAAACGGATGGGCGTCGAGGTCCTCGCCCCGGATGTCAACACGAGTGAAGAGGAGTTCGCTGTGATCGACGGTGGCAAAGTCACCTTCGGCCTCGCCGCGATCAAAGGAGTGGGGAGCGCTGCCATCCAGAATATTCTTGGTGAACGTGAAACAGGCGGACCTTTCAGCAGCATCTTCGATCTCGCCGGGCGGATCAACGGGCAGATGGTGAACAAGAAGGTGCTCGAGTGCCTGGTTCGTGCAGGCGCTACTGATTCTCTCCCCGGGCACCGGAATCAGCAGTTGGAAGCACTGGAAGCAGCGATCAACTACGGCCAGCAACTCGCCCGTGAACGCGCGAACGGCCAGGTTTCCATCTTCGGGGAAGAGAGTGGGGGAATGGATCTGCCCAGGCCGGAGATGCCTGTTGTCGCTGAGGTCTCTGCGCATGAACTGCTGGCATGGGAGCGCGAGCTGTTGGGATTCTATTTTTCCGGCCACCCCCTGATGCGATTCCATCGGGAAATCACCTCGTTCTCGAATATAACTGTCGCTGATCTGCCAGGCGCCGGAGACAATACCAACGTACGCATGGCGGGGCTTTTCGCCAGCCTGGAACGCCGAACGACCCGCAAGGGCGACCCGATGATGCGCGGCAAGTTCGAGGATCTTACAGGCACGGTCGGGATCGTCATTTTTCCCACGGTCTATGAAAGGCTTCGAGAGGTGCTTCGGGAAATCGGCCAACACCCGGTGCTGATCAGCGCGCGTGTCCAGCGGCGAGAGGAAGATGTGGAGTTGATCGTCGAGGAGGTTGAACGGCTTGATTTTGCTGCTCAACGGCTGACACGTGCAGTGCAATTCATTGTCGATGAAGCGATTGCGGGACAGGAGCTGCTTGCCCTGGAAAATGACCTGCGGCGAAATCCCGGGGTGGCGAACGTTCGCGTGCTTTTCCGGAGCGATGATGGCGAACTCTGGACATTCTCCAGCGGTCGCTATCGGATCAACCCGAAACGTGAAATTCTCGATACTGTAGAAAAGCGACTCGGCGAAGGGTCGGTGCGGCTGGAAAGTGTGGTCTGACCATGCGTGTCCTGCTTCAACGGGTTTCGGAGGCGGCGGTGTACGTGGACGGGAGGGAGATCTCGCGCATCGGCCGAGGATTTCTTCTGCTCGTGGGGATCACCCACGATGACAGGGAAGAGGAGGCTGCATGGCTGGCGAAGAAAACAGCCGGGTTGCGGGTTTTTGAGGATTCAGATGGAAAGATGAACCTCGGCCTTCAGGATGTCGCTGGCGAAGTGCTGGTGGTCAGCCAGTTCACGCTGTACGGTGACGTCCGTAAAGGGCGTCGTCCCGCTTTTGTCGATGCTGTCCGACCTGATCACGCCGAACCGATGATGTCCCGTTTCTGTGATTTCCTCCGTTTGGAGGGACTGAACGTCAAAGAGGGGTCATTCGGGGCGATGATGCAGATTTCTCTGGTCAACGACGGCCCGGTGACGCTAATGCTTGAACGGGCGGCGGCGGATCGCTCCTGAGCGTTACTTTTTCCTACCAGGCTTGTGATTCTCCTGAGCAGGTTTTACTTCAAATGAGGCGCAATCCATCATAAGGTGGAAATTCGGATTACGCCAGCCGTCACCAAGCCGCTTTGGACTTCTTTCCCGACGGATTGGCACGGGTGCTATTTTAATCCACGCCAAGAGGTTCTGTTCAAGTCAATTCAAATCAGCAACCTGACGAGCTCTCCGTGCTTCTTTCCAAAACCTCAAGAAACCGTTGACACTGAGCTCCTGTTCACTTATCTTTTGTTCAGTCATTGTCCGGAATTGGCTTCTTTGTGAACGGGATTTCCTGTTTTTGCATGCGTGTATGCGCGTGCGCGAGGATTTCTTTGAAACATTGATCTTTTTCCGGATTTTCATCATCGAAGGGACTTTGGGTGCCGGAATGCAAATTTCGGGTCAAATGAAGGTGTTTTCTGATCATTCGCCCGAGAAAACAGTCATCCGTGTCCCGGACAGGAGACAGGATCATGGCACAGAAACTGACGCCCCGGCAGCAGTCCGTACTTAAACGGATAGGTGAAGGTCTGATGGAGCGCGGATATCCTCCGACATTCCGCGAGATCGGCGAGGCCGAGGGGATCCAGTCCACGAACGGCGTGCGCAGCATACTCGAGGCGCTGGAGAAGAAGGGATATCTGCTGCGCCGCAGGTATCGCAGCCGGGCAATTGAACTGACATCCGAGGGGAAACAGATTGCCCTTGAGCGCTATATCGGCAGGGAAGTGGACGAAACGCCTTCCCGTGGACCGCACATGGTCGAACTTTCGGAAATAATCAATCGGACGAATCGCATCGTCGAGATCCCGCTGTACGGCGAGGCTGTCGCCGCCGGCCAGCCACTGCTCGCTGAGAACAACCTCAAGGGACACATCGCGATCGATGCCGATTATGCACCGAAAGGGGAGACGTTCGCCTTGCGCGTGAAGGGACAATCGATGATCGAAGCGGGTATCCACGATGGCGACGTTGTCTTCTGCCGCAAGCAGGACAACGCCGAACCCGGTGACATCGTGGTCGCGTTGATCGGGGATGAGGCAACGGTGAAATACTACCACCCTGAGAAAGATCGCATTGTCCTGCGTCCAGCAAACGAGTTCATGGGACCGATTATCATCGAGAAAGACCTTTCTGATTTTCGAATTCTCGGAAAGGTTGTCAGTCTCTTCCGCCGGTATTGAGGTCTATACAGGCGAGCAGAGCATTGCTGTGCGCTTGATTTGTTTGTGTTCTTCAGCGCTGTGGTGATCCCACAGCGTTTCGTTTTACAGGGATCGCTCTTTGAAGAGAAACAGCGTGAACCTCAGGACAACCGATGCCGTTGCTTGACAGTATTCGGGAGGTCCGGTATATTGGCAAGACTTGTGGTGCCGAGGTATGATACCCGCAAGAAGGTTCAGGATGCAGGAGAAAGGCATGATACCGGTCGAAGTCACGGGCATTTCAATCAGTCCTCCCTATCAGGGATATGTCGTCATTCTTAAGGAGAAGGACGGCGAACAGTGGCTGCCGATCTTCATTGGCGCCACGGAAGCGCACACCATTTCCCTTCTGCTTCAGGGATTGAAGTATGTGCGCCCGTTGACCTACGACCTCTTCTACAATCTTCTGGAAGCCTCCAAGTCGAAGATTACACGCATCGAGGTGACCGAACTGAAGGAGAATACGTTCTACGCGATGGTTCATCTGCAAACTGTTGACGGCGAGAAAATCGTAGATGCGCGACCAAGCGATGCAATCGCCCTCGCGTTGAAAACGGATTCGCCCATTTTTGTCGCCGAGGAAGTCTTCACCGAAGCCGGAATGCGGGGTGAGGTCGCCGAAGCGGAATCGAAGGCACCGACCCAGGAAGATCGTTTGATGGAGTTGAACCGCCGACTGAAAGAAGCCGTTGAGAGAGAGGAGTACGAAGTGGCGGCGAAACTACGCGATGAGATCAAGGTACTTAACCGTGAAACAGGTGGTGAATCCGCCAAATGATTTTGTGCTTTCTGCTGCGACAACATCAACGCCCCTGGATCTCCCGGGCGTTTTTCATGGACTATCCGCCGTTCGAAAGGGGAAATGGACAGGTTGCAACAAAAAAGCCCCGCCGAAGGCGGGGCTAAGGAATCGATTTCCCGATAGAGGGTATTAACGAGCGAGGGGGCTTACTATCGGACCTCGTTTCGATCCGGTAGACTTCGCAATGGAACTTGTCGAAGGTTGACCACGGCTGATCACTTTCAGATTGTCGATCTGAGCAGCCCACAACATTGTGTTGCTGTAACAGATCAGCGAGAATCCTACGACATTGCTGCCAGACTTGTTATTGAAGAAGTCGAGATTGTCGTAAGCAACGTTGCCGTTTGCCAACACACGATAGGTTCCCGCTTCGACGTCGAATTCGATGACCATATGGTACCATTCATTGGTCGGGAACTGCCATGTCGAAACGAAATCGGAACCATCGGCAGCGTACAGTTTCCCGTCTGAATTGAATTCCAAGTACGGTCCGAAATCGTTGAAGTCCTGCCATACCTGGTCAATCGAAAGACCAATCCCGAAATCGAGATAAGGATTGTCCGCGTCATAGATCACGTTTATGTCAAATTCAATCCGACCTTTGCTGAATGCAGAAAATGGAAGGTCAGCATAACCCCAATCTTCTATGGTGTTATCCCAGAAAATGAGGTTTTGACCACCCCCCACCGGGGAGGGATTAACACTAAGAATTCCAAACGTGACCTGATCTGTGGTTATTCCATATTCCCAGGGTGCACCGATGAAATGGTTTAGTGTGTAGCTCTCGAAATCATCTTCATAGATAGTAATCATCTCCAGGGGAGAATGGACAGTCGCTTCGTTCGATGGAGACGATTCCTCTTCGCCGTCAACGGCAAAGACTCGGTACACAAGGTTGGTATCAAACGGGAAATCCTCGTCCGTGTAGGTGGCTACATTCGATCCTACGTCATCCAACGTCGAATAGGATCCACCAGCCGTTTTCCGCTCGATACGGAAACCTGTCTCATTGGTCGAGTTGTCCGTCCAGCTCAATTGAATGACATTGCCATTCACGGTCGCCGTCAGATTCGTGGCCGCCGCAATCGTGATTGGAGCAGTCAACGTTGCAACATTTGATGCCGCGGAGAACTCTCCACCTCCTCCAGCCACGACTCTGTAAGCGAGTTGGGCACCCGAAGGAAACTCCGTATCCGTATAGTTGATCGTATTGGCACCAAGGTTGGCGATTTCGATAAAATCGTTCGTTCCAATTCTTCGCTGAACACGGTAAGATTCTTCAGCATGTGAGTTGTCCTGCCAGTTCAGAACGATCGACGTGCCGGAAACGGTAGCCGTGAGGTTTGTCGGTGCCTTGAACGGGATATCAATCGCACTTGAATAGGAGAAATCAGAATTGTCTACATCGTTGAATGCGTAGACCCGGAAAGAATAGGTTGTATTCTCCTGCGCACCGTTCCAGGCGTAGCTCGTGACGTTTCGCGAGAGTTCGACAAGCTGGTTCCAGACAATGCTTCCCTGAGTCTGATATTCGATGCGGAAACCGGATTCGTTATCAGAACCATCGACCCAAACGAATTCAATCGCGCCGCTCTGATTCAATTGCACGGTCAATTGTCGCGGTGCGTCTGGAGGATTATCCTTTGGGTTCTGGTTGAGAAGCTGGTCGCATCCTGCAACCAGGAAAAGCAAAATGAATGGTATGAAACACTTCACAAGGTTTCGCATAGACGACCCTCCTTACCTTTTTTTTTCTCCCGTATTTTACATCTCTGTGTTCTTGTACAACAAGTTTATTCGATGATTCGGCATGATCATCAGAGAGCTATCTTTATCTGTAATAATACCAACGGGTATGCTCCACGTAGAGATTCGGATAAACAGGCGAGGTGGGGTGATGAGGGATCTGTTGAAAGCGGAAACGTGTTTGTGAAAAAAATCCCGTCAAAAAATACGGGATTTGTTCATGTTGCGGAGAGGGTGGGATTCGAACCCACGTTACGGTGTCACCGTAAACTCGCTTTCGAGGCGAGCGCCTTCAACCGCTCGGCCACCTCTCCTGAAATCTACTCTTGAAGCACGGCGCAAAAGGTAACCGATATCGATCCCTGAAGCAATCATCAGGAGTTTGATTATTCCCGGAGTCACTGCAGGGATCCGGCGGTTCAACGATGTGGTGATTCAGCAGGCCAAATCGTCTAGGTCGGTGAAGCAGGCTCATCCTTCCCGACCCCTCAAAAGCGAAAATGAGAATTGCCGTTTTCAGGAATGCTGCCGTACGCTCCTTCACATGCCAAACAGGGACGCCGGGGGGAGTAGCGCCGTGTGATCACGGAGGATTTCGATCATGGAGGCTCCCCCGCTTCCCATCCATTTCATACTCCTTGCGGTCAGATATCCCGAAGCTTGCTTCGGCTGGTTGCAGTAGATACCGTGTTGCATGAGCGAGGTGATCCATAAACATCATAATGTGTCGGTATTGCTGTATCCTATCGTCTGTACAGCCAAATATCGACAAGAGGTGGTTGATCAGCGTGTAGATGAAGCGATACGTGATGTATGTCTTGAGATATCGAAGCGGTATGAGATCACATTTTTGGAGATCGGGACGGATCGCAATCATGCGCATTTCTTGGTTCACTCGGTGCCCAGCTACAGTCCGACCAAGCTTATGCGGACCCTAAAGAGTATCACCGCGCGAGAGGTTTTCAGGCGTGTTCCCTCGGTCAAATTGTGGCTTTGGGGTGGCGAGTTTTGGACAAAAGGTTACTTTATATCAACGGTCGGTCATCATGGTGATGAGGGTACGCTGAAGAACTACGTGAAGAACCAGGGAACTGGAAAGAATTACAAACCACTTCATACTATAGTTCCGTCAGGCCATGAGCGCAGCGGTGCCCCCTGGCGGAAAGCTATGCGTTTCCCTTCTCAGTCAAGCGGAGTGACCTTCTCCCTGAACGGCATTCCGAGCTGTTCCAGTTCTTCCAGAACAGGTTTGTAAATCTCCGGCAGCAACGGCAGCTGGCTCCCGGTTGCTTCCAGTTTCCCCGTCAGGATCAGTTTGACGGCGATGGCTGCTGGAAGGCCGACGGTTTTGGACATCCCGGTGTGCCCGTTGGGATCCCCGTAGCAGAGGAATGTGGAGACGATTTCCTCCCGACACGACTCGGCCTCCGGGTATTCAACGGTTATCCTGTGGACGAGGATGACCATGTCGCGGTCTTCTTTCCGCAATGGCAGTTTCATCTGCAGCACATGGACCATGGCGTCGGCAGCAGTCTGGCCTTTCGTTCCAAGGATCTCATCCGAGAAGAGGCCCAGGTATTCCATCTGCTGCATCGCGCGTCCGGTGGGCTTGATGTTCAGATACTCGGCGACACGCTGGCGCACATCGGATCCAGCCAGGTGTGGCGGCAGAAACATCTCTACAATTTCGCGCAGACTGCGTTGTTCCAGTTGCGGGATAGTCAGGGTGTCGTTTGTCAGGCCGAGATTGATGATTTTCGACCACGTTTTGCCCCAGTTGGGGTAGCGCAGGGTGCCCCGGATCATCGTTTCGGCGTGTTCCAATCCGAAATAGTCCAGATAGGCGATGCTGTCGCGGTTGGCGTAGGCCTCCAGCTTCCCGACGCCGTCGACGTCCACCGACCAGGTCTGGGTGAAGACGCGGTGATAGGGGAGAGCCCGGATCTGCCCGTCCTCGAGATACTGGGCCCCGCTGCTCCCCGCCATGACCACGTTGTAGGGATTCCAGGTGATCACATAGCGTAGCGGGTTGGAATGGTTTTCCGGCGCGGGAATGCCTGAACCATAGCTGGCAAAACTCCGGATGATGCCTCCTTTATCCCGCACACGTTGAATGATATCCATCGCGGACATCAGGTCGATACCCGGATCGAGCCCCATTTCGTTCAACAGCAAAACGCCTTTGCGTCTTGCTGCGGCGTCCATCTCTCGGATTTCCGGATTGCGGTAGGATGCACTGACAAAATGGGTGCCGTGCGTCACGCAGGCGTTGGCGACGAGCGTTTGAAAACGAGGGAGAAGAAAATTCACGACAATATCGGCGTCCCTGATCAATTCGTCGAGAACGTCGGCATCGCCGGCATTGAACGCGATTGCCTTCCCGCGGGGATGTCCCCCGACCCGCTGCTGGGCGAGTTCACGATCGAGATCGGCAACCGTGACGTTCCAGTCATGTTTCTCGGAATGCTCAAGCAGGTACGAGATCAGAGTGGGAGAACTTTTCCCGGCGCCAAGAACGAGAATTCTTTTCATCGCACGATACCGTAGCGTAGTGGTCGTTGCAGTCTCTGTGAACGGTCTCAAAAGTACAACGCCCCGTCCATCAGGGACAGGGCGCAGCTCCGGGTTCCAGCCAGACGATTCGTAAGGGAATCTACCCCTCGAAGGATACGTCGAAGGTTTCGTCGAAGGTAATCTCCTCGAAAGGAAGCCGCTTTACACGTTCCGGCATCGGATTCTTTTCGTAGCCGACCGTCAGCAGCATCACCGGGACGTAATTCTCAGGAATGTCGAACGCCTCCATCACTTGCTTCGGGCGGAAGCCGATGATCGGCGCTGTGGAAAGGCCACGTTCGACTGCCGCGAGCATCATGATGCCCGTCATGATCGACGTTGAACGGATCGCTTCATCCCTCTGGACCACGGGGTTCTTTCCGTAAAACTGTTCTGACACACCGCGAAGGTGTTTATCGTCCGGGTAGTACCCTTTTTCGATCCAGTCGGGAATAAACCTGTCCACATCGAGGTGGGCGTCGATCTTTCCGAGAACGACAAGCACGGCGGAAGAATCGAGGATGTGCTTCTGGTTCAGCGACGCCTCGTGGAGTTTCTTCTTCCCCTCAGTGCTGCGGACGACAATGAAACGCCAGTGGTTCAGATTGAACGACGAAGGTGCTTTTGCTGAAAGTTCGATCAGTTCGCGAAGCTGTTCCATGGTTACTTTGCGCGTGGGGTCATAGGAGTGTACTGATCGGCGGGCATCGATGGCTTCAGTCACGGTCATCAACAGCATCTCCTGGTTTTCGGTATTCATGGGTGAATCGGTACAGAAAGATGCCGATCAAAGGTGTTCGTGGCAAGACTCGTCGAATGGTGCGGTCCCCGGAGACCCCAAAAAACCTCCGTAGGTCCAGCGGACCTCGGAGGTTCCAAGGGATAGGTGCAGGTGGTAAACGTCAGCCCACAACCTTCTGCAGCATGTCGTTCAGAACGCCTTTCGGAACGGCGCCGACGACACGATCCGCTTCCTCGCCACCGTTGAACAGGATTAACGTGGGGATGCCACGAATTCCCAGCAAACCGGCTTTCATCGGATTCTCGTCCGTGTTCATCTTGGCGAATTTGACCTTGCCGGAATATTCCTCGGCCAGCTCTTCGACAGCTGGCGCAACCATGCGGCAAGGGGCGCACCAGGGAGCCCAGAAATCCACCAGAATCGGCAAATTCGCACCGAGAACATCGTTGTCGAAACTATCGTCTGTCACAGCGAACGGCTTTTCACTCATCCATCACTCCTTTTTATCTTCAGAGATGAGGCGTGTCGCATCATCTTCGGTTTTGAATCTGGAAAAGTTGATTCACGGACATTGCTAACCTACCCCTTGGATGCAGGCAACCGCATGGAAGTTGCAGAGCCCCGGGAGCCTGTCAGGCGGCTCTGGAGATGCCATGGCGCTCGCAGACACCATCGAGCAGAGCGTACAAACGATCAATTGTAAGATCAACAACTTCCAATACTTCAGATTCGTTTTCGAGACTCACGCAGGATGTCAGAAGCTCGCGCTCGACCCTGGAGTGTTCGATGTCAGCTTCCTCATGAACGGTGAAATAACGGTACACCTGCTCGTCCGTGATTCCGTAGTGAGCGATCAGACCGTCGATCTTACTCCGTGAAACAGCGGGAATCTGACTTTCGTAGGCATAGAGAGCCACCAATCCCGCTGCCACTGAGCCTTTTCGGCAGGTGCTCAAGAAGTGATCGATCAGCGCCTGTGTTTCCGGCCGCGTGACCGTCTTCTGGATGTCAGTAGGTGAGATTCCCAGACCCTCTGCGAACTGCATCCAAAGTTCGGGGTGGTTTGGTGAACCCGCCTCTTCGTCGCGCAGGTTGTCAAGGAGATTCCGGTGGGGTTGCCGGATCGACGGTGTGCGAATGCAGCGAAGAGAGGTAGCGGGGAAATGCGTCAACGTGTTTCGCATACTGCGAAGCGTAGTCCTTGAGTGATTCGAGGCTCAATTCGCCACGTGTCCAGGCTCGGTAAAACGGGTGATCCAGCATTCCACGGTTCCGGATTCGGGAATCGATTTCGATCAGGATACGTGCAGCGTCGCTCATCTTGTGACCTCTCGATGTCGGTAAAAACTGTCCGCGAACGTGCCATTATCAGGAGTGATGTTAGGAATGGCAAACACCTGAAGCATAGACATGCGAACCACCTTCGATCAAGACCTTCTTGACCGTGACCTCCACCGGGGCTACCTTCCATGCCGAACGATTGAAGAAAGGCAGCAAATGGCGAAAATCGCTCCACGCAGTTTCAAGGGGACACGCGACTTTACACCCAGTGAAATGATTCCGCGCGAGACCGTCATCGAGACGATCAAGGGTGTGTTCCGACTTTACGGTTTCAGCCCGATGGAAACTCCGGCGCTTGAAATGCTGGAAGTACTCACCGGCAAGTACGGTGACGAAAGCGAGAAACTGGTATACAAGCTGGATTACAAGAACAATCGTTTCTCGGATCGGGTCGCTCTCCGTTATGATCTCACAGTCCCACTCGCCAGAGTCGTCGCCTCTCATCCGGAATGGCCGATGCCGTTCAAGCGGTATCAGATCCAACCGGTTTGGCGAGCCGACCAGCCGCAGATTCGCCAGGGGCGGTTCCGGGAATTCTACCAGTGTGACGTGGATACCATCGGAGCGGAGGAGGGAGTTGCCGATGCGGAAATCATCGCGCTGACCGTCGAAATGATCACCCGGCTCGGATTCATCGAAGGGGACAGGCGGGCTGTGGTCCAGTTGAATCACAGGAAACTGCTCGAAGGGTTCTGCCGGAGTTCGGGCTTGCCCGACGCCCAGATAGTCCCGTTCACCCGCACCCTGGACAAGTTGGACAAAATCGGGGAAGGCGGTGTCCGCGAGGAACTTGGAAAGATCGGTGTGGACAAGGCCGGTTTCGCCCAACTCCAGCAGATCCTCCACGTGAGCGGTTCAAACGAGGAGAAACTCCAGACCCTTCATGAGACCTTTGCCGAAGACAAAACTGCGAAAATGGGTCTGGACGCCCTGGAGGGGATTCTCGCTCAGCTGAAGGTGCTCGAGGTTCCGGAAAACGCTGTCCATTTCAGCCCATACCTCGCTCGCGGTCTCGATTATTACACGGGTGTGGTTTTTGAAACGATCCTTCCAGATCATCCGCACATCGGCAGCCTGACGGGAGGGGGGCGTTATGACAAGCTGATCGGCCTCTACGGCAGCAGAGACCTCCCCGCCACGGGAACGACCATCGGACTTGACCGCATCTTCGCGGCGATGGAACAGCTTGGCATGATTTCTACGGATTCCGCCACGGTAACCAGAGTGCTGGTGACAGCGTACAGTGACGAAGAGGTTTCCGCGGCGCTCCGTGTGGTTCGGGAGTTTCGCCTTGCCGGGATACCTTGTGAACTGTATCCAATGGCCGGAAAACTTAAAAAATCCCTTTCATACGCTGATAAATTGGGAATTCCCTATGTTGCCGTTGTTGGTCCGGATGAAGCCGCCGATCCGGAGAATCTTCGAGTAAGTCTGAAGGACCTGGCGGAATCCGAGCAGCGGATTTTGACATTGTCCGAGGCGATTGACGCTGTCGAAAGTCCGGGGAACTGAAGATGGGGCGCGTCCTCGTTCTCGGCGGCACCGGTTTCATCGGGCATCACATCGTCCACCAACTCCTGAAGCGCGGGGAGCAGGTCAGCGTCCTTGCCCGTCCAACGTCCGACCGGTCACTGCTTCGTGGTGTGGATGTACGGATTGTCGAGGGCGATCTGGATCGTAGTGGAATGCTCGAGGATGCTCTGGAGGGTGCGGATGCCCTTGTCCATGCCGCCGGGTACTATCCGATCTGGTCGTTCGACAAGAGCAAACAGGTACATCTGGGCTTGAAACAGATCGGCCGGATCCACAAGGCGCTCGCACGCCGGAATGTCCGCCGTTTTCTTTACGTTTCCTCAATGTCGGCTGTCGGCCGCTACGAGGACGGCCGGCCCGAGGACGAAAACGCTCCGTTTCCATCAGAACGGTATCGCAGCACCTATTCATCGATCAAACGTGCGATGCAGGATGAGGTTTTCAGCCAGGCGTCACGATTCAATTCCGTCGTCGTTGCGCCCACCGGGGTTTTCGGGGAGGGAGACCGGAAACCGACGACCGGGAGAGTGGTCCTCGACGTTGCTCGCGGCCGGTTGCCTGTTGCGCTGCGAGGGCGCATGAACGCCGTGGACGTTCATTCCGTGGCGTGGGGAGTGGTGGAAGCGCTGGCACGAGGGCGTTCGGGTGGACTCTATGTCCTGGGCGGTGAGAATGTGACCATCGAGGGATTTCTTGCCCGGGTCGCCCGTATCGCTGAAGTTCCTCCCCCCAGATTTGCGCTGCCCCCCCAGGTGGTGTTGCCTTTCGCTTGGAAAACGGAAGTGATTGGCAAGCTGTTGCGGAGTAAGGCGCCGCTGCTCCCGGTGGTTGGAATCGATTTTGCCCGCTTTGGATGCTTCATCTCAAGTGAGGTTGCGGCGCGTGAATTTGATTACAATCCCACCGCGGCGTCCATCGATGACGTCATCCGCAGAACGCTCGCCTGGTTCATCGACCACGGTTATCTGGCTGGCCGAAAGATCGAATCCTGATTACGCTCGCTCGGAAAACATCAATCGTGGCGGGAGTTATTAAGCACTATCGTTGTGATCGGCTCGAACGGACCCACTCACTGTCAATATTCTTATCTACGAATTCATTGAGGAAAGTAATCACCACCCGGCGGTTCTGGGCGCGCGCCTGGGGGGTGGAGTTGCCGACCGAAGGATCCACCGGCTTCGCGTCCGACCAGCCGATGATCCGCATCCGGTCTCGCGGAATAGAGCGCTGTTCGAAGTAGCGGACGACCGCCGCCGCGCGAGCGCCGGAGAGCTCCCAGTTGCTGGGGAATTGGGCAGTGCGAATCGGAATATTGTCGGTGTGTCCCTCCACGCTGATCATGTAAGGATTCTTCGCAATCTGCCAGGCAACTTCGTTGAGGAACGGATAGGTCTGTGGAAGCAATTGGGAGCTGCCGGATGCGAAGAACGATTCCCCCCTCATGACCAACTGAACACCGTCCTTGTCACGTTGCACCGCAACCTGATTTTCAAGGTTCAACTGTTCAATGGATTCTTCGAGCTGGTCTTCGATTTCTTTCAGTGTGGGAACCTTGATATCTTCGCCGGACATCGCCTCGCGCATCTGCTGTGTGACCTGCTGCATCCGCACAGGGTCGATGGTGGACATCGCCGCGATCAGGACGAAGAATACCAGCAACAGCGTCATCATGTCGCCGTAACTGGTCATCCAACTGTCTTCGTCCTCCGGTCCGGCTCCCGATTCGCTTTTCTGGTGAGGATCCCAAACTTTGCCTTTACCCATTGGTTGCTCCGGTTACATCGGAAGACGCTTCAGCCTGCGCCGCTGTGAGGGTGGCAGGTAGCTGTTCAGGTAGTCTTCGACCTTGCGCGGGTGCCACTGCTCGCGGATCATGCGAATCGAATCCGAGATCATGCGCATCAGTTGAATCTCGTCATCGGTGCGTTTTTCCAGTTTGACAGCGAGCGGAATGAAAACCATGTAAGCGAGGATCAGTCCATAGAACGTGGTCACCAGTGCAACCGCCATATCCGAACCGATTGAAGCAGTGGCGTCGCCCGCAAGGCTGAGCCCGGCGAGCATGTTGACGAGACCGATCAGGGTTCCGAGCATCCCGAAAGCCGGGGAGAACTTGCCGATCATCCGCATCACCTCGGAGTCGGCGTATTCCTTGCGAAGACGGAACTCAATCCGTTGCCCCAGGATGTCCTGGATTTCTTCCACGGAGTAGTTGTCAGCCAGCATCTGGATGCCGTCTCGAAGGAACGGGTTCTTGATGCTCTTCACGGCACGTTCGAGTTCCAGGCTGCCCTGTGCGGCGCGGGCGGCGAGGACGATGATGGCGCGCTTCTGGCCGGCAAAATCCGGCGCCGGGCGTGTCAAAACGATCATGATGCTTCGAACCACCACCCCCAGGGTGTTTGTCTGGTAGGCGATCATGGTCGAGGCCAGGCTGCCGCCAAGCACGATCATGATCGAGGGAATGTTGACAAAGATTCCCCAGGCGGCATTGATTGTCAGAATGCTGATGTCATTGATTCCAATCCAAATAGCCCCTCCGATCAGGAGGACACCAAAGACAACGCCAAGAAAGCTGATAACGTTCATGAAGCGCTCCGCGCTACCCGAGGCCCGATCACCGGGAACAACGCCAAGTGAACCGGGAAGGAGAGGGAAGGAACCCGGTACCACCTTGTCACGGTGAAGGCCCGCACGTATCTTTCAATTCCCGAAGATATTCGGTAACACGTTGTCGGTTCAAGAGATATTTCAAGCTTTCACGCGAAGGGGGCAATCATGGCGTCTTCCGGAAAAGACCCATTTGGCTCAAGAAAACGGTTGAAAACCGCTGAGGGCAAGGCTGTGATCTATGATCTCTCGGCGCTCGAAAAACAGGGTCTTGGCCGGATCGGTCGCTTGCCATATTCCATTCGCATCCTGCTTGAAGCAGTTCTGCGAAATATCGATAACGATGTTGTGACGGAGGATCATGTCCGCCGCTTGGTGGGTTGGAACGCTGAATCACCCGGCCAACAGGAGTTTCCTTTCAAACCGGCGCGGGTGATCCTGCAGGACTTTACCGGTGTCCCGGCGGTGGTGGACCTCGCCGCTTTGCGCTCGGCCATGCACCGGTTGGGCGGCGATCCCACGAGGATCAATCCCCATGTTCCAGTGGACCTTGTGATTGACCACTCCGTGCAGGTGGATGCCTTTGGCAGTTCGCAGGCCCTCCAGATCAATTCGGAGAAGGAGTTCGAGCGCAACCGTGAGCGGTATGAGTTCCTCCGCTGGGGTTCGAAAGCGTTCAAGAATTTCCGCGCGGTACCGCCCGCGACAGGGATCGTCCACCAGGTGAACCTGGAATTCCTCGCCAAGGTGGTCCAGCGCTACGAGATCGGCAACGAAACCGTGCTGCTGCCGGATACTCTTGTCGGCACGGACAGCCACACGACGATGATCAACGGACTCGGTGTGGTCGGCTGGGGTGTCGGCGGCATCGAGGCGGAAGCGGTGATGCTCGGTCAGCCGATCTACATGCTCCCGCCGCAGGTGATTGGAGTCCGGCTCAAGGGCGAGCTTCCCGAAGGTGCCACCGCGACCGACCTGGTGCTCCGCGTCACCGAAATGCTTCGCCAATACGGTGTTGTCGAAAAGTTCGTCGAGTTCTTCGGTCCCGGCGCCGAAAAACTCACGCTCCCCGATCGTGCGACGATCTCGAACATGTCCCCCGAATACGGAGCAACCATCGGTTTCTTCCCGGTGGACAACGAGACTCTCCGCTACCTCCGCTTCACGGGACGCTCCGAAGATGAAGTCGTCCGTGTCGAGGCCTATTGCAAGGAGAACCACCTCTGGCGTCAGGAGAGCGAGGCGGAGTATTCCGACATCCTCGAACTCGATCTTGGAACGGTCGAACCTGCGCTTGCCGGACCGAAACGCCCGCAGGACCGTGTCGCGCTCTCGGCAATGAAGAAAGACTTCCACGACGCCCTGTCACGCCCGATCAAACAGCGTGGATTCGAGCTTCCTGCCGACAAACTGGATGCCAGGGGAACGTGGAAGAAGAACGGCGGCCAGGCGGTGTTGAAGCACGGCAGCGTGGTGATTGCCGCGATCACCTCCTGCACCAACACCTCGAACCCGTCGGTGCTGATCGCCGCGGGACTGCTCGCGAAAAAGGCAGTCGCCGCGGGTCTCGACGTCAAACCATTCGTCAAAACGTCGCTCGCTCCCGGCTCCACCGTTGTCACGGAATACCTGAAAAAAGCCGGGTTGCTCGCCTCGCTGGAAAAACTCAACTTCCACGTCGTCGGCTACGGCTGCACCACCTGCATTGGCAACAGCGGTCCGCTGCCGGAAGAGGTTGTCGCCGCAGTCGAGGAGGGGGACCTGGTCGCCGCTGCGGTGCTCTCCGGCAACCGCAACTTCGAAGGCCGTATCAACCCCTACACCCGCGCCAACTACCTTGCCAGCCCGCCGCTGGTCGTCGCCTACGCCCTCGCCGGGCGCGTGGACATCGATTTCGAGTCGGAACCCCTCGGCGATGGCGCAAAAGGCCCCGTTTTCCTCAGGGATATCTGGCCGACCCAGGCGGAGATCAAACAGGCCATCCACGACTTCCTCGATCCCTCGATGTACCGCGAGCAGTACGGCAACGTCTGGGATGGCAACGAACAGTGGAACGCGATCAAGGCCAAGGACAGCGCGCTCTACGACTGGGATGAAACGTCCACGTATATCCAGGAGCCGCCGTTCTTCGTCGAGATGAGTCCCGATCCGGCTCCGGTCGGCGAGGTAGTCGGCGCACGCTGCCTCGCGCTGCTCGGCGATTCGGTGACCACTGACCACATCAGCCCCGCAGGTTCCATCGCCCGAACCTCTCCGGCGGCGAAATACCTGATGGACCATGGGGTCGAGCCGTTGCAGTTCAACAGCTACGGCAGCCGCCGGGGCAATGACCGCGTCATGGTGCGCGGGACTTTCGCCAACATCCGGCTGAAAAACCAGCTCGCGCCGGGAACCGAGGGCGGCGTCACCCGCCACCTCCCGGACGGCGAACAGATGACCGTCTTCGATACCGCGATGAAGTACAGGGAAGAGGGGACTCCGCTGGTGATCTTCGCCGGGAAGGAATACGGCACCGGTTCGAGCCGCGACTGGGCGGCCAAGGGGACCTACATGCTCGGCGTCAAGGCGGTGATCGCCCAAAGCTTCGAGCGCATCCACCGCAGCAACCTCGTCGGCATGGGCATCCTGCCGCTGATCTTCAAAGGCAACGACAATTTCTCCAGCCTCGGGATCACCGGTGAAGAGACCTACAACCTGCGCGGCCTCAGCGATGACCTGAAACCCGGGCAGGATGTCACCCTCGAGATCGTGGGTGAGGACGGCAAGGTTTGCACCGTGGCGCTGACCGCCCGCCTCGACAGTGCGGTCGAGGTTGAGTATTACCGCAACGGCGGCATCCTGCACACCGTCCTGCGCCAAATGCTGAAGGGGTAGACTAGCCGATCAGTCAGATGAGAACAGGGAGGGTGGCCCGACCCTTCAGGGTCGGGTTTCGGAGGGTGGCCCGATCAGTCAACAGACTGATTGGGTTTCAAAATGAAAGTGACTGCAAGCTGTTAGACAGAGATAACAAAAAGCCCGATGTGCGTCAGTCCACCGGGCTTTACTCTGCTTAATTGAGAAAGGTTACTCGCCCTGAATGTCTTCCGTGGAATCCGAATAGACCTCGATGTAGACGTTTTTCTTCAGATCCTCGACCCAACGGTTGTACACCTGTTCCTGTTTCTCGACCTGGGCGAGGCGTGAGATGCGGTCCCAATCGTTTTTCAGATCAAGGGGGCGTTCCGGCTCTTTCGCGAGCAGCTTC
>JAZDLX010000203.1:0-7587 GCA_043801585.1 bacterium | reverse complement strand
CTGCTGTCGCCTGACTGGTCATTCCGGGGGCAGATCGGGTTGACCGGTTTTCCTAAACAGGTCGTGCTGCTGGTGTACGATACCGCTGATGGCAAATTTAAATCCGCGACAATCAGCAGCGCGGGGGTAACCTTTGCTTTCAGTGTGGGGTATACGTTCTGAACCGTCAGGTAGCCTGGGTTATCTATCCAGCGGATTGTTTCACTATTTTGACAAGATACTTGCGATTGATATAGGCATAACAATATTTTGCTTTTGCTGGATTAGTATCTGGAGGCAATAATGAAAACCAAATCGGGTTTTGAAGTTCCTTTTTTCTTTGTCTCATCGGTTCCGCCCCTCAAGGGTGAAGAAGAAATACCAGATGATCAAATTAAATATCATATTTATAAATCCTCAAGTAGAGCTACTGATTATATTTCAGACATTTTTGATCATGCTAAAGAAGAATGTCGCATTAAAATAGATTTTATATCACTAAATGGTAATAATGGAATTCATGATATAATTTACAACAGCATTGTGTCTGGTGATGAAGATTCAAGGGTAAAAGCGTCGATTTATTTATCAAAAAAGTTATCTTATTTATCTGACGAAAGGAATAAAGATGCACTACTAATTATAATGTTGGGTATTAAAAATGATACTTATAGGGTTTTCTTAGCTCGTTTCCCTGCTTCAATAGTATTAGCAAATAAAGGAGGAGAAAATTCCCTTGATCTTGAAGTGATTGAAAAAGCATTTGCCTCAGGTTCAAAATACTTTAAAGCTGCAGTTTTCGAAGATGTCCCCTCTGTTCGAGGCTTTTGGCGTGGTCAGGCTATCGACAAACAGGTTAACGGCTCTACATCAAAAAACCTTTCTGTGTATTGGATTTATCGATTTTTAGAAGCCCAACCTTCAATTAATAGTTATCAAGGTACTGAACATCTTGCGACAAAATTAAGAAATTTTGTTAGATTTGAAGCAACTTTGGAACAGCAGAATCAAATTGTATCAATTATACCATCAGTTAGGGTTCTTAAAGACGAAATGACGAGTATGAATAGTTTTTGCGACCGTTTTTTCAGCAAAGATCTTTCAGAAAAAGTTAGAATTAGTTTAGGGGACGAATATAATACTAATACACCATTTACTATAGATGTTGAGAAATTCATAAGTGATTTAGGTATTACGGTGTACCACCTTGACAATGGGGTTACCTTGTCTGCGCCAACTGAGGATTTTAATACTTATGTAGAGGTAGAAGTGGAATTAAATGGGAATGTTAAGTATATTGTAACAGGACAAGTTAAAGATCTGCAGATTCAAAAACAAAAGGTGAAAATGAAATGATCAAATTCGAAGAGTTAAGCAAAAGATACAGCGCTATATGCAAAAAATTAAATATAATCGCTAATAAAATAAAAAATCAACTAGTAAACGAACTTAATGATGAAAAACATGTTGATACGATTTATGTTAGACTAAAATCAGTAAAAAGCTTTTATGATAAATCACAAGAACTTGATGGTGATAGACCAAAATATCCATATCCATTCAGAGATATACAGGATATCATAGGTGCAAGAGTTGTAGTGTTTTATACTGATGATGTTGAAATAATTTCAGAAAGAATAAAGAAAATCTACGATGAATATGATAAAGAAATAAAAACACCAGAAAAAGAATCGGAATTTGGCTATGAAGGATATCATATATTGTATTATATACCTCAAACTTTTTTTGAAAACGATAATATTGTAGATTTACCGAATTTTTTTGAACTTCAAATAAGCACATTATATCAACATGCTTGGGCGCAAAGTATACATGGATTAGAATATAAACCGAAAGAAATATTGGATAAAGAGATGCGAAAAAAATTTTATTATTTGTCTGCATTATCATGGGGTGCGGATAAGACACTTGAAGAAATAAGAAGGAATATAAAATCTGAAAAAATAGAGAAATTAATAAGTAAAAACTAAAAATGTTTTGAAAAGAAAAATCATTTAATGTAAGCCAATGAGTAAAGTTCACGAAAAGAGTTAGAAATTTCCAGCCAGCGTTGCTCGATCTCCTCGACCGTCGACCCGGCGGCGAAAGCAAAACGCTGCGCATCGGTTCCTTCGAGAGGAATATCTCCGCGTCGGCCAATGCGCGTGAACAGTTGAATCAGCTCCCACCTGCGCAGTTCCCGGTAGGCGGAGGCCGCGGTTTTCCAGATCTCATCTTTTTCTGAGGACGCCATGCTTTCGAGGCGAGCGGTGACCGAAAGCTGCCACCACTCCCCCGGTTCGATGTCATGACGCCATGCCGCCATGGTCACGGCGAATTCGGCGTCCATCATCCCGCCCCGGGATTTTTTAATCCGCACCAGACCCGGACGGGGACGGGGTTCTTCCGCGGCTTTCCGGCGCACATTGTCCAGACGTTTCCAGCCTTCTTCAGTAGCAGGTGGCGTCGCCGCAAACGCTTGCAGGACGTCAACCGCATCCCTGCCAAGGTCAGGATCACCAGCAATAAAACGGGCACGCGCGAGCGCCATTTTCTCCCAGGATTGCGCCCGGCCTGAATTCAAATAGTCGGAGAGACGGGAGAGGGTGACAACCATCGGCGCGCCGGACCCTTCCGGACGCAGTCGAGGGTCCGGGAGCAGCCGCCCACCGAGGTTCAACTGTTTCAGCAGCTCCATCCCGCGTTTGACCGTCTCGGCGACATCGTCCGCGTCACCGTCGCGGCAGACAAGCATCAGGTCCAGGTCAGCGTCGGGAGCGAGTTCCCGGCCGCCCCATTTTCCAAGCGCGACGAGAGCGGCCGGACAGGGGCAGGACTGCAACGAAACGCCGATGCTGAGGCGTGTGATACAGTCGACGGATTCGCTCCAACGGGAGGTCAAATCGTCCACGGTCAGGTCGTTTGCAAGAAACCTCTCGCCCGCGTGGAAGAGCACGTCACCGAGATAGTTTCCCAGTTCAGGCGATCCGGCGTCCGGAGAAAGCAGAGGCTCCCATTCCGCCAGTCCGATTCGTTCCCACAGGTAAGGCCGGGCGTTGGCCTCCTCGACGAGACGGGGCGCCAATTGCAGAAGGCGGGTGATCTCCCGGAGAAGCTGTTTTTTCTCACCAAACGCGGAATACCACGTGTCCGCGCCTCCAAACGCAACCACCGCAGCCTCCAACCGCAGGAGTGTTTCGGCGACATCGAAAAGGGGCGAAAGCGTCTCGCGGTCGAAGATCCTCGTGGCGGGCAGGCGTGGCGAACTCAACCGGCGGAGGGTCGCCGCGGATCGGGGGTCTTCCTCGAGCGAAGGCGCCTGTTTGCCGTTTTTCTCTTCGTCGAGTTGCGGGTCAAGGAACTTTCCAGTGAAATGCCGCAGCGCGGCGTCGGTCGGGAGTATCTTCCCGGCGATTGTTGCAATAGCCGTCCGATGATCGTTCCAGACGTCCTCGAACTCCTCCTGGGTCAACGAGAAGGCGTGTGCCAGACGGGCATGTTCGCTGGTGATCGGCAGCGGGACGACAAATCGCGGCCTGTCTTCCTCCGCCTGGAGCTGGTGTTCGACCCTGCGGACAAACCGGTATCCTTCATAGAGAAGAGTGGCGTCCCGGTCACCGAGCAGACCCTCCTCCCGGAACTTGTCGAGGAGTTCGAACACGCTGCCATGGCGATACTCCGGCATTGTGTGTCCATACGTAAGTTGCAGGGCAGCAACTACAAATTCGACGTCACGGATCCCGCCCGGACCCCGTTTGATGTCGCGAGTTTTTGCGGATCGCCGAACAGCGACCAACGCCTGCGCAACCTCGTCCATTCGCCGTTTCGGATCGGAGGTCGAGCTGAACAGAAAGGCTTCGAGCAACTCTTGAAACCAGCTCGGAGCTTCCCCCATGATCGGTCGGGCACGGAGATAGGCGATCCGTTCCCACGAGGCGGCGCGCTGGAAGAAATACCGCTCCGCTTCACTAAAGGATGCAACGAGGGGACCACTCTGACCCTCGGGACGAAGACGAAGATCCACGGGGTAGATGGCGCCTTCGGGGGATTCCATGATCCGGCGTGTCCAGGCGCGAACGAGGTTGTCTCCTTTTTCGCCGGAATTCATCTGATCACCGAAAAACACCGGATCGATGTCGCTGGAGACGTTCAGTTCACACCCGCCCCATTTGCCCATTGCAATCAGCAGCGGACTGGGCATCCCCTCGGGGAGCACATCTTCAAGTGCGGAGGTTGCGACAATGTCCGCCAGACGGGCGAGGTGCACTGCGGAGGTTTCGAACGTGTCATACCCGAGACGTTCGCGCAGCAGGATGCGGAGCCAGATCATTCGTTTGTAACGTACAAGGTTGGGCAGGGGCGCGGGAGCCTCCGCAAAGGGGTCCGGTAGACGGTGTAGCGTGAGCAGATCGCTGAGATTTTCCGGATGGCGTACAACCTCATCGACTGGAGCGTCTCCGAGGGAGAGAAGGGCGAGCAGGGCGTTGCGGGCGGAGTCCTCTCCATCGACAATCACCGGTCGCATCACCGCCCGAACCTGCTCGATTCGCTGCAGGCGAATCAGCAGTGTGGACGGATCGGGCGCGATCGAGAGGTGGTCCTCGACGATTGATCGAATCCGATCAGATGCAGAATCCTCCATGCAAAGCAAGGTAGTCCGTGTTTGTCGGTGGCGGCAACGAGAGACCCCGAAAGTCCACCTGGGAGCTCGCAACCGTCCCTCCGGGTCTGTCACCGCTGTTTCCGCACGGCCTTGTCGGGGGAGGGAAGCGTGCTTACTTTAGCGAATCGTTGCACGGCTGCTTTCGTTTGCCGTGGTATACATGCGTCAACCCCGAGGGAGATCAGGGATGAAGCTTAAGTCGGATCGTCATGGTTCAGTCGTCGTTATCGAGTTAAAGGGAAAAATCATGGGTGGGCCGGATTCCGCGGTCTTCCGTGATGAACTTAAACGCCACCTTGACGCCGGAGTCAAAAGGGTGATTGTGGACCTCGGCAAGGTGGACTGGATGAACTCTTCCGGCCTTGGAATCCTGATTGGCGGCCTTACAACGGTGAAGAATTCAGATGGCGAAATGAAACTCGCCCGTGTCACCGAGAAGATCAAATCGCTACTCATGATCACCAAGCTGGTCCAGGTGTTCGAATCCTACGACTCTGTGGAAGACGCTATCGCATCCTTTGCCGGATAGCAGAGGGGGCACGCTCACGCACTCCGCTCCGGCCTCAGGGAACAACGCGTGAAAGCGACGTTTGTTCAGGAAATTGACCGCGCGCTCACGTCCCTGCGGGAATTTCGGGAAGCACTCGATAAGGCCTCCCGGGAGGGGAGTGAGGGGGCGTTGTTGCATGATATTGCCGGTCGCCTCCCCGATATGGAGCGGTTACTGGCACAAATCCTGCAAGGTTTGGAATTTCAGACGGAGTTTGATCTGCTCCGTGACACCGCGTTGCTTCTGGCAAGGGCGGTGGATGAAGATCAGGTGTTGTCGGCGATCCTCGAGGGGCTTAAAAATACGATTCCCTACGATGCCGCCGGGATCTTTCTCATACGTGATGACCCCGAACGCGGGGGCTCGACCATTCTTGCGCAGAAAATTCTGGGCTACCCCAAGGAATTGCTTGCCTACGACAAGTTCCGCCAGAAGGTGGATGAGGGCATCCTGGGGTGGGTAATCCGGAATGCGAAAGCTGAGCTCGTGGACAACGTCCTGGACGATCCGCGCTATATCATGGCCCGTTCCGAAACTCGCAGCGAAATTGCCTCGCCGATCATCAGCATGGGTGTGGTGATCGGATGCATCAATCTCGAGGCGGACCGGGTCGGAGCGTTCCGGGCGGACAGCCTTCGCCTGCTCGAAAACCTGGCCAGCTATGCCGCGGTGGCGCTGGACCGAGCACAGATCCACCGTGAGTTGGTCCAGGCTCGCGAAGTCGAGCGGGAACTTGATATTGCCAGGCAGATCCAGCTGAACCTGCTGCCGAAAGGCGCGCCCACTTTCGAGGGGTACGACATTGCGGGATTGAACGTCCCCTCGCTGGCGATCGGAGGCGACTATTACGACTTCATCCAGATCGAAAACAGGGATCTTGGATTGGTCGTTGCGGACGTCGCGGGCAAGGGAGTGGCAGCGGGGCTGGTGATGTCCGGGTTGCGTGCTGCATTGCGGGCACGTGTGGAAACGATCTACTCGATCAAGTACATGCTTTCGGACATCAACCGGTTTCTCTATGAATCCACCGGCGCCGACCGGTTCGTAACAGCAGCGTACGGGGTGCTGAACGGGCCGAATGGCCGGTTCACCTATGTCAATGCCGGCCACAACCCATCGCTTCTGGTGCATCCGGATGGGCGTGAGGAGTGGTTGAAAACAGGTGGTCCGCTGCTTGGGGTTCTTCCCGATGCACGGTTCGAGCACGGCTTTGTTGACTTGCTGCCCGGGGCGATCCTGGTGATGTATACCGATGGGATTGTAGAGGCTGGAGGAGATGTCGGAGAGGAATACGGCGGGGAACGGGTGGCCCGCCTGGTTCAAAGCCTTCGCGGCGAAAGCGCGAGGGTGATTGCCCGAGCCATCGAACGTGAAGCGGTGGCGTACAACGGGGGCCGGGGTGAACTCGACGACCGGACGGTCATCGTGGTAAAACGCTCATGAGCAAAAAGTATAAGTTGGAGATTCCCTCCGATCCCGAAATGATCGTGGACGTGGATGCGTTCGCGGAAGAACGTATCGATCGGATGAGATTCACCCAGGATCAGCGAGATGATATCGCCATCTCCATTTCAGAGGCGGTGAACAACGCCATTGTACACGGCAATCATGGCGACCGCTCCAAGTTCGTCAAGATCGAGCTCGAGGAACTCTCCGACGGCATTCGCATCCGGGTTCATGATCAGGGGAGCGGGTTTGACCCCAAACAGGTTGCTGATCCCACGGACCCGGAAAATTTGCTCGCGTTATCCGGACGTGGATTCCTGATCATTCGCCACTTGATGGACGAGGTCAGTGTGATCCCTGGGAAAAGGGGAACACTGATCGAGATGGTTAAACGGTTCTCTGCAGGGTGATTGAGCATTAAGCCATTCAGCGAAGAGTACGCATCGAGACAGCTTGTTTCTGAGTGAATGAGTGATGTGAGAGGAATAGTGACAGTCACTGAAAATTCCGGTGACCATCACTATTTCTTTGTTTAGACATGTGTTTCGAGACCAGCGTGATATTTCCTGGTTTTCTACAGCACCCACCGAAATCCGAGCGAGCCGTTGTATCGACTCGGCGGGATGTATGTGTCAGAGAAATAGTATTTGGCTTCCTGGCCCTTTGCTGTGTACTCCCGCGCAGAGATGTAACCGCCCCGAAGGAAAACCTCTCCGTGTTTCATGAACCTCAAGGCAACCTCCAGTTCGGCATAAGGATCCCATGACCAATCGCTTATCCATTTATCAGGGATATAGGTCCAGAAGATGGCAGGAATATAGATCGGTGGGAAGCTGTCATATCGGTAGGTGAAATACTCGTAGGCTCCTCCGAAACCGGCGGTGATGCTCCAGGTGGAGGCAATGGATTGCCGGACAAGAATCCCGATGCGCCAGCGGTTGTGAATTTG
>JAZDLX010000028.1:0-9282 GCA_043801585.1 bacterium | reverse complement strand
CGGTAGCCCGCACCGTACTGGGTCAGGATGTGGCGCGGCTGCTTGGGGTTTTCCTCGAAATGGCGCCGGAGATTCAGGATCAGATTGTCAATGGTACGACTGGTTGGAAATCGGTCGTAGCCCCAGACGGTGTCGAGAATCGTCTCGCGAGTGACGACCTCCCCCTCCATCTCGACGAGCAGTTTCAGGAGCATGCACTCTTTTTGCGTCAGTTCAACCGGCCCGTGAGGGGTTTGAGCGCGATAGGCGGAAAAATTAACTGTGCTGCCGCCGAAGGAAACAGTTGCGCCCTGTTTTGGTGGGGCGTTGTACCACCCCTGGCGGCGCAGGATCGCATGCACCCTGCCCAGCAGTTCCCGAAGGCTGAACGGTTTCGTCAGGTAATCATCTCCGCCCGCCTCGAGACCCTGGATCTTGTCATCTTCACGGTCGCGGGCAGTGAGAAACAGGATCGGCACGTGCGATCCGGAGCTGCGTACCCGTTCAGCGACTTCAAAACCACTCGCACCAGGCAGCATCACGTCGAGCAGGACAAGGTCCGGAGATTCGTTCAGGACATGGTCGATGGCCACAAGACCGTCGACCACATGCTCGACCTGATAGCCCTCCGCCGCGAGATTGATCTTCAATCCGCGTGCGATATGATCTTCATCTTCAACGATCAGAATGCGGGCATTCATTCACGTTTCCTTCAAGCGATTGGAAGTGTCACGACGAAGGTGGCGCCCAGTCCTTCTCCGGGACTCTTCGCCGAAACGCTCCCACCGTAACTGCGGACGATTTCACGCACGAGATACAGGCCGAGTCCGGACCCCGACGTGCGCCGGGTGTCTTCGCTCTCCGCGCGATAGAAACGATCAAAAATGCGCTGGCGTTCCCGCCGGTTGAACCCCATGCCCCGGTCTTCCACTGTCAGCCGTGCACGGCGGCCGTGGCGTACGCAGGAAATCCGGACGACTCCGCCCTTCGGCGAATATTTGACAGCGTTCTCGACGAGGTTACTGACTACGATTCGGCAGTGCTCGGCGTCCATGAAAAGCCGGAGGGTTTCATCGAGCTCGAGCGTGAGATCGATGCCGTACAGATCGCCCACGCTCTCCCTGACGTGACGTACCGCTTCCCTGATTTCGTCCGCCGCGTGGATCACCTCCCGTTTGTTCGCCGGCCGGGAAGTGATCATCGCCCGAGCCTGGAGGAGCCTGTCAATCAGGCTCTGCAACCTGTCGAGATTCTGTCCCATCGACCCGAGAATCTCGACCTCCTGTTCTCGCGGCAGTTTCCGCTGCTGAAGAGTTTCACTGTACAGTCGCAGCGCAGTGATGGGAGTCTTGAGTTCATGGCTGATCGCGGAGAGAAAACTGGTCTGGCGGCGTTCAAAGGTCAACTCCCGGCGCAGCGTCCAGTACATGAAAAAGGTGCCGAGGATCAGTACCGCCGAGAAGAAAACTCCCTCGTACATGAACATTCGCACCGCGCGCCGTGTCTCCGATTGCAGCCGTCTTTCCGCAGCCGGACTGATGACGATCCGGCCGTCATCCGTCACCGTCAAATCCGGAAATGCACTGTCAAGCCAACGTTTCAGAGATCCAGGTTCACTCGCATGAACTCCTGACCAGAGCTGAGCCGTAGACAGTTGCCGAAGCCACAGGTCTTGCTGGAGTGACGCGAAACGCTCCCCGCTGCGAATCTGGAAAACGATCCACCAGCTCACCTGAACGATGAGGAACAGGGTGAGAAGCACGAATAACAGCAACTGAGCTCTTGTGGTGTCCCGGGGACGTTTCATGGGATTCGGCTCGCCGTGGGTTCAGACTGCGTGCACGGTCCGGGCCATTTTCTGGCGAATTCCCCTTCTGCCATAAACGCGAGTCCCTAAAATGATGAAAATGTGACCGATCGGTTCGCCGACGTAAAGTGCTTCGACAAACCCTGTTTTTACCAGGGAATCTCCGATCCCGGGGAGCAGTCCGGCGAATTTCGCTGCGTTGGCACATGCAGCAGGGAGTAGAAGCAAAAGTGCAGGATTGTACGTTCTATTCACAAGAAGAAGCACAAAAAAAGTGCTCTTTCCGAACCCCATCCCCCATGCAGCGAATCCCAACGTTTTGCTGCAGCACCCGTAACTGCAGCCGGTTGGCGGAGATCGGATCTCGACCCGGGGAAGGTCGAGATCCGGTTTTCTCCGCACGTGGTCCCGTGGGGGCGGGTACACAGCCGAAGGATACAGCATCCGGGGGCAGGCAATTGTCACGTAAATTTCATGAAGAGACCCTGTTCTCCGTGCTCTCTTCGGCAGGCCGGGACACCTGCTGGTACGGGAAATTCCCGTCAACCTGTTATATTCTTTGGTTCTCCGTTTTGCCTCATTTCCAATGAAACAAATGATCGAACAGATGCCACGACAGTAACCTGCAGGGACGAATCCTTCCGGTTGAAAATCGCACTCCCCTGTTGCTCCTGAATCATCTCATATTCATGAGAAAGCTTGCACAACGCACATGCAGACGGGAAATTGCGATACACCTGTCCGCAGTATTCACCGGGAAACAGACATGAATCTTTCATCCCTGTCACCACAGAAAATGCTGGAACATCTGAGCCAGTGGGCTCCGGTCGTGCTCCGTATCTTCCTGATTTTTGTCATCTCCTGGGTCATCTGGTGGCTCCTCAGCCGATTGATCTCGCGCATTACGACACGTGCAGCAAACAGCAGCTATCCGACCGCGCAACGAGTGAACACCCTCTCGAGCCTGATGCAGAGTGTGCTGGGAGTAGGGATCCTGACCCTTGCAGTGACTCTTGTGCTGGGAGAACTCGGGATCAACCTCGGTCCGGTGATTGCCGCTGCGGGAATCGTCGGCCTGGCGATCGGTTTTGGGGCACAATCCCTCGTCAAAGACGTGCTGAACGGCTTTTTCTTCCTGCTTGAAGGGCATGTCCGAATCGGCGATGTGATCGAGGCGGCCGGCAAAACGGGATTAGCTGAACAGATCACGCTGCGCACCCTCGTCCTGCGTGATTTCGAAGGAAGGGTGCATGTCATCCCCCACGGGGAAATAACAACGGTCACAAACCTGACGAAAGATTATTCACGCGCCCTGATTAACGTCGGTGTCGCTTACCGCGAGGACCACGACTTTGTTATGCAACTCCTTCAGGAAGAAGGGGAAAAGCTGCGGAACGATCCCAACTTTTCCCGTGTGATTCTCGACGGGCCGGAGGTCTTCGGCATCGATGCGTTCAACGATTCCGACCTGCTGTTCAAGGTCCGTTTCATGACGAAACCTCTGGAACAGTGGAACGTCGCGCGGGCCTACCGGAGAATGATCAAGCGCCGGTTTGACCAGGAGGGGGTGGAAATCCCATTCCCGCATACGACACTCTATTTCGGCGCGGAGAAGGACGGAACTGCGCCTCCCGCCTTCATCCGTCTCGCCAGCGCGGAAGCTAAAAAACTGGTCGAAAAGACGTCGCCGGAGCAGATTCTCCGCACGGATTCCGACGTACCGTTGCCGGACGGAGGGGAATAGTCCAAAGAGTCCGATTCAGACACCACTCCCGCCTGACGGCACTCTGGCGATGACACTTTGCCGTGGACATGTTCTCTTTTGCGATGCAACAAGTACGTGTCCCCTTTGGTTCGCATTATGAAACCCGGTCCCGAATGGCCGGGACCGGGCCACCCGCGATGGTCCCGCGCTACCGATCTTAGGGAACAGGATATACGGGATCGACAGGATGAAGAACAGATTTTCCTTTATTCTTCAGCATCTTGCATATCCTGTCCATCCTGTTTCGCGATGGTCTCAGGAAACACAAACGTTTACTGATTGCTCTCCACAGGCAAAACCTGCCTTTTGATCGGCAGATTCCCCGCGTTTTCTGACATTATAGTCCTGTATTAACAGCTAATTAAAGTGGTATAGGGGTTGCTTTATCAAGGATGAGGAAGACTTTCTCGAGACGAGAGAGTGGGGTGGCTTTACCCATTTCGGAGCGGATACAAACGGAGACGTCATGGCACGAGCTCTCATCCACATCCACCGCGCGAGCAACCTCGGCGCCGCTCTCCCCTTTGCACATGCAATGCGGCACGGCGGCCCTTGGGATCTTGCGCTCTCGGTGACATCGCATGATCCGGACAATCATGTGGGTCTCCCCGAGAGCGCTCTGTCTCGCCTGCGGAAACTGGGCATCCCCATCCTCGATGATCCCCGCGAGGCGTCTGCGCAGATCACATTCACCTTCGATCCCGTCGAAAGCACTCTTGAGAACTGCGGGCTCCTCGTTCGGGTACCCGCAGGAGTTCGCGGCAGCGGAAAACGGTTCACCAACCTGCCTGCAGGCAACGTGGACAACCTCGCGGACCTGGTGCTGCTCCCCGGTCCCTGGCATGCCGATCGTCTGCGTACGGGCGGAGGGCTGTTCGCACCCACTGAAGTTGTCGGATTGCCATCGCTCGACCCGTTGACTGCCAACTGGCTCCCGTCACGTGAGCTGTTCTGCCAACAGCTTCAGATCGATCCCTCAAGGAACATCATCCTGTACGCGCCGACTCACGAGCTGGAGCTGTCGGCTGTGCCTCGACTCTGGACACGAATCGGATCTCTCGCGGACGAACGGAATCTGCTGATTCTGCGGTTGCATCCAGAAAGCAGTTCTGACATGGTGCAGGCGCATAAGGCCCTTGCGCAACAAAACCCGAATGTGATACTGGCTCGCGAAGTGGACGTCCAACCATACCTGCGTCTGGCGAACTTGGTGATCACGGACGTTTCGACTATAGCGTTTGAAGGCGCTGCGCTTGGCATTCCGGTGGTGCTGTTCGACAATCCCAACCAGAGTGAATTCCCCGGGTACGACCGTGTGGACCCGGAGTACTCGTTCCGTTCCTTCTTTCCCCAGGCAAGGGACTTGGACAGTCTGAAACAGGAAGTTCAGCGGGTTCTCGAGGAACCGGAAGCGATGGCGAAGGCGATTCATGAGGTCCGCTCGCGGCTGATTCGCGTGGATGAAGGAACCGCGGTCAATCGTGTGATCGAAGCGACTGTCCGGCTTCTCAAGAACCGCACTGCGGCAGGAGACGCAGCTCCCAAGGCAACCGCACTGATTCCTGTCGATGCTGGTGATGAAGCTTTGGTGATGCCAACTGTCGAGTCGCTGTTCGCGCGAGGTGGTATCCCTTTGCGCGCGCTCCTCGCGGTTCGAGATGTGGACCTTCCCCAACTCGATGAAATCCAAAACCGTTGGCCGAAGAGGATCAGCATCCTCCCCGCCCGGGAACTGACGCAGATCGAGAACGAGTTGGCGGGTTCGCCGTTTACCGTGCTGATTCACCCCGGAGTGCAAGGTGAAAACCGCTGGCTGCTCCGTCTCGTGAACCATCTGCGCCGTTACAGCGAACTTTCGGGAATCGTTCCGTTAATGCCCGGAGCGGCTCCCGCTCAGGATCCGCGGATACTGTTTCACCTGAATTTGCCCCAGGGAAAGTCGATTCGAGACCTTGACAGGACTCTCGCCGTGGAGCAGGCGGGGATCGCATTGCGCGCGGTCACAACCCCGCGGCTGGATGTTGCCGTGCTGCGTACCGGGTCGGACATCTGGCACAACACATTGCATAACCTCTCGCTCGGTCGGGTGGAGGGACCCCACACAGGCATTGGAATCGCAGCGGACGTGGTGATGACCCATCCAGGTTGGACACGGCCTCCCGTCTGGGAGCGCATGGTACCACTGACTCACCGTGAAATCGCCGAGACGGAGCGTCGGATTCGTGAACTGGCCGAATGGGTGGGCCGTATCGCACCGGTGACTGGAAGAAAACCGGAGAATGGCACCGCCCGGACAAACGTGCCCAGGAAAAAGACGCTTCCGTCAGCGTCTGAAAAAGAGGATGGAAGACTTCGTCTGGCCCTGCACTACGAGAATCGGGGCGATCGGGAGATGGCCATTCGCCATCTGAAGCCATTCCTGGCGGACAAACCGGATCATCCAACCGCACTCGAAGCGGCAAAACGGTTGGGATTCATTCCCGAACCGGTCAACTGAAGGTAGAACGAATGGTGCTTCCGGACAGACCACAAAGCACAGGGAGAATCGTCATCCTCGGCGCCGGCAACTGGGGAACGACTCTCGCCTGTCTATACGCCGGGAGCAGACCGACGATCCTGTTGACACGGACAATTGAACAGACCCGGGAGCTGACCGAACATCGTGAAAACCGCAAGTATCTCCCGGGCATTTTTCTGCCCGAGCCGCTCACGATCCTGCCTGCTGCCGGCATCGAATTGGCCCGTGACGACCTGTTGCTGATCGCGGTGCCAAGCCACCAGGTTCGCCGCGCCGTCACTCCACTCATTCCGCAACTGGATCGAGGACTTGTGGTCAACGGAGCGAAGGGATTTGAGCACTCAACGTTACGGACGATGAGTGAAGTGCTGATCGAGATGCTGCCCCGCACGGACGTTGTAACTCTTTCCGGCCCGAACATCGCCCGTGAACTTGCCGCAGGAAAACCGACTCGCGCCGTACTCGCCGGGAAACGGCTGGAAGCTCTTTCGCGTGCCGCACAGATGCTGCAACATCCTCAGCTTGTCTTCGAAACGAGTCGTGACCTCAGGGGCGTTGAACTGGCCGCTTCCCTGAAAGGAACTCTCGCCATTGCAGTCGGATTGGCGGATGGATTCGAGTTGGGCGACAATTTCATCAGCCTGCTGATGACCTATGGGCTGCGCGAGTTTGCCACACTTGCCACTTTCATGGGTGCCGATGAGGCGACGGTGTACGGGATCGCCGGACTTGGTGACATGATCACGTCATCGCTGAGTCCCGCCGGACGCAACCGCCGGTTCGGTGCGCTGCTCGCCAAAGGAATCAAATTTGAAGACGCTCTCGAACAGGTGGGAATGGTTGTCGAGGGCGTCGAAATGCTGAAGACCGTATCGCGGCTTCAGGAACTGAACCTCCCGCTGCCGTTATTCACCGCCGTACGGGACATTGTGGAATCGCAGGATGTCAACGCCCGCGAACGTCTCGTGTCGGCGGTGCTTCATTACGGTGCTCCTGAAATGGAGCGTTCTCAGGTCCGCCGGGCCTGAGCGAGAAAGGGAGAGGATTGAACGGACGAGGGAGTATGGGACGTCGTATCCTGTTTTACGCGAAACGAAACCTGCATCTGCCTCACATGGAGCCGGTCCGCCAGTGGTTAGCGGAAAACGCACCTGAAGCGGAGATCCGCGTGTCTTCTCCACCCTATTCCCCCCCCCGCGAATCGCTGCCCGGTGAGGGATTGACCTCCGGGCAGATCCAGGAATTGGAGAGCAGCGGAATCGTCTGGATGCCGGAGGCGGACATTCCGAAGTGGTCCCCGGAGGCGACCGTTCTCGCGGACGCCGACCTCGGTGGCATTTTCTGGGGCGGCAAGCTCATTAACGTCAACCACGGATTGATCAGCAAGGGCACCTTTTACACCAACGCACCCAACGTGCTCCGCGAGAATGCCCTCGATCTGATCTGCGTCCCGGGAAAGCATCACGCGGAAGTCCTGAGCAGGGTGCTCAAACCACCCGTCATCGCAACCGGTTTTGTCAAGTTCGATCCGATCGGACGCGGAGAATTGACGCGAGTATCCGCGAGGAAATCCTTCGGAATCCCCGAGGACCGGGAGGTTGTCACCTTTGCCCCCACCTTCAACCTCGAGCTCTCCGCCGTGCCTGTGCTCGCCGACCGTGTGCGCGAGCTGATCGCGAACCATCCCAACCGCCACCTGTTGATCAAGCTTCACGGCATGGCTCCGTCGATCTGGGTCGAGATGTACCGTTTGATTGCAATGATCGTGGAGCGGATTCATTTCGTGGAATCGGTCGATCTGACACCGGCACTGATCGCCGCGGATGTCATCATCAGCGATGTTTCGAGCGCCTTCATGGAAGCCATCGCTCTCGACAAACCCGTTGTCCTCGTCGACAATCCCCTGCAAACCTCGTTCGCGCATTACGACCCCAACGACATCGAATACGCCTGGCGTCATGTGGGATTGCAAACATCGACGGTGGAAGAGACTCTGGCGGCGGTGGAACGCAGCTTTGAAAATCCGGGCGAAAAAGCGGAGCTGCGGGCGATGTACGGACCGCGTCTCGTCGGGCCTATTGACGGGAAGGCAGCCGAACGTGCTGCACGGGAAGTGTTGCATGCGACAGGCATGCCCCTGCCGCGCCGGGAGAGCAAGAGTCAGGAAGTTCTGCCGTAATTTGCTGTTACGCTTTGGATTGCTGACGGATTACGCGGACGGCGCTTCCGGGCGTATCATCGATGAATTGATCAGGATGGAATCAGGGGATCTAACCGGCATACTCCTTTGACCGACCGCAACGAACCTGTCCAGCCGGTTGTCCAGCATCGCCTCGGTAGCGTCAATCACATTTGCACTCGCCCTGCCGCTCCGGTCCGCCAACAGCAGATCAGCATACTTCCGCCGCGAGGGAGAATACTCTTCGGGCCATTTCAGACTTCGCTCCACCGCATCCCGGGTTTCCTCAAAGGTGGAGGCCTGCAAGCCGATCTCGTCACGCCAGGCGTACTCGATGTCACTCGGATCGTAATTGACGTATGTATGGCGGTTGGGATTGTTGAAAAGGACGACCGGCTTGTCCAGCGTGATAAATTCCATGAAGGCACTGGAGACATCCGAGACCATCACGTCAGCCAGCAGCAGGTAGGGAGTGATGTCCTGCTGCAGGACGAAGAAAATGTTGTTGTGCCGCGAAGCCAACTCCATGTGTGCCTCACAAAATTCCCTGATTGTGGATCCGTGCAACTTGATGATGAGATACGTGTTTTCGTCGACTAGTTCAGCAATCCGCATCCAGAGAATCGGGATGGCGGAAAGCTCGATGTTGAACGTGGGTGCGTAGAGCACGGCCTTCCGGGTGGGATCAAGATTCGCCTGTTTAAAAAGGTCATTCCGGCTGAAACAATTCGGCGAGAAGAGTGGATCGAGTTTGGGAACACCGGTCGCCACCACGGGAATCCGGATCTTGCCACTCTTAAGCAAACGATCGCGGTGATACACCCCAGGCACGCAGAGGAGATCAGAATCGTTTTCTCGAAGAATGATGTCCCGGCCGGTGAAATACTGTCCCTTGGACAGCAGCCCGTGTCCGACGTTGACGATTTTGCCGCAACCCCGCAGCAGGTTCGCGACATTGTCGGCCATGAAGGTGACATCCGCACGCCAGTCCTGCGGCGCTTTGACAAATGGCACGTCCATCTCGCGGATCTGCT
>JAZDLX010000156.1:0-5632 GCA_043801585.1 bacterium | reverse complement strand
CATCGGGTTGCACGGGGTACGTCTCAGAACGACTTTCCATGCCGCCCGTCTGCTGACCTCTCAGCGCAGTCATTCTCCGGTTTTTCGAAACGCTTTAAGACTCGAGTAAAGTCCGGGAATAATCGGAAGATGTGCCTGCGTCTGAGTCGGATCGTCGGGATTCAACAGCGGAATTTCAACTTCCTTCCCACCGAAACGGTCTCGGATCACTTCATCGACCGCTCGCCGAATGCCCGGCTCATTCCCCGCATGATGGAACAGGATTGCTTCGCGGTTACATTCATCGAGCGGCGGCAGATAATCGTGCACCACGAGAATTCCGCCGACGTCGAGTAGTGGCCAATAATTGAGCAGATCTCGGCGCACCCCTTCGTAGGAATGGTCCCCATCGATAAATATGAACGGCGGGCGGTGGCCATCCTTTTTGAACAGTTCAGCGAGGTGAGGAGCAACATCTTCCGATCTCCCCGCGAGAAAATGCACCTCGCCCCGGGTTTGATCGAGGAATTGCTGAAGCTGCGGCTTGAGTTGAAAATCAATGGCAAGGCCCTGCAACGGCACGTTGAAGGTTTTCATTGCCGCGTGGATCAGCCGGAGCGAAGCACCCTCCCAGGAGCCGATCTCGATATAACGAAGCACGCCTTTTCGAGGTTTGATCTGCGTCCGTGCAGCGCTGTAGAGCTGGAATCGCTCGTTCCGGGACATCTGGCTGATGATGCCCCGGGAGGCGGGATCATCCCGGCGGAAGTCCTCCACCAGGGCGGCATCGATGCGTGGATTGACCGCATACCGTTCCGGCTTGACAAACCAGACGCCGGTGTAATCGATCTTGTGCACCTCGGGGATAGCGTTGCGATTCGAGAAGAACTCGTCAACGGCCTTTCTGGCACCCTCCCAATGGCCGTAATCGTCCACCTGAACGATTCCATCATCCGAGATTCGCTCGTACAGAGAGTCGAAGATGCTCTTCGTACTGCCGTACCAATCCCCATCGGCGTGCAGCAGGGCGATCATCCCGACACGATTCTGCCATTCCGGAAGCGTCTGCTCGAAGTACCCCTTCACAGGTTTGACAAGGTCATCGACGCCAAGTTTTCTGCTGATTTCACGGACGCTGTCGATTGGCGCGGCGCAAGTGCCTTCCCCCCACCCGGAATCCTGGGCCTTTTGCCCCTGATGCGTATCGAAGTCACCCGGCGCGGGCATCCCCTCATAGCTGTCGAAGGCGTATACCCAACGTGGAACGGTACTGAATTTCTTTGCTACCCACGCAAGCAGCGCCGTAGCACCGCCACCTGCAACCCCGCATTCAACGAAGTTCCCGGATATGTTGTCCTCACAGATACGCCGGGCATTCGTGTAAAGCGAATGGAGCCTCGCCTCGCTGAGCATCGTATAAGGCCGGACGGCACGGTACACTTCCCGAAAGGATGAATCCCCCATGCTGGCTTCAACCATGCGACCTGAACCATTCCCCAGCATTCGGTTAAGTTTCTCTGCAGAGGATGTATTGCCGGGAAACAAGCGCAATTCCTCCCGGAAGGATTCCCGAGCGGCATCCTTCTGTCCGAGTGCAAGGAAGAGATCTCCCCGCAACTCATCAATCCCTTGCTCCTGTACACGCCGGGCTTTCAATTCACTGACGAGATGAAGAGCCTGCTCCAGTTCACCCTTTTCTGCGACTACACGCGCTTCCGCCAAGGTTACTCGCGAGGATTGCATGGCGGCGGAATTGGATGTCGGCAATTTCATTTCATCGAGGCGATTGAGGAACAGCCTGGCATCCTCATTGTCGGGGTACTGCTTTAACTCCTGATCCACTGCAGATCGTGACTGCTGGTACTCTCCAATCCCCGCCAGTGCCAACGCCTTAATCAGGTGCATCCCCTTGAGGCGTGTCCCACCGTCAAGAGCGTTGTTGATCAGTTCGAGCGCTTGAGCGGGCTGCTGTTTTTGGATCGCGGTCATCGCGTTTCGGATCATCTCAAAATACGTATGCTCGACCCTCTTCGACGTTTCTCCCATCCCGGAGGCAACGATGCGTTGATCCATCTCAATCCCTGATCGTGCGGCATGATCACGTTCTGCATCCATCAGGATATCCCTCATTTGCTCTCTGCTTTTCCGGTGTCGAACCCCCATCACTCTCTGCGAATGTTCCCGTTGACTGTCGGTGATCGCCCTATCCGATTGCGCATACAGCCTGCGAGTGGTCTCGAGAATCTCATTAGGCGACGAATCCTTTTCCGCCCTCATCTTCGCATAGTTCCCGTCCGAGCTCTTCTGTTCGTAAGGCAACTCATACAGCCAGGTTGGACGGTCGAGCAACGCGGCGAAGTGGACATTCGAACCGGGGAACATCGACACGGTTTCGGTGCTATCAGCGATTATCTTCAAAAGATTCGGAAGGAATTCCAGATCGAACATATGTCCGGCGGAAACGACCTCATAGCCCCGTTCTGAATACTTCAGGGCGTCTCCACGCAGCACATCCTTCCAGTAGAGACAAACGCGAATGCTGTCAAATCTCGTTTCACAACCCTGGAGATGATCCAGAAAGGCGTCGATGGAATAGAGATAATCGTACTGTTTCGTTGAGTGAAGCGGAAATGCTGTCAGCGTCCGCTCCACCGGGAGCGGGAGCTCATGATGGAATCCAGCGGTATAAAGCAATGGCGACCCAATGGCGATGGCCTTTTTGCCCGTATTCTGACTGAATAGCTGTGCGTAATGCTCATGCGTGGTCAGCATCAGATTGAACGGGCTGTTCGCCTCCAGCGGCCAGATATAGTCTATCTGCATCGGCGAATGAGCGACCATCGCTTTCAGCGGATACGGATTCGGCAAGCCGAGGTATCGCTTGATCTGGGTTGCATGACCGTAGAAATCGTTGACCTTGTGTATCTCCGGTGTCACCAGTTCTCGGTCACGACAGTACTGTTCCAGCGAACGGATATCCGTCGTGAGATGTCGTTGAGCTGTTGCCATCGTCTTTCCTCTAGAGGTCGTCAGTATCTCACTTCTCTTCGACAGCCAGCGACCGTACCGGCTGGGCAAAGTGGTCGAAATAGAAATAGCGGTAGTTCGACCACTTGTAGAATTCGGAAGCGGCGTCCATCTGCTCCCGGGCCGTGTACTCACACTCATAACCGTACTGCTTCATCAGATCCGTAAAATGGAATTCGAGGATTTTCTCCTCGTCCGCCGTTATCCGTTCACGCCAGCGTCCAACATTCACCGATCGAACCTTACTCATGTCCATTTTCTCGAAGTTGTTCCCTCGTGTGGAGTGACCGAGCACTGTTGGGATCAGCATTCCGGGTAGATAATCAATGCCTGCGAATTCGGCGATTCGTTTCATTTCCGTTTCTGGATCGGACGTGACATCCTCATGTCTCAGGATCAGATAACTCGATTCACCCAGCCGTTCACGGTTCATCGAAGCGAGTTTCATCCCGAGGCCGCAGCGATGGATCATGCTCGCGAGAATGGTGTTCGCTTCATCGCTGTACCGGCTGTAATACTTCTCCAAGCCCGCTTTCAACGCGGCGTAATTGTCACGAGGATCGCGGACGAGATGGATAAAACGGCTTCCCGGGAACGCGTTCATCAGTTCGTTGGCGTAGATCTCGATGCTTGTTTCCTTCACCACATCCCACGCTCGACGCGCATCGTCCTGTCCCGCGACATGAGCAAATGCACGAACCTGCGCCTCCAGCACCTCCCCGATGTCACCCAGGTCCTTCCCTTCGATCAACTGATGGAAACGGCTGCGCATCCCCTCGATGTCGAGACGGTCAAGCCAACCCTGAGCGGACCATTTCAGCTTCAACTGGTCAAAGATCACCCTGTCCAGGCGCGCCAGTCGATCCTCGCGCGGGATGCCCTCACGAACGAATTGCGGGAAATAGGCGTAAAGGGTGTGCGGATCCTGCGGATAGACGCATAATTCGGGATGCCCATCGAGCAATCCCAGCAGCAGGGTAGTTCCGCTTTTCCGATGACCCGCCAGAAACAGTTTTGGCCGTCTCATTTCCCGCCTCCCATCGGAGCCAAAGAAACTGTCGCCGACTGTTCATCCTGCCTATTCAGCAATCCAACTTTTTCCAGGATCAGTGCGTTATCATGCAGCAGCGTGATGGAAAGGCCGCTCCGCTGTGAAATGGCGAAGAGATCCTGAGTGCCGTCCGACTGGTTCAGCAACCAGAGCAAGGCCATTTTCCAGTCCTCGATTTTCTTCAAGGAATGCTGAGTGGGATAGACGCCGTACTTGCTGAGGAACGGCTCACCGTTCTGAACCGTGCCCACCCAGGACCTGTTCACCTCATGAGCCATAGCAACGTCATAACAGAGATTGACCGATTCTTCCAGAGACTCGAAGCTGATGTAATCCTTGTTGTCCAATGAGGTATGGTATTCAAGCGAGTGAGCGTAGACGGTCCTCATCAGGGAACCGAAAGGCAGGCGGTAGCCCGGCGAGTTGAACTGGCGCTCATCGCTGCCGTTCGGGAAGTAATCCATTACGGTGTGATTTCCATATTCTGCAAGCACCAGTTCCGCCGCCTGATCCGCGGCGGATGACCCCAGCCAGGAGCGTTTGTAGGTGAACGGGCCACGATCGCCGATTACGGTCAGCACATACCCGGCGTGCAGAGTCCGGCGCAGATGCTCGCCGCGTTCACTCAAATAAGCGATGGAACCAATCGTCTCAGGGCATACCATGAATCGATAGGTGTATCGCCGTTTTTCCAAAGCTGCCAGTTTTTCGTAGAGAAACGCTAAGGTCAGGGGACCGGAGAGCTCGTTGTTCGCCATCGACGGGTGGCAGAGGTAACTGGTAATGAGAATCTCCTCATCACTCTCGCCGGGGAGTACCGCCTCGCCGACCTCAAGAAAACCAGGGACCAGTTCGGTGTCCACGACAACCTGGTATTCTCCCTCGGATAACTGCATCCGCTCGGCGTGTGTCAGGCAGAATCCCCAGCGTTCCTGGTAGTAGGAGGTGATATAGGGAATGGCCTCAGGTTGCTCCGGGATGCTGTGCAGATGTTCCTCCAGCTGCTCCCTGCTGACCGTACCACGGAATGGAGCCGAGTACCCGACGAGATGAAGGTTGTTTTCCTTCACATCCCAGCGGCGGCGTCCCTGAGGATCGATGACATAGGCTTCACGGACAATCCATTCGCGCGGGATTGTCCAATCGAGGACCTCGGTTCCGGTGGCAAAGCGAAGACGCTCGAAGGGAACCATTTCAGAGAGGATGTCGAGCGACTGGCGATAACCGGATCCAAGGATGCTGCGATGGATCGGCCACAGCCGGTCGAAAAGAACTTCCATCCTTTTCTGCAATGCCGTCATTTTCATGCTTCCTTACATCCTGTTCCTGACGAATTTTGCAGGATTCCCCACCCAAATTTCGCCAGCGGGTACATCCCGGGTGACTACTGAACCTGCACCGATGATCGCCCCATCCCCAATCGACACGCCACCGAGGACAATGGCGCCGGTGCCGAAGTAGCAGTCACGGCCAATGTGTACTTCCTTCAAACTGGACTTCTGGTTGTGAATCAAGTCGCTGCCCTGAATCCCGTGCTCATGGTCGATGACATAGCATCGGGGAGCGAAAATGGTG
>JAZDLX010000126.1:0-5340 GCA_043801585.1 bacterium | reverse complement strand
ACCGTTTTGCCCCGGTCTATGACCTGTTCGAGGGCAGTGTGGACTGGCTTGCGGCGATTCCCCGGCTGCGCAGCAGACTCTTCCGCGAGATCCGGGAACCCCTGCTGGAGGTGGGAGCGGGGAGCGGGAAGACACTCAGGGCGTTTCGTCGTTTGCAGGACATCACCATGACGGACCTCTCCGAGGGAATGTTGGAAATTACCCGCAGGAAGGCCGCTCGACTCGGAATGCCACACGTTCGTTTTTACCTTGCAGACACCCAGAAACTGCCCTTTGCCGACCATTCGTTTGCCACCGTCGTCTCTTCTCAGACCCTCTGCACCACTCCAGACCCGGTCACGGCCCTCCGTGAAATGGCACGGGTCTGCCGGCCGGAAGGGAGAATCCTGGTGATCGAACACGGTCCAAGCACAGTCGGCTGGATTGATCGCTGGATCGAGCGGCGGGAAGAATACCACACCGAAAAACTTGCCTGTCATTCTCATCGCGATCATGCTGCTCTCGTTCGTGAGGCGGGTCTGAACATCCTGAATCTCGAGCGGAGACGTTTTGGAATCTTTTTTCTTATCGAAGCGACTCCGGGTCGATAGAGACCTTTCTGATAAGTAGGTTTTGTGTCGGAAAACTCTTCGGGGGGTTCAGATGGCAAAGCGTGGATTTCCTGTCGGTGGACTGAAACTCGCTCTCGGTCCTGCGTTCGCCGCACTGACCTGGATTCTGATGCCCGTCGATCCGCAGGCGCCCGCCGCTTCCACCACTGCCGGTGTGGCAATCTGGATGGGTGTCTGGTGGTTGACCGAGGCGGTGCCGCTGGCGGTTACTTCGCTCCTTCCTCTTGTGTTTTTCCCCGTTCTTGGTGTCCTGCCGGCCGGAAAGGTCGCAGGCCTGTACACCAACGACGTCGTTTTTCTCTTCATCGGTGGTTTTATCGTCGCTCTGGCGATGGAGAAGTGGAACCTGCACCGTCGAATCGCCCTGCGTGTGCTGCTTTTGGCTGGAGCGGGTCCGGCGAGGACGATGATCGGATTCATGGCGGCCACGGCGTTGCTCTCCATGTGGATCAGCAACACCGCCGCAACCATGATGATGATTCCCATCGCCATGGCGGTGCTGGTGCGTTACGACGCAATGGTGGATAGTGCCATGATGCGGCGCTATTCCATCGGACTGCTGCTGGGCATCGCCTATTCGGCATCCATCGGAGGCATCGCCACCCTCGTCGGCACTCCCCCGAATCTTGTGTTTGCAAGCCTGTTTCCGATGAGCTTCCCCAGGGGACCCGAGATCACCTTTCTCCAGTGGATGGAATTTGCGCTTCCCATCAGTATCCTGCTTTTCGTTGCGGCCTCCCTGCTCCTCTATCGCATGTACGCGCGAGGAGTAAAGGGTGCGGGGGAGCGTGAGATCTTTCGCGGGGAGCTGAAAGAAATGGGGCGGATGTCGCACGAAGAAAAAGGGGTTCTTGTAGTCTTTCTCATCCTTGCCGTTCTCTGGGTGACACGGGAATCCATCGGCATTGGACCCGTCTCAATCAAGGGGTGGGCGCACCTGTTGCCGAAACCCGGCTACATTGGGGACGGAACCGTCGCTATCCTCGTCTCCTCGCTGCTGTTCGTAATACCCTCACGTCAACGCGGCGAGGCGTTGATGGATTGGCCAACTGCGAAAAAATTGCCGTGGGGGATCGTGTTGCTCTTCGGCGGCGGTTTTGCGTTGGCTGGAGCGATCAGTCAGAGCGGACTGTCCGCCATGATCGGAGAGAAGTTGCAGAGTCTTTCTTCCCTTCCTCCGATCATGATGACCGCAGGCATCTCCGTACTGATGACGTTCACTACCGAGTTGACCTCGAATACAGCGACAACCCAGATGGTGCTTCCGATCCTTGCTTCGGTTGCTCAGGCGCTTGGGCGTAACCCGTTCTACCTGATGATTCCCGCAACCATCAGCGCATCGTGTGCCTTCATGATGCCCGTGGCGACTCCGCCCAACGCGATCATTTTCGGAACGGGACGGTTGCGGATCGCCGACATGGCCAAGGTTGGCTTGATTCTGAACCTGATCGGTGCGGTCATCATCACACTCTGGCTGCACCTGATCGGACCCGCAGCTTTCGGGGGTCCACCGATGCAGCATCCATCCTGGATGGATCCACCGGCCGTCGAGATGACTGCGCCCTGAATTCAGCCATCATTTTGCTTCAGTGGGAGGGATGAGCTGGAATTCCCCGGCCGTCGGATCAAGGACCATCGCTCCTCCTCCAGCAATGTCAAATCCGGCCACACCATCCACCCTTGCGAACGATTGGAGTTCCTGGATCGGCGTTGATACCGTGATCTCCTTGAAACGCAACTCCACTCCACCGCAGTAGAATAGCACGTTTCTCACCAAATCTCGCGATTGCCGCTCGAAACCACCGGCGCCTCCGACCATCATTTCCTTTGAGTCGGCAATTTCAAGGATCAACTTCTGGTAGACGGTTTTATACAGGTTTGTGCTGTTTGCTCCGGTGTCGAGGAACAGCAGCAGGGGAGTGCCGTTGTCCGCATAGAGGCGGATCAACGGCTGCGACACCCCGGTCCAGAAAAACGTGCGTCCGTCATCCGCGAGCGCAGCGGCAGGCTTCTCGAAGATGACACGGTCATGTTCGAAGTCAAATGTCGTTCGCAGGTGCTGAAGGAAATTCCACCCGAGAATGCCCTCGATTTTCAGCAGGGTGATCGGTCCCAGTTTGAACCGCAGGTCGTCCTGGTCGATGATATAACATCTGTGGTTTTTAATTTCGATACTGCCGACATCAACAAAATCGATCACAGCCGCACCCACGGAAACAAGCTTCGAGGTGGCTGTCTCGGATGTGCCGGTCTCCTCCGTTGCGGGCTGGATGCCCAGTCGTTCAGCAAGTTCGTCGGTGATGACCGAAAAATCCGCACCCGTGTCGACGGCGAACAAAACAGGGACTCCGTTGATTCGGACGGACACGGAGGCAGGCCCGATAAGGTTTCGCTTGATGGCCAGTGTCACTGCGGTGTCCGGTACACTCCACTGTTCCCCGGGGGCTTGGGACCACGCTTCGATCAGCAGCCGGTTGGTCGAATCGGCGGTGTTCGTCACATTCTCGCCGGTCAGATCTTCGTAAGGCGGCATCACCACCAGCGCTCCGGCAAAATCCCTCAGCGCGAGTCGAGCATTGATCACGATGTCACGAGCCGTATTGCGGATTCTGGTGTTGGTGGAATGGACCAGTGGAGAGGCGAGCTGATCCGCTTTTGCAAAACGGGAACAACTCAATGCTTCCGCTGCGTCAACCAGCTTTCCGGGCAGGTCTTGGCCGCCAAGAGTACGGGCCATGGCAAAATCAAGGTTCTGCAGCGCGCTCCAACCGTCAGTGGCCATGACAGGTTGCGGGATGGGAGCGTCCCCAATGGCCAGGGTGACCTCACTTGATCCCAGGTGAACTCGACTGATCAGGAATGCCAGAACGGCAAGGATCAGGAGAGAGATCATGAAAATGCGTGTACGACGGGACATCGGCGCCTCGCTCACACGATAAATTAGGTTATGGGTAATAATAGTCTCATGGTGATTGCATCTCCTACCAGGATTCCCCTCCTGTCCGAAAGCTTGACGGGTGGAAACGACTGTGGTGTTAAATGGAATTTCTGTATATTGGCGGGATTCTGATACCGGTGTGCAGGATCGTTCATCCAGACCCACACTTCGCTCCTGAGGATGCTGTACGACCTTCGGTTTTATTCGCAGTCGGGAATGAGCGGACATTCTGGATTAATGCCTGCAACCCCGGGGGTCATGATCATGACTAACGAAAGCCGGGTGAACCTTGAAGCCGCTGATTCTCATCGTCGATGATGACCACGCGTTCAGCCAGGATCTCGAATTCGTACTTCAGAGTGAATTCACCTGTGTCAGTGTCCATACGGGCGCTGAAGGCCTAAGGGTGGTGCGCGAACAGTCTCCTGCGGCGGTTCTGCTCGACATGATGATCGGACCGAGCGAAAGCGGCCTCGATGTGCTCGTCAGAATGCTCAGCGAGGATGAAAACCTGCCGGTAATCATGATCACCGGTCATGAGTCCGTGGACGCCGCCGTCGAAGCGATGCGCCGCGGCGCCCTCAGCTACATCTCGAAACGTGCCCATACCAACGAGCTTGTCCTGCTGTTGCAGAAGGCGATTGCCGGCAAACGAGTCCGAGAACGAGCTCGTACACTTGCGCAGGAGCAGCACAGAGATTACATCCGCATCGTCGGAACGAGTCCGCCGATGCAAACCCTCAATCAGAAAATCGACTTGTTTGCAAACAGTCCCCAGACCGTTCTGATCACCGGAGAGAGTGGAACGGGAAAAGAGCTTGTCGCAAGACAGATTCACCTCCGATCCGACCGGGCGGACCGTCCTTTCGTCACAGTCAACTGTGCTGCGATACCACCTGACAGACTCGAGATCGAACTTTTCGGCCAGGTGACAGGTTCGTCCACGGGGGTGCAGAAACGAAAGCCGGGGAAAATCGAAGCGGCTGCCGATGGTGTCGTTTTCTTCGATGAGATCGGGGAACTGGACCTTGCAACTCAGGGCCGGTTGCTGAGGGTTCTCGAATTGCGGGAATTCGAACGGGTCGCCGGTGTGCAACCTGTGGCGACCGGAGTGAGGGTCATCGCCGCGACGAATCGAGATCTTCACGCGGTCATGAAAACGGGTGATTTTCGAACGGACCTGTTCCATCGGCTCGAAACATTGTCCGTCCATGTTCCACCGCTCAGGGATCGCAAGAGTGACATCCCATTTCTCATCAATCATTTTCTGTCACTCGCAGGCCATGAGATGAAAGTCCCCCCAAAACAGTTCACTCGGGAGGCGGTTGAGGTATGCCAGTCCTATTCCTGGCCGGGCAATATCCGTGAACTGCGTTACGTCGTCGCCAGTGCGGCAATCATGACCGCCCACGATGTCATCGATGTCGACAGCTTGAATCCACATCTGTCCGCATCCAGATCGGCTGCGTCCACCAGGAAGACTGCGGTTGCTCCCGCCGTGAAATCAGAATCGGTCGAACCGCTTTCCATTCCAGAGTTGTGGGAAGAGATGAACGGGCTAAGAAAGGAAGCCGAGGAAGCGGCTGGTCGCGCCGTAGAAACGGCATTTCTTAAACATCTTCTTGAACGTCATCAGGGCAATGTTGCAGAGGCAGCACGTGAAACAGGGATCAACCGAAGCAACCTGTACCGGATGATGAAAAGGTGTGGTTTGGCCTGAACAAAGTTGGTAAAATCAATGAAGACTATAAGTTGCATGATAGAATGACCGCTGCTAACGCGTTATTCGCC
>JAZDLX010000040.1:0-26931 GCA_043801585.1 bacterium | reverse complement strand
TGCGATGAAAAAAGGAAAACCTATTCGTTCACTCCCACCGTCACAGTCCACTGCGTCCTGGAAAGACCCAGATATTTCAGGATCTTCGGACGGACGTCAGGGTCCTCCACGTAGGACCATTCATCGATGACCTTAAGGCCTTCCCCGTAGGATTCAATCTCGCGTGCGCTGCGGACGCCGAAGTTGTAGGACATTCCCGCGTCGAGACCGAGTTCCCTCTTTATCTTCATGACGATGATCTTTTTCCAGATGCCCTTCGTGTATTTCTCGGTCCCCACCTCGAAGGCAAACCGCGAATCACGGAATTTATCGGAGATGGCCCTGAAGAGGGAGATAACCTCGGGTTTCGGGAGGTACATCAGAAGGCCTTCGGCTAACAGGATAGCTTTTTTCTTCCCCTCGGGATTCACCCTGTCAATCCAGGAGTGATCCACAACAGAAGCGCCGATCATTTCGTAATCGAGCCGTTCCTTCAGGATTTCCTTTTTCAATTCGATGATTTCCGGCAGATCGAGTTCAACCCGTCATGTGTTGGGCCTCTCCATCGGACTCGGCTCGGTGATGTTGGCACTGGGGTTGGTGAGCGCGCTTTCGCTACGTGTGGTACGGTCAAATCCGACAGACGCGCTGCGAAGCGAATAGAAGAGCGGTTTGTGCCTAGAATGATTGTCAGGCTTCTTCACTACATAGTAAGCTGACTCTATCTGAATTCCCTGACCGTCAGGAACCTCATTAAACCTGGAAAAACAGAGAGTCGTCTGCCATGCCAGCAGGATTCCGCGTCCCAAAACCACACTAAAAAAACAGCTGAATCGTGCAAATTCCCTTGACGGCAGACCGCCATCATGACATCACTTCGATTCCGCATGATGATATTCTGGCTGGTATTCCTTCAATTCTTCAAGGAGTTCGTTTATCAGGTCTTTCACACTGACAATTTTGTTGACTCGCCAGGCGTTAGCTCCGCAAAAGATCAATCCATGATCAACATCACCGAAATAGGAGTTCAACAGGACTTCCGCGATGCAGTATCTGGCCTTGGCGATCTGACAGGCGGTAAGGCATCTGTAGGGACATTTAAACTTCATCTTTTCGCCGTTTTCAAGAGCTTTGATAAATTTGTTTCTGATGGCTCGGCCCGGCATTCCTACCGGACTTTCAACGATCACGATATCTTCTTTTTTAGCATCCAGATAGGCCTTCTTAAACTCATCGGAAACGCCACATTCCTCAGTACAGACAAAACGAGTTCCCATCTGAACCCCTGAGGCGCCCAGGTTGAGCATTCGTCCAATATCTGAACCTGTGTAGATTCCACCGGCGGCAATGACAGGGATTTTTCGGCCATATTTATCTTCGAAGGGTTTGATCTCCTCAAGAACTTCCCCAAGAATCTTTTCAACCCGAAAATCATCAAGATTCTTGAGTTGTTCAAATGAGAATCCCAAGTGCCCACCCGCCAGGGGACCTTCAAGAACAAGTGCGTCAGCGGTGATGCCGTGGCGACGATCCCATCCACGCAGAATGAGCTCGGTAACTCTGGCCGAGCTGACTATCGGTACGAGGTTTACTTCAGGATCTTCAACAACGGTGGGAAGCTTCATTGGAAGGCCGGCGCCAAAAACAATGATTTTAATCCCGGCGATAACGGATGTTTTGACCATGTCGTAGGCATTACTGATGACGCCCATGATATTTACTGCAAGATGACCATTGGTTATCATGCTGAACGCTTTATGGATTTCAGCTTCGAGGGCTTCCAGAGAAATTTTTTCGAATAGATCCTTGGAGGCATCCAATCCGCCAAGTCCAAGACAGGAAATGGTGCCTATCCCGCCTTCATTAGCCACTGCTGCTGCAAGCGGAGCCATCGATACTCTGACACCCATGCCGCCCTGGACAATGGGAATACTTGCCGTAAGTTTTTCTAATTTCAATTCAGGAATAGTCATCTGATTCTCGATATTTTTGAGCGATGAGGGAAACGTTACCACCTCCGAAACCGAACGAATTAGACAATGCTACGTCCACTTCTGATACTACTGCCTTACCGGTAACATAGTCGAGGGGGCATTCGGGATCCCGGGTACGAAAATGAATTGTGGGTGGAATCATCCCGTTTTTGATACTGAGAATTGTTGAAATAAACTCAACCGAACCAGCTGCTGCCAATAAATGTCCGATCATGGATTTAATGGAATTGATTTTCAGCTTTTGGGCGTGTTCACCGAAAAGCTGGGCTATGGCGAAAGACTCTGTCTTATCGTTTAAAACAGTAGATGTGCCATGTGCGTTGATATAATCAACTTGATCGGACTCGATTCCGGCGTCATCCAGAGATCGCTTCATACATCGGATCATTCCCTGACCGGTGGGGTCCGGTGCAGTGTAATGATAAGCTTCCGCAGTATTTCCATAACCTGTGAGCTCTGCATAAACGGGAGCGTTTCGTTTTAAGGCATGTTCCATATTTTCAAGGATAATAATACCTGCCCCTTCACCCATGACAAAACCATCCCGCTCCTTGTCAAAAGGACGGCAGCCATTATCCGGATTCGTACTGGTGGTCATGGATCGAGTAGCGCAGAACCCGCCAAAGGCAAGGGGAGTGATCGCCGCCTCCGAACTGCCGGCAAGCATAATATCTGCGTCACCCCGCTGGATAATCCTGAAGGCATCGCCAATGGCATTGGCGCCGGTGGAACATGCCACAGATAATGCAGAAATGGGTCCCTTTAATCCGAAACGGATGGAAACCATACTTGCGGCCATGTTTATCAGCAATTTTGGCACGAAAAACGGGGTCAATGCTTTTGGTCCGTTTTCATACAATCCGACGGATCCCTCGCCTATAGTCTGTGAGCCCCCTATTCCCGATCCAATGATCACACCGGTCCTCTCTTTGTCGAAATTGTACGAGGCCAGTTCAGAATCTTCCATTGCCATGGTAGCGGCAGCGACAGCGAATTGAGCAAACCGGTCCATTCTACGCGAGGTTTTCTTGTCGATCCATACTTCCGGATCAAAGTCACCAACCTCCGCAGCAAGGTGAGACGTGAAATCCGTATGGTCGAAATGCGTAATTAGTCCAACACCGTTTTTGCCGGAAACCAGGCCTTGCCAGAAATTATCACGGCCGATACCTATCGGTGACACAACCCCTAACCCGGTTATCGCAACTCTATGTCTGTTATTCTTGGGAATAGTGGGATCCTCCAAGTTAAAATTTCCTGAGGGTCAGGAAATTTTTATTACTGTTGATGAATCCTCGTTTTCTTACACTATTCAAGATATAATCATGAAGTTAACAATCTCTGCAAGCGACAGGTCCATACCCTCCAGCGCCCAGCGACATTCAATGGATTTCACGTAAATAACAAGCACATGGGATAAGAAACTGGGATTTTCCAGTGCCAGCTCACCAATTTCATAATCCTATTCAAGTACGCCCGTCACAATTCATTTTTGATGTTCCATTGTACATCTTCAGACCATTCTGGAAAGTTCGCCATGGGTGGCTGTGGTGTTGATAGTATAATCACGATGTCCTCTTGATCTCAAGTTTTGCCGTTTTCTTTCCTGCAGCATTTTTCGCTTGATCTGCTCCCTCCGAGTCCGGATTTCCCCTCCTTTTCATCGATACATATCGGAAGATGTGACATTTTTAAGGGATCAACGAATATTGTTTTATTGTGCCAGGGTACGAATCCAAGATAAGGAAAGAACAATCGTGACCTTTTGTAGGATACTATTCAGACAGGCAACCGCGTAATATGCACCTAAGTACGGATAGGAAACAACCTTCATTTTTCAATTTGTGACGCAATTCAGCTATTGACCATTGAGTGGGACAGAAAGAGAGAGGAAAGGGACTCTGAGGTTCCGCAGGTCATTTTCCGGCCGTCTGGAATTTCTAAATAGACCTCAAAACCGATAGTATTTGTCCAGCGTCTTGGAATACAGGACGTATAACGAGTGCATCGTCCCACCAACGAAAAAGCCAGGCGTCTCTGCCTGGCTTTATGCTCCCCGGGAGGGACTTGAACCCCCATCCGCCAGCTGGCGGATAACAGCCTACTTAAGGCGCTTCCTTAAGAATTCACGACCTCGGAACGACTTCAATTGCCGTTCTCGACGAATCGCTTCCTGTCGAGTCGCATACCGTTCTGTATACACGACGATCCAATCCGTTGCCCTCGACGTGAAACCTGAACCGCCCTCGCGATGTGCGCGAAGGCGGTTCTTAAAATCTCCGGTTTGTCCGATGTAGAGACGATCAATCGATGGACTATAAATAGCATAAACCGTAAACATGCTCCCCGGGAGGGACTTGAACCCCCAACCTAGTGGTTAACAGCCACCCGCTCTGCCAATTGAGCTACCGGGGAATACGTAAAAACTATCCCGCTTCTGGAACCGCATAAATAAACCTCACAGGCACCCCTGATGCAAGAGCCATTCCTGCTCTCGGTGTCGTTGAATTACTCATTTCCTGCGGTTCCTGTGCAGACTCGGGAAGGGTGATTGACTTGGGAGCCTGCTGAACGATTTCTTGGATCAAGTCCAAATCCGGCTCGTACCGCATCTCTCGCAGTTTTCCATGCTGATGGGTGTGCTCCATCGCTCACCTCTCGCCGCGGTCGTGGATCCTCCCCTCCGCCATACAAACCGGGTAAAAACTGTATCGCCATCTCCTTTCGATCGTGGCAGCGCGACACCCTCTACAGATGACCACCGGTGTACGGATTGCGAACTTCGATGACAAATCCCATAATAATCAAGGATTTCAAGACAGAAACGTTGAGGTCGATACGCATTGCGTGCTCCGTTTGTTGCTGAATGAAAGAAAAAGATGATTTGAAGAAACATCGTCATTGAGCTCCATCCAATGTAACAATCCCACATCGTCCGGTGTTTATGACAACTGGCAAAGCGATCCCATATGAAAACGGATCATGGAACTATTCCGGAAGGAGCTTGGGAACATCGTGAAAGGGAAATGGCATGCAATTCCGATTCACACAAATACCGCACGACTCGCTGCACCGCATCGATACTTCGTTTTGAGAAGACAGTGCATTCACTGCATGCATCTGTGTGACTCATACTGTTTCTGTCAGGCAATGGCACTCGACCGGACCATCGCCTGATGACACTCTTGATAAGTTTAAAAAAAGCACTTTCGACAGGTTGCGCCACCTGAGTGGATCAGTTCCGCCTCTGACGATGTTCCACAACCCCATTGGAAGAGATGTATCCTTCAACCCTGGATTGTCCGGTTATTTCTGCTCCGGCTCCGGCTCCGGTTCCATTCTGCCCTTGCACGCCTGTCGCAGCGCATGCATCACATAGGCGAAACTGAAGTGATACAGCGAGAGGAAAGCGCTCATTACAATCAGAAACACTCCAACAAAACGCACGCCCATATCTTGCATGAAAAGCAGCACAATACCTGCGATGGGTCCGAAGACGAGGAGGACCAGACCGAGCGCTTCCAGCAGCTTCATCATTCGTCCATAACCATACCAGAATTTTTCCTCGTTCATCTTTGCTCCTTTCTGCCCCCACGTTCCTGCGATATCTCGCGACGGCATTCCTTCGGCCGTCTCACCTGTATCTGCGTACTCCGTACCCCGTTTCCAATCCAATGTGAACAGCAACAGCTTCCAGGATCGAACACGAGATCAAGCTTTGTCTTTCCCACGCGAAAACATTCAATCGCCAGCATGCTCCACGCTTGCCGAGCGGCACAATCTGCGGTCCTGCCGATCCATTGACCGACGATGGGATTATTGGGACTCGAGTTTCCGTTGCTTGTCAAGTTCCCTGATTTTCAGAATCACGATTGCCAGGAAGAGCGCAAAGAGACCCAACGCAAGCAGGAATCCTTTCCGTCGAAACATGGCATTTTCGATACCCTTATCTCCGATGTCCTCCACCCCCTGAAGGGTGGCCAGGGTATTCTTGTCTGCAACCTTCAGCGTGTCAAGGTCAAACAGGTGCACCAGGACGCGCATCTTGGTGATTTCCGATTTCGCCTTGTCCAGCTTGAAGAATCCATCATCCACATTGACCAGGTAGGATTCTGCGAGGCGAAGTTTATTTCGCGCCCCAAGGCTTTTTGCGTCGAGGTTCGTGAACATTTCACGCACCTGGTCCGGAGCGCTGCCCGGGTCATGGCATTTTGCACAGAAACTCCCCGGCATTGTGGAAAGCATCGCGTCCGTAGGAGGATTGATGGCGTGATGTCCATGACAGCTGCTGCATTGTTCCATGCCACGCAATTCAAAGATGCCTCGATGGATCGAAAGTTTGAAAAGGTTGGCATTGATCAGGTGACACTGGCCACAGACGTTGGCGATGTTATCCACCTCGGGTGGCATTGCACCATGATTTCCATGGCAATCGTTGCAGGCCGGAGCGGAAACATCACCCTGTTCCAACAACGCTTTCCCATGCACACTGCCGCGATAATCTTCATAGGGATTTGTCTGAATCCCGTAGGAATTCATCAGGGCGCGATTGCCATGACATGTGTTGCATGTTCCAGGGACATTGACTGCATACACGGGAGACAAGGGATCGTCGATCGTTCGTATCGAATGGACGCCGTGACAACTGGCACAGGTTGCCACGTTCTTGTCGAAGGGATTCCTGGATAGAGCCTGGCCGTGGCCACTCAGCGCATACTGTGAGAGTTGATCCGTCGCGATTCCCGGTACGAAGGCGTTCATGGTTTCCGGTTTTGAATGGCAACGCGCACAGAAAGGTCCAATATCTGCCGGCCGTTTGGGCACTCCGACAAAGCCTGCCTCTTTGCTCATCGCCTTCTCATCCTGCAACAGCGGATTGCCTCCATGACAACCATCACAGGATATTTTCTTGTCTGCATGGACATCGTTGCTGAACCCGGCCACCATCTCAGGATCCAGCTTGCGATGGCATGTGATGCAACTGCTTTCGCCAAACAGCTGTTCGACCGATGTCGAGATGTTCGAACTTAGCTCCAAACCCTTGTCAACCTCCCGGCGGAATCGGTCCAGGTCGAAGTAGTGAATGCTTTGGCGAGCTTTCTGAAGCTGGGTGCGAACCTGCTCGAGGATTTTGATTTGGGCGTCGACGTTTTTCCCCGATTTTTCTGCTTCGACAATCAGGGCCTGACCCTGGCTGAATTCCTTCTCGATCTTCGCGAGTAAAGACCTGAAAACATCCGGCGAGTCGCCCGGATTGTGGCATTTCGAGCAGATCGTTCCCGGACCAGTTCCCAACATTTCGACGGAGGGAATCTCGATCGCATGGCTACCATGGCAGGTGATACAGACCGGTGTATTTGTCAGCTCCCAGACACGTTGATGTTTCGACGTTTTAAACGCTTTCGCTTCCCGCTGGTGACACAGGGAACAGGCTTCATCGAAAGAGGAAACGTTTTCGTTATGACCGCTGTGATTGTCATGACACCCGATACAGGATGGCGCCGCAACGTTGTCCCGGGTCAGCAACTCCCGTCCATGGACGCTGTTCCGGTATTCGTTGGGGATTTGTGGCGAAAGGTTGTGGCGCGCCATCATCTCAGGATCCGCATGGCATGCACTGCACGTCTGAAGCACCGCCGTCCTGTTCACCGGAGACTTGGCATCCTGGATCTTGTAGATCGGATGTGACGCATGGCAGCGGGTGCAGCCCGGAAGATCCGGATCAGGATGCTCCCCGATCACTCCCCGATGCGGGCCTGTTCCGAGTTCTTGCACAGCTTTTTTATGGCAAGATCCACAGCGCTCCACGGACTCGGATGCCGTCCATGGAGGTGGTGTGAAATCCGTGGTCTCATGCGCTACGGCCATGTCGTCGTCAGCAGCATTCGGATTGCCTCCGTGGCACCCCACACAGGCCTGCTGATTTGCAGCGTGGACATCCTCACGAAATGCATCCATTAAATCCGGAGTGAAATCCTTGTGGCAGGTGATGCACGCGTCAGCAGCAAAAGACACCTGACCGCCGAAAAAGAGCAGGATGGCTGTTGACAGCACCAGGAGCCACAGTGGCGGAACAATCGCCGATTTTGACAGCCTCATCTTCTTTCTCCGCTTTAATGTCCTGGAGCCACGTAGCCAAGAATGGTGAACACGATGATAAAAACGATTGCCAGCACACCAGCCGCTTTCGGCAGCCAATGGTGTTGCTCGCGACTGGACCACCTGTCCCAGAAAGGAACTGTCAACAGTGCCAATGCGGCCACTCCAAAATTGAGAAGCGCAATCACCTTGCCGTTCAATCCCAGAATGGTGCCGGGGAAGTACTTCAACGATTGAAACATGAACATGAAATACCACTCCGGTTTGATCCCTAATGGAGTGGGATCGAAGGCGGACGCCTTTTCCTGTAATTCGAGCGGAATAAACACGGAATCGAAGGGATAGAACACCGCCAGAAACGCCAGCAAAAGGAGGCAGAAGCTCCATACGGCCAGCTCCCGGTAGACAAAATCGGGGAAGAACTTCATCGATTTTTCCGTCGTGTCGCCGATCGGTTTGCTTATTCCCTGGTACTGGACGAGAAAAAGATGGAGCACGAGGAACAGCAATGTGAGACCGGGCAAAATCGCCACATGGATGGCAAAAAACCGTGTCAGAGTAGCGCCCGACACATCATCCCCGCCCTGCAGGAATTTCATCAGAAAATCACCGATAAACGGAGTCACTCCGGCGATCTCGATGCCCACCTTCGTCGCAAAAAAGGAGAGTTTGTTCCATGGCAACAGGTACCCTGAAAAACCGAATCCCATGCCGAGAAAGAGCAGCAAAACACCCAGGATCCACGTGAGCTCCCGGGGTTTGCGGTACCCTTTGAGAAACCAGTTGGAAAACAGGTGGATAAACGAGGCGAGGATCATCAGGTTCGCCGACCAGGCGTGCACGTTGCGGATCAACCAGCCAAAGTAGACTTCGCTCTCGATGAAATGAACGCTTTCGTAGGCGCTCTCCGCCGTCGGTTTGTAGTAGAGCAACAGGAACAGGCCGGTGACAATCTGAACGATGAAAAAGAACAGGGCGATCCCGCCGAAAAAATACCAGTGAAAGTCTTTCGTCCGGGGTACGGTTTTGTGTTCCGAGTACTGCTTCAGAGCATCGATGGGAAGACGTTCGTAGAACCACGCCACGAATTTCGACCGTTTCTCTTCCATCATGCCCCCTGAACCGCTACGACAATTTTTCCGTTCTGGATCTCAACTTGAAAAGCAGTCAGGGCACTTGGAGGAGGTCCGGAAAGCACTTGCCCCTGAAGATTGAACCGTCCGTTGTGGCAGGCACAAAGGATCTGGCCACTGGCATTTTCGTATTGGACGGTGCAATGGAGATGCGTACAGACTGCGCTAAGTGCGTGATAGGATTCGGGCGCTTTGGCGTCGGCACCCGTTCGAATAATGATCGCCGGCTTTCGATTGAATTCGAAAATCTTGAACTCTCCCCTGGCCAATGCTCCCGCTTCCATGACGGTCATCGTCAGATTGTTCGGCTCGCTCTGCGCCGGAGGGAGAATGAACTTGAGCACGGGATAGGCAATCGTCCCCAACACTCCCGCACCTGTAACCAGCAGCAGATAATCCACGAATGAGCGGCGAGTAATCTTCTTTGTATCCTCCATCCTTCTCCCTCAAGCGATCATGTCATCAGCACTCAATTACAGGATGCGGCGCTGATCGAATATATCCGATCGAACGAAACACCCAGTGAAGTTCGAAAATAGATAGAATCACGGCATGACGAAGGTCCAAGGCTGATCTTTCCCGTCGCGTAAACTCTAAATCAGGAGTGCTGCCTGTTTTTTACAGTGTAACCTATTTCATAAACTCACTTAATTACCAGCACTTAGGATCGTCTAACCCTGTTTCTTCTAACCTTTGGAGCACTGGAAGGTGTCTTCTCCTCTCATCCTTTCCCTAAGCGTTCTCCCATTTATCTGATTGAAAAGTGACATTTTCGGGAATTTCAAACCCTTGAACAAGGGAAATGGACACATCAAGAGGTTGTTGATTACCGCGCGGAGCCCCCGTCCCCGCTCTCCCAGGAGTGCAGAAGCTGTATCTATCTGCATCCCCAATCTGCATCCTTGGCACTATTATTAGGTTTACAAGAGAAAAATCAGGAAAAATTGCGAGGACAGGTATGCCTTCAACAAAACAAAGAACGTTGCGCTGCAGTATTTGCCATCGCGAGCATCTACCATCGAGATGCACAAAAATTTCAATAATCCGTCCTTCGTTGACTGAATTCATCCTTGCACGGCACCCAGAAATTCAAGAGATGGAGGGAATCATCTGCCGTTCCTGCCTGGGTGACGAACGCGTTGCATACGTCCTTGACCAACTCAAACAAGAGCGTGGCGAACTTACCAAGCTGGAAACAGAAGTGTCTCAAAAGGCGGTGAAACATGTAGCCATCACCGAACATTTGGAAGAACAGTTTTCCCAGGGACTCACCTTTGGACAGCGCCTCGCCAACCATGTGGCTGCCATAGGAGGTTCATGGCCGTTTGTTCTCGGATTCGCTCTTGCTCTGGCGATCTGGATTGCCTTGAATTCACTTGTTTTTAGAAACGATGCATTTGATCCCTTCCCCTACATCCTGCTCAACCTGGCACTTTCTGCTCTCGCAGCCATTCAGGCACCCATCATTATGATGAGCCAGAATCGGGCTGCAGCGCGTGATAGAATGGAAGCGGACGAGGATTTCAAGGTGAACCTGAAATCAGAACTTGAAATCGCAGCCTTACACGATAAGATGGACCATCTACTCCATGTTCAATGGGAACGGATGGCCGAGATTCAGCAGATGCAATTGGACCTGCTTGACCAGTTGACAAATCGCTCCAAGTAAAACAGAAAAGCTGGAGTGAAATGCAAAGATCTCTGTATGGAAAGATTTGAGAATGATATATTTAAATGTTTCCTTTTATTTTTGAAACACACAAACGTTTCGTGGGTGTAAGAAACATCCGGTACGATGTTCCTGTCCATCCTGATTACTTGGAGCTCTCATGGATTTTGTACATCTCGGTCGAACCGGATTGAAGGTCAGCCGTCTCTGCCTCGGGACGATGAACTTTGGTGTGCACACGGAAGAAAAGGATAGCCACCGGATTCTGGACACCGCCCTGGACAGCGGAATCAACTTCATCGATACTGCAAACGTCTACGGCAACATCTACGGTGGATCGCGGACCGGATTGACGGAGGAGATCCTTGGGCACTGGTTTGCCGCGAATCCGAAGAACCGTGAAAAAGTTGTCCTCGCCACGAAGGTCTACGGCAATATGAGCGACGAAGTCAACGACCGCGGCCTCTCCGCCTACAACATTCGTCAGGCGTGCGACGCCAGCCTGCGCCGGATGAAGACCGATCACATCGACCTCTACCAGATGCACCATGTGGATCGCAGCACACCTTGGGAAGAGATCTGGCAGGCGATGGAACAATTGGTGCGCGAGGGGAAGATCCTTTACGTGGGCAGCAGCAATTTTGCCGGATGGCATATCGCCAGAGCGAATGAAACCGCCTCACACCGTCATTTTCTCGGACTTGTCAGCGAACAGAGCATCTACAATCTGAACAACCGCTCCCTGGAGTTGGAGGTCCTCCCTGCCTGCCGTGAGTATGGGATGGGCGTCATTCCCTGGAGTCCTCTCGATCGTGGCCTGCTTGGCGGAGTGTTGAAAAAAACGGACGGCGCCCGGCGGAACCGTGGCAGCGTCACCGGCCGTATTGAGGAATTCCGTCCGAAGCTGGAGGCGTGGGAAACATTTTGCGAAAATCGCGGCGATTCTCCCGCAGTGGTGGCTCTCGCCTGGCTGCTGCATCAGCCCGATGTGACAGCACCGATCACCGGACCGCGTACCCTTGAACAGTTTGAACAGAATCTCAAAACGCTGGAAGTGACCCTGTCCGAGGAGGAACTGAAAACGCTGGATGAGATCTGGCCGGGACCCGGTGGATCTGCTCCGGAGGCATACGCCTGGTAAACCGGCACTGGTTCAATTTATCCTTCGGCCAATGCGTTAAAAGAGAATTGGCAGCGAGGGATAAAATTCCATAATACGACTTCGTTGTCATCCTGAATGCCGGCCGTTCGGCATGAAGGATCCATGTTTTTTGTGCAGCTTCTGTCACTCTGTGAACAGCGCGGTATCTTGTTCAGCGGTTGCCAGCGAATCCAGGACAACCAGAGCCGTACCCTCACCCGTCCCGGAAGTATCGACAAACACGACATCTGTGCCCGGCCTGGCGACGATCGAACTGTCGCTGAGCGCGATTGAATCAAATGTCCAGGTGTCCTGAATCACGGCCAGGCTGTCAAGGAGACGATCGTTGATCTGGGTAAAACGCCGCATCGATTCCATTTCAGAGGTGACGATGGAATCCGCGATATCGGTTTGGGGGGTACGCGGCAGCCAGCCGATTCTGCGCTGTAATGCCATCGCCATTCGATTCACATAGTCCCTGTCGATCCTGTACCCTAACGGAGACGGGATGATGGAGATCAGCAGCGCCATCTCGTGCGGCGTCAGCTGATCCAAGTCCTTGCCAAAATGGTAGTAAGCGCCTGCCTCCATCCCAAAAATCCCCGGTCCCATCTCGATAACGTTGAGGTACAGTTCCATGATCCGGTGTTTGTCCAGAAACCGTTCCAGCAACACCGTGAGCACCGCTTCTCGAATTTTCCTCGAGTAGCTTCGTTGCGGCGAGAGGAACAGGTTCTTTGCCAGTTGCTGGGTGATGGTGCTGGCGCCGGAGCGGATTGCGCCACTTTTCATGTTCTTTTCCGCAGCCATCCGGATACCCTCCCAATCGAATCCGTGATGGGTCCAGAACCCGTCATCCTCCGCCCCCACAGTGGCGACTGGGAGTTCCGTCGGCATCGAGTCGAGTGGCACCCACACCCGATGGATCAGGTATGGCAGGCTGCGTTCCTGAGCCTGCCTCACCCGTATCCGCATCAGCGCCGTGGTTTCCGGGTTGTGATAAGCGAGGTGGAGAATCTGGGCCATTGACACTGCGAGAGCGATTGCACCCAACGCAATGAACGCCGTCAGCAGAATGAGAAAATACCGCAGACCCATTCGGGAATTTAAAACGGTCGATGCCATCTATTGATCCGCACTTGAGGATAGTCTGCTCGTGGCACAAGCATACCTGTGAGCGCCAAAAATACGATCGACTGAATCCCTTTGCACCTCATCTCTTTTCAAGGAGAGTTACCATCTCGACATGAGGCGTTTGCGGGAACATGTCATAAGCGACAGCCTCTGCCAGTTCGTACCCGTCGAGGGCGGCGAGATCGTCCGCGAAACTGCTCGGGTTGCAGGAAACGTAGACGATACGCTCCGCGCCCAGGCGAACGAGTTTGCGGATCAGTTTGGGAGTCAGTCCGCTCCTCGGCGGGTCGATCACCACCGTGTCCGGTACCGGGCCGTCGTAGAACGCAAGAAAGTGGTTCGCGTTATCGTGAACGAACTCAGCAACGACTCCATTCCATTCGGCGTTGATTCGCGCCAGACGGATGTTCTCCTCGAAGACCTCGACCCCCATCAGCCTCTCCGCGCGGTCTGCGACGGAAATTCCGATTGCACCGAGACCGCAGAAAAGGTCCAGGGTGAATCCCCTGACATGTTCGGCCACACAATCGAACATGGTATCGACGAGAAGCAGGTTATTCTGGAAAAAGGCGTTCGGGCTGATTAAAAATTCCCTTCCACGAATGTGCTGAAGGATGGTCTCGGTCCCGATGATTCCGTGAATGACCCCAACCGATGTGTCACCGACGCGGGGCTGGATCGACCAGACGACCGATTCACACTCCGCCGCGAGGCGATCCAGCAGTGGCTCGACCCCGCTTTCTTCGGATGCGGTCACGACAATCGCCATCAACTGGTCGGTGCTGAAAGCGTGGCGGAAGGTCAGGTAGCGAAGGTCACCACGTTTTGTCACCAGATCGTAGGTGTCGATTCCAAGTTCTTCGATCCACTTTCGGACGGCGTTCATCACCCTGGCGACTCTCGGCTGGACGAGATGGCATTCCTTCAGATCGACCACGCTCCGTCCGTCACCGCGTTTCCGTAGTCCCACCTTGCCGAAGGCGATGATATAATCCATTCGATGCCGGTAGGCGTACGGGTCCGGACTCGGAACGATCTCAATAGTGCGGCCGATCAACCTGCCCACCTCAGCCGCTTTTGCAGCGAGCTGATCTTCGTAGGGAACATCCTGGAGAGTGCACCCCCCACACTCACCGAAATGAACACAGCGGGGAGTGACCGTTCGACTCAGTGTATCCGGCAGGTGCAACACCATGCCTGCTCCTCACTGAAAAGAGTGTCGCATGCCCGAGCAACATTTCGGAAATTGACACAGGTTGCCCGAATGGGCCTCGAACCACAAATTTTACACGTATGAGGTGACAAAACATCAATTCTCAGAACAAAATTTACACTTCAGGATCAGACAGGACGAATTCTGCCACGAGGTCAAAAAACATCAATGGATACATGAAAATGACCTCTTCTCCATCTGATTGCTAAAGCAATCATTCCCCGACTTCAGGCGATTCACAATTCAGAAGGTGCCTTGTTTCTCGCGTTCTCAAAAGTGACAGTTACCTTTGAAACACAGCCTTCAAAGGTAACTGTCACTTTTAGCTCTCCACTATTGACTTCCGGAAAGGTAGGAACATTCCGCATCGGGAACCACTCCCCGTCGAGTGCAGCGATCGAGGTTCAGCATCGGGGGATTCACTCCGACAACGCCTGAGTTCCCGGCTCCATCCCTCCATTCAGCGGACAGAGAGGCCACACTCCACCATTCGACCCTCCCAAATAGTACGCTCTGAAAAGCAGGCAGCGCATCTGCGGTGGGAGCAAAAAACGCCCGGAAGGTACACCACCGGGCGCTCACGCTTAAATTCTGTCAATTCAGCAGGATGGGTCAGTTTTTCGCGGATTTCTCCACCTTGCGGAACATAATAGGAATGTTCGTTTCGGTTGGCGTTCCGATCTGTACCAGTTGCCAGTCTTTCCCATAGTCGCTGATCATCCGGCGCAGGCATTCGACACGGACTTCGGGGGGTTCTTCACAATCATCCCAGTCCATGATCTCGACGCGGTATGTGTAAGACTTCTTCTTGCCGTTGATCTTGACTTCGATTTCGATCGTGTGTTCAGCATCCAATGATGGAATTTGAATCGTAATCCCGGGCATAAGAGCTCCTCTTTCTCGGCTCACGACCCTGTCAAAAGACTACGTCCGCCGGTTTCGGACTGGAATCAGGTTCGAATCAATGACGTTTGCCCCTCTTCCACACTTACCAATTCCGTGCCAAAAGAGTTGAATCTTAAAAACAAGGATTTATGTTGGTAATGCGAGCTGCATAAGGGTGCATTGTACGGCTTCGCTACACAAATTCGTTCATTCTCCGGTGTCATTAGCATGAGATACGATACGGGGAACAGCGTACTCACGATACTGTCTCTGCGCCATGGTGAGTACACATTCCAGAAAACGGCTACAAGGTCAAATGAAACGTCGCCCCCTCCCCGACCCTCGACTGAGCTGACAGCATCCCCTTGTGGAGCCGGACGATCTGCCGCGAAAGGGACAACCCAATACCCGTTCCCTCAGGTTTCGTGGTGAAGAAGGGGACAAAGATTTTCTCGAAGACATCCTCGGAAATCCCCGGGCCGTTGTCCTGGACAGAAAGCCGCGCCCGTCCGCGAGAATCAATCATCGCGGTCACGTTCAGCCGCGAGTCCACGACTCCCTCCAGGGCCTGCAGGGCATTTGTGATCAGGTTGATCATCACCTGTTCAATCAGATCGCGGTCGGCGATCAATTCGAACGCTGACGGGTTACATGTGAAATGCGTTTCGATCCCCCTTTCCTCACAGGTCTGCCGGAACAGCGCCTGGAGGTGATCGAAGAATTCGCTGATCTCGAATCGAGTCAGGTTTGGCTTGGGGATCTTGTACAGGCTGCGAAACGCCTCGACGAAGTTGAGCAGCCCGCGCGACCGTTTCCGGATCGTCTGTACCGCGAGCTTCGCGTCTTCGAGAATCTCCCCGGTTGCTCCCGGATTCGTCTCCTGTTCAAGCAATTCCTCCGTCGTGCTAGCCAGGGAGGCAATGGGGGTGATCGTGTTGCGGATCTCGTGGGTGAGGACACGAATCAGGTTCTGCCACGCCTCGAGTTCTTTTTCTTCAAGTTCGCTGCCGATGTCCTGAATGCTGACCAGCAGCAACCTCCTGCCCTGTCGTTTGAATTCCGTAGCCCGCACGGCGAGTTGCAGCAGATCGCCTTCATCCATCACCTTGACCACTTTCTGCTGACCGGGACGCAGTGTGAACAGGGTTCGAACCAGTTCCTCGCTGACCTGCCCAAGCTGCCGCACATTCCGCAGCCGGTTGACCCGGAACAACCGTTTCGCCGCGGAATTGACCAGATCCACCTCACCATCCGGATCGTAGGCGAGCAATGCGATGCCCACGTGCTGGACAACGGTCTGCAGGTAGAGCATCTGCTCTTCCCGCTGGGCGCGGACAACCCGGAAATCGTCCATGATCCGGGTGAATTCTTCATTCAACCGTTTTGCAAACACACTGCGACGGTTGGAAAACGTTTCAAAGAAATCCTCGTACTTGACCGCTTCAAGGAATCGTGTGAGGTCACGCTCGATGCGCTCCACGAAATGGATCAGTGACCAGATCTGCCACAGGAGAATGACGGAAAGAACAAAGACGGACATCACATAATGGGTCTGAGTGACGACAAAGAGTAGAACGGCCAGGTTCAGGATGATTCCGACTACTCGAAGGACAACACTGACGCGAAAACGGTTAAAGACCATATTTCTCGATCCGCCGGTAGAGGGAGGTCCGGGTTAACCCCAGGTCCTCCGCCGCGCGGGAGATGTTCCCTCCATGCTTTCGTATCGCCTTCAGGATCACCGACCGTTCCACATCCTCAAGGTTGAACGAATCGAGATCGATGCCTTCGCCGGCTCCATCCTCCCCTGACGCGAAGAAAAAGTCCGTGGGCTGAAGCATCCGGGAATCGCTCATGATGACTGCCCGCTCGATGGCGTGTTTCAGTTCACGCACGTTTCCCGGCCAACTGTAGCGCTCCAGCTTTCGCATCGCCGGCGTGCTGACGGAAAATCCCTCCCGCTTGTATTTCCGCCCGAAATGTTCAAGATAATGATTTACCAACAGTGGAATGTCTTCATGGCGTTCCCGAAGCGGCGGAAGGTGAATTTCGACGGTGTTGATCCGGTAGAGCAGATCCTGGCGGAATTTCTTCTGCTGGACAAGATCAAAAAGCGGCGTATTGGTTGCACAGATGAGACGGATATCGATCGGCCTGTTCGTGTTGCTCCCGACCCGGGTCACTTGCCGGTTTTCAAGGACTGTCAGCAACTTTGCCTGGTGAGCAGAAGTCAGATTCCCGATTTCATCGAGGAACAGAGTTCCTTTCGATGCAATCTCGAACCGTCCCGGCCTGTCCTGCTTCGCGTCGGTGAACGCTCCTCGGACATGCCCGAACATCTCCGATTCGAACAGGTTTTCGCTGATCGAACCCATATCGACGGAAATAAACACGTCCTCTTTCCGCAGACTGTTGCGGTGGATCGCACGAGCAACAAGTTCCTTTCCCGTTCCATTCTCACCCAGGATCAGTATATTTGCGTCCGTCTTCGCAACTTTCTCGACGGTCTCGAACACCTGGTCCATCACCGGAGATTGTCCGATGATGTCCTGGAAATGCTGTTCAATGTCCTCGGCAAGCTGTTTCTGACGCTGCCGAAGCGTCGTCACCTCCCTGCTGCTTGCACGCAGTCGTAGCGCAGCATTCACCGTCGCGAGCAGTTTCTCGTTCTGCCACGGCTTCAGCACGAAATCCACAGCACCTTCCTTGATCGCGCGAACGGCGGTGTCAACATCGCCGTAGGCGGTAATCATGATAACGACCGCGGAAGAATCCTGAGCGAGAATCTGATCGAGCCAGTGAAATCCCTCGCGGCCTGTCGTGGAATCCTTGCTTAAATTCATGTCGAGCAGGACGATGTCATAATCCGCTTCCCGCAAGCGAGTGAGCAGGTTGTTCGGATGGCTTTCCGTGTGTACGTATTCCACATGTGATTTCAACAGGAGACGCATGGCGGTGAGGATATCCTCGTCGTCATCTACTACAAGGATTCTGCCGCGCTTCTCGCTCAACACACTACCCTCCAACAAAAACGTAGCTGCCTGGATCAATCGTTGATCCATCTATTCACGGGGAGGCATCCCCGGGCTCCACGAAATCGGACTATTCATATCGCAACGTTGTTATGGGATTCAGATTGGCTGTGCGCCAGGTGACTGCGACGACGACCATCAGCGAAACCAGCGGCACTCCCGTCCCGATCCCCACGAATGGAGCGAGTGTCAGATCCACATGGTAGGGGAAATTCCCGAGCCAGTGCCGCAGGTAGAACAAGGTTGCGGGCCAAGCGAACACATTTGCGATCAGCACTGGAATGGTGAAATCTCGCACCATCAGCCCAACAATCCTGGGCACACCCGCACCGAGCACCTTGCGCACACCGATTTCTTTCTTCCGGCGCTCGGTGATATACGCTGTCAACCCCAGCAGTCCAAGCGCCGCGACAACCAGCGCCAACCCCGAGAAACCGGCAAGGATTTCGCTCAACCTGCTTTCCGCGCGGTACTGGTTCTCAAGTGCATCGTCCAGGAACGTGTACTCGAGTTCCATGCCGGGTTCGTACTTCTTCCACACCGTCCGCAGGTGCTGGATGACTTCGTCGACGGGTCCGGGCGAGATGCGCAGGGCGATATAGCGACGGTCGAACATGTTGTCGGGCCTGAGCGTGCCGATGACGACGGGCTCGGTGTTATTGTAAAGGGGGCGGAAATTGAAATTGTCGAGAATCCCGACCACCTCGCCGAAAGGCCCACCTCCGTAGATCGTCATCCTCGGATCGCTGTCCGGATCAAGTCCCACCGCCTCCGCGGCGGCCTTGTTGATTAGATAGCCATCGTTCCGTTTTTCGTCGTCGGCCATGAACGTTCGACCCCAGAGGGGCTTCAATCCCAGCGTTGCTTCCAGATCAGCATCGCCGAAGATCGCGAAAATACCCATCGACTCGCTTCGGGCACGCATCGCGGGTGTCTCGATCGACCAGCCTCCCCCATCCACCGCGCCGATCATCCGTGAGACGATGCTCGCCGAAACGATGCGCGGATCCTTTTTCATGTCGGCTTTCAACGATTCTGCCTGCTTCTTGACGTCTTCCGCGCGCATGCGGATGTAAATAAGATTCTCGCGGTCGAATCCGATGTCGCGGCGCTGCAGGTAGTGAAGCTGCCGATAGACCGTTACAGTTCCCGCGATCATTGCCAGCGTCAGGGCAAACTGTGTCAACACCAGCAACCGGCGAAAACCGCTCTTCGCGCGACCCGTTACGGCGTTCCCTTTGAGCGCCCGAGCGGGAGAGTGGGATGCGAGCACAAACGCAGGGTAAATCCCAGCCAGCACTCCGACGAGAACAGCGAACAGAAGCATCGACGGCAAGAAAAGCGGGTCGCTCAGCACAGGGATCGAGAACTGACTGTCTGCAAGATGGGAAAACCAGGGCAGCAACAGTTCGGCAAGAAACAGCCCGAGAAGCGTTGCAAACAAGGTGACGAGGATCGATTCGCCGAGGAACTGGACAATCAACGCGCGCCGTGTCCCGCCCATCACCTTTCGCAGTCCGATCTCCCGTGCCCGCTGAGCGCTGCGCGCGGTGGTCAGGTTGATGAAATTCATGATCGCGATAGCGAGGATGAACGCCCCGACGAGAGCGAAAATAGTTATCCGCGTGTAATCGCCCTGGAGATGCAGGTCAACCAGCGGCACCAGACGCGGTTTCATCTCGGAATGCACATCTTCCGTGTAATGCCGTTGGATGAAATCGGGCAGTTGCGCATCCAACGCCTTCCAGTCGGCGCCATCGGAGAGCAGCAGGTAGGTCGGAAAATTGAACGTATTCCAGTAATACAACAGGTCGAAATCACCCCAGGCGAAATCGGGTGTGCGAAAGGTCTCCATCGAAAGCAGAAGACCGGGCCGCAAATAACTTTTGGAGGGAAGATCCTTGTAAACCGCCACGACCTCGAAAGGGGTTTTCCCATCGAAGTAGATCGTCTTGCCAACAGGGGTTTGCCCCCCGAACAACCGGTCGGCCGTGGATTGGCTGAGTGCGGTGGTGTTGGGCCATTTCAATCCTTCCAGGGGATCTCCCGCGATCACATCCACGGTGAATATCCTGAAGAATGACGGGTCCGCGAAGTCGGCATCCTCAAGAAATGTCTTCTCGCCAACTCGAAAAGGTGCCTCTCCCCAGTGCCGGACACGGACAAAATCCTCCACCTGCGAAAACTCCTGCACGGCGGCAGGGCCAAATCCGGGTTGCGCTTCGCCGATCCGTTTCCACTCACCGCCCCAGAAAAAATCGTAGTCGGCCAGGACAATCCGGTCGGCATTTTTATTGAAACGATCATAACTCAACTGGTGTCGAATGAAGAGAGTAAGCAGCAAAACGCTGGCGATGCCGACAGCAAATCCAGTTATGTTGATGATCGAATATCCCTTGCTGCGCCAGAGATTTCGAAATGCAATTTTGAGGTTGCTCGAGAGCATTCTGGCTCCCCTGACGATGAGTGATGACTACACTGGCTGATCCGACACGACACGGCCGTCCAGCAGATCCACAATACGATGGGCGTAGCGAGCCCATTCCTCGTTGTGGGTTACCTGGATAATGGAGGTTCCTTCCTCTTCATTCAGTTTCTTCAGGAGGTCCATGATTTCCTTGCCCTGACGGCTGTTCAGGTTGCCGGTCGGCTCGTCCGCAAGGATCAGCCTGGGACGGGTGATCAGCGCCCGGGCGATTCCCACGAGTTGCTGCTGTCCTCCCGATAATTGGCTTGGAAAGAGACCTTTCTTGGCGACAATCTGGAAACGGTCGAGCATGTCGTTGACGAGGCTTTTCCGTTCGGAACTCTTCACCTTTTTATAAAGCAGAGGTGTCTCCAGGTTCTCGTAGACGGTGAGATCGTCGATCAGGTGGTACTGCTGGAAGACAAAACCGATGTGCTCGCGGTGAATTTCGGTGCGCTTCTTCTCGTTCAGCTTGTGCACGTGCTGATCGTAGAAGAGGTACTCCCCCTCACTTTCGCTATCCAGCATGCCAATGATGTAAAGCAGCGTCGACTTTCCCGCCCCCGATGGTCCCATGACCGAAAGAAATTCTCCCTCATCGACCGTCAGCGACACATCCTGCAGGACATAGGTCTTGATGAAACCGTTGGTGTAGTACTTGAAGAGGTCTCGGATCTCAATCATTTTCTCTCCCACACTGAGCTGGCACGAAACCAGCCGAGAATTATCGGGCGACGCACAACGCTCGCACCCGTTATTCGTTCCGTAACGCTTCCTGAGAATTTGTTTTTACCACCCACGAGGCGACCCTTGTGTCATTCAGGCGCTGCACATCAGTCAGCAGATGGCACACGTTGTGGATGATGAAGATGCGATCTGATTTGCTGTGGAATTGGTCAAGGGTGAGATGATGGGCAGAATGGAAAAAGAAGAGAATGTTCGCCGCCATACTGACCACAAATCCTGCCAAGCTGATTGAAGTCAACAGTTTTTGCCTGTGAAAGAGTCGAACCAGGATTTTCCAGGCACCCATTTGTGTCTCCCTGTTGACTCACCAGGACGAAAGAATAGTCAGGTCAGCGACTCGGGTATCTCGATGCGGTGATAGGATTCTCAACATTCAGCGACCGTAGGAAGATTGGCGCGCCGCACCAAAAATCGACCAGGACCGGGCGAACGATCACGGCTGGTACGGCGCGCGCAGAGGCTTCTTTGGATGACTATAGAAGCTGGTGCTCGTTGACGTTCTCAGTCACCACATGACCGTCGAAGAGGTGGATGATCCGGTGCGAAAACTCCGCATCCGATGGCGAGTGCGTCACCATGATCACTGTCGTACCGGATTCATTGAGGCTCGTCAGAAGCTTCATCACTTCTTCGCCGTGAGCTGAGTCAAGGTTACCCGTCGGCTCGTCCGCGAGGATCATCTTGGGTTTCGCAACAACCGCTCGTGCGACAGCAACACGTTGCTGCTGACCACCCGAAAGCTGTTGAGGGAAGTGATTTTTTCGGTGCATAATTTGCATATTCTCAAGCACTTCCGAAACCCGCGATTTACGCTCGTTCGCGGGAACACCAAGGTACAACAAGGGCAGCTCGACGTTCTCGAAGACTGTCAGCTCGTCGATCAGGTTGAAGCTCTGGAAAACGAAGCCGATGTTCGCTTTGCGCAGGTTGGCACGCTGACGTTCGCTGAATTTCGAGACTTCATGACCAAGGAAGTGGTACTCACCTTCCGTCGGATTGTCGAGCAGTCCGAGCAGATTCAGGAGGGTAGATTTTCCACACCCCGAAGGTCCCATGATGGCAACGAACTCACCCTCTTTGATCTCGATATTGACACTGTTCAAAGCGGTGGTTTCGACTTCCTCGGTGGTGTAGATTTTCTTCAGGTCGACGGTTCTGATCATCCCTTGATCTCCTCGTTGTCGGCGGATTCCCGGTCGAAACACCGCCGATGCAGATTCGTTATGTATATCGATGTCGTTTACAATACGACAGACAAAACGGCATTAATGTTTCAACATCAACCGGTCAACATCTCCAAAGGTGTCGTAACTCGATGTAATCACTTTTTCTCCCGGCTCGAGACCGTCGAGGACTTCATAATCCTGCGGGTTCTGGCGGCCGATCTGAATCCGGCGCTTGACAGCATAATCACCACCGGAAGAAACGACATAGACCCACTGACCACCGGTGCTCTGGTAAAAACCTCCACGGGCGAGCAGGATCGCCTCATTGCTGCCGCCGAGTTCAAGGCGAATGCGAACGGTCTGGCCGCGGCGGATCCCACCCGGTTCCTCACCATCGAACTCCAGGTCAACCTCGAAACGGCCGTTGGCAACCTCAGGGTAGACCTTGGTGATCGTCAGCGTGTACGTCTGATTGTCGAAGTCGAATTCGCCCTTCAACCCTGTTTGAATGCGTGCGATGAAATGTTCGTCGATGCCCGCTCGAACCTTGAAACCGTCAAGCATGTCGATCTGGCCAAGACGTTCACCGGAACCCTTTGATTGCCCCACTTCGGCAATCAGACTGGTCAACTGGCCGCGAATCGGTGCACGGAGGGTCAATCTGTCCTGCCGGTCTTTAATCACCACAAGGTTGGACTGCATGCGGTGAACGTTATCCTCAAGCTGTTCGACCTGTAAGCTGCGGAACGTGCTGTCGATACGGTGATTCGCGAGGGTCAGATTGCGGCGTTCCTGGAGGTACTTGTACTGATCGCGTGAATCTTCAAATTGAATCTTACTGATCAGACTTTTATCGAAAAGTTCCTGATCCCTCTGATAGGCACGCCTCTGGTCCGCAATCTGGTTGTCCAGTTCCAGCAGGTTGGATTTCAGATTCAGCTCGTTCTGCTGCATCGAGAGACGGGTATTACGAAGGTTATTGATCTGTTGAAAGAGTTCCGCTTCACGGTACATGATGTCGAGCAGGAGGTTGGTGTTGGTCAACCGCAGGATCGGCTGCCCCTCTTTGAGCACCGCGCCTTCTTCCACGAACATCGTATCGACCTGGCCTCCTTCGACGGCATCGAGATACACTGTTTTCAACGGCATGACGGTTCCATTGGCGGGGATATAATCGAGAAACAGGCCCTCTCTGACTTCTGAAACAGTCAGCCGATCCGCCTGAACATTTAATTTGCTTTCATGGCTGGCAAAGACAAGGCTGTAGACGATGGCGGCAAGCACCAGAACACCGAGGGCATACATTCCAATTCTTTTGGGAGGCCACTTCTTTTTCTCGATGACGCGATCCATGATCGATCCTTTTTTTTCGCCCGGCACCGCTACTTATGCGAACCCTGTGCCTCTTTTGTCGCTCTTGTATTTACTGAATTTAAGATTTTCACTCCAAATAATATGTCCTCTTCACGTACATTGCCTGTTCGAAATCGTACACTCGTCCGCTAGTCAAAGCAAGCATTTTCGCTCAAAATGATTAGTAAATCTGCAATTCGTTGAACGATATCTGACCCCCGGAGGTTTACGTCCGGGTGTCTTGAGGCGTTGTCCGGAGGGCAGTACATTCCCCTGCCAACAGCACCAATCTACAGGAGTTTTTCATGGCTTCCTCAACCGAAATTCGTACCGTTCCCTACCGCCAGAGTGGCGAGCCTCCTCGCAAAGCCGCCATCGTTCCGGTCGAAGTGGATCTCAGCCGGTTTGACGACGAACAAATACAGATGTTGGGCCATCTGATCGATGCCAGCGATGGCATGAATCCCATTTTCAGGGATCAGTTCGACCCGTTCACCGAACCGTTGCGTGAATTGCTCCTTTCGCTGGCGGAGGGTGCAACCGGCGAGGAAAAACGGCTGATCGACGATTACCTCACGGTGCTGAACCTGCAGAACGGACCGTGGAGCCTGCTCCCGCGCAAGAATCATCTGCTGGAGATTCCCTATGAACGTCTGGCTGAACTCGCAACCGGCAGGTTTTCCGGATTGCCGGAGGAACTGGAATCCCTCCTCTCGCTCCTGACGTCCGGACAGGAAACTCCGGCCAAGGCGAATTTCTATCCCCCCAACATCACCGAGGATGAATTGAAGAACCTTGGGGAAGCGGGAAAGCTTGTCAACACGAGCGTCGTCCGTGACCAGGAGAATGACCTGCATGTCATCCGCAACGAAGATCGGTACAGCGAAACCCTCGGTCCGGTCCTCGACCACCTCGCAGCCGCCCGCGACCTGAGCAGGGACGTGGGGCTGCGGCTCTATCTTGACGCCAAAATTCTCGAGTTGGTTACAGGCTCCGAGGAGGCGCGGCGACTGGCGGATTTCACCTGGGTGCGTCACTGCAGTTCCATTGACATCGTCATTTCGACGGCGCTTGAAGTTTATCTCGACGACTGGAAAAATTTCCGTGGTGCGGCGACAGGCGGGGTTTACGTCACCGACGAATCGATGAACGCACTGCTTCATGCGCTGACCGAGCGTGTCCCGCGCTGGGAAGCTCAGGCGCCGTGGACCTATCGGCGCGAACAGGTGGATCCCGAAACCCTCCCGAAACTGAAATTCGTCAACGTGCTAACATGGTCCGGCGACTACGTCACCGGTCCGTTCACCACCCTCGCACAAAGCCTGCCAAACGAGGAATGGGTAGCTAAAAATATCGGCACGGTCAACATGGTGTACGTCAACACCGGCAAGGCGATCCACCGTGTCTCGGGCAACCTTTCAGCGAAAGAATTTCTGACGAAAGCTGAATTCGAACGGGTCGCCGACCGTCTCTTCGACGCCAACCAGCTTCACAGCGCGCTTCACGAAATCGGGCACACCACCGGACGGCAGGCGCCGGAAGCGAGCGTGGGACAGCCCAGCGGGTACCTGGAGGACGAGTACTCCTGGCTGGAGGAGACCCGCGCCGAACTGTTCGGCCTTTTCGCGCTGGATCTGCTGCTTCAGGAGAAGGTGGCGGACAAAGAAACCGTCCGCGCGTGCTACGACGGGATGTTGCTGAGCATGGTGATGAGCCTCAAATTCGACCCGGTACAGGCCCATACCAAGGCGCGCAACGGGATGTTTCACGCGCTCGAGGCAGCGGGGGTCATCCGTCGAGTGGAGGTGGATGGAACGATCAAATTCGAACTGGATCATGGCAAAGGGCCGGCCGAGGTGAAGAAGCTTCTGAAACGAGTCGCCGATCTGAAAGCGACCGGCGACAAGGCCGGGGCAACAGTCCTGCGCAACGAATTTGTCAGACCCGACGAGTTGAAAGCCGAGATCGACCGCCGTACTGCCGATTTTCCGCTGGGCAGAGGCTTGATCTTCCCACGTCTTAAAAAAGTTAACGGCCGCTACACCGGTGAGCTCGACTACGCGGCGGAGTTCAGCGACCAGGAGAAGTTCTCGCTTCCGCTGCTCGACTAAACGAATTAAAAGTCGTGGCAGGTATCCATTGTACTTACGACCTGATAGAACAAGAAGCCCTTCGGAGATCACCGCGCGATCCCGAAACATCGGGATCGCTGGTGATGACTTGCATGGTGTCATTGCCAGCCATGCCGAAGCATCGGCATGGCGAGGCAATCTCCAAATCCGTCTGGTTTCCACAGAGCAAACCGCCCATCCCGAGAGGAGATGAGCGGTTTGCTTGATGTGTCGAGTGAGATCCGAACCGGAACTCCTCTGGCCGACTCGGGATGCAGCGATCCGTTTATGACTCTCTATTCACGATTGACGCGAGCGCTCGAGATCATAACCGGATATAGCCTCCAGTTCATTGCTTCTTAACCTGTCCGGTACTTGGCCTATCGAATAAGCGCTTTATCGGCGAGCTTGACCGCGTCACCGAGGATCTCCGGCTCTGTCACGGAAAGTGTGCAGAGCCCGACGACGGCCTGTTCAGGCCTCAACTCATATTCCGGATGAAGTCCACGCAGATAGAGAAGAGCGGGATTAATATCCCGTACGATTCGATCGATCCAGACGAGTTCCGCTTCTGTTGCACCGAATTCATGGAGATCGTGACGGACCATCCGTGCCCAGGAAAGCTGATTCTCGGTGTCCCCCCCGGCAAACAACGTACCGAGCGAAGTCAGAGCCCAACGATTCAGACGGCGGTCCACAACGACATCGTGAACATCACAGACAGCCCGGTAGGCTTTTTCCGAAAGTCCACCCTTCCAGACCTCGAGATGCACCTGTTCCATCGCCTTCAACCTGAAGCTACGCCTCG
>JAZDLX010000037.1:0-7688 GCA_043801585.1 bacterium | reverse complement strand
CACGCGCTGGCGTGGAAAATCCGTAAGAGTCCACACGTCAGTTGGCTCGGATGCGCACCCGGAAACGAGGGGACGCGCAGTGTCGCCGAACCGGTGGAGATCGCAGCGGATAACATCGAAGGGATCGTCCGGTATGTTCATGACAACCAAGTCTCCCTGACCGTGGTCGGTCCCGAGGCGCCGCTCGCCGCCGGGATCGCCTCCACGTTCGATCAGAAGCAGAACATCCTGTTCGGCCCCTCGAAAGAAGCGGCAAAACTCGAGAGCAACAAGGTGTTCGCCAAGGATCTGATGGCATCGTCAGGCATCCCCACGGCTCACTACGCGACGTTCACGGAAGCTGAGGGTGCAAAGGCCTGGATCGATGCGTTCGACATGCCAATGGTGGTGAAAGCCTCCGGACTCGCCGCGGGGAAAGGGGTCATCATCTGTGACTCCGTAGCGGAAACCAAAGCCGCGGTGGATCGAATGCTCGTGGACAGGGAATTTGGAGACGCCGGGAGCGAAATCATCGTCGAGGAACGGCTGGACGGCCAGGAAATAAGTTTGCTGGCAATCTGCGACGGTGACACCTACATGCTGCTCCCGCCGAGTCAGGATCACAAACGGATCGGCGATGGGGATACCGGACCGAACACCGGCGGCATGGGAGCCTATGCGCCGACACCGTTGATCGAGAAGCCGATGATCGAACGGTGCGGCCGGGACATTTTCGAGGCGACGCTGGAAGCCATGAAGGAAAACGGCACCCCCTATCGAGGGGTGCTCTACGTGGGTTTGATGATCACATCGGACGGACCCAAAGTGCTTGAATACAACGTTCGTTTCGGCGACCCGGAGTCCCAGGCCGTACTGCCGATGCTCAGTGTGGACCTCGTCGATCTGATGCTCGCGGGATCGATGGGCAAGCTGACCGGGATGCTTGAACACCTCGGGTTGAAACCGACGGAATGGAAAAGGATCAGCCGCGCAGGGAGTGCGGCAACAGTCGTTCTCGCTTCGGCCGGTTATCCGGGGAAATACGAAACGGGAAAACGGATCATCGGTCTCCCTGGGGATCGTGAGGATCTTGTCGTTTTCCACGCCGGCACCAAGCGTGTCAAGGGAGAGCTTGTCACCTCGGGTGGGCGGGTGCTTTCCGTTACGGGCATGGCAGAGACGCTGAAAGGGGCACTTGATAAAACGTATGCCGCCTGTGACAAGATCCAGTTCGAAGGTAGAATATTCCGCCGTGACATCGGCTGGAAAGCGATGAACTAGTTGTATGGTTCACATGGTTTGGTGTGATACCAGTGGGTAGGATAATATACCAGGTACCTTTTCATGCGCGAGGATAAACAATGATCCTGATCAGGACAAAAGTACCTGGTACATTTTCCTGCCGGAAAGCGACATGAGAATCCATCTGCTTGGCACATCAGCGGGAACGCCCGATCCCCATCGGGCTCCCACCGCGATCCTGGTCGAAGGTGAAGGACCGGCGTTGCTGATCGACGCAGGGGATGGAGTCGCCCGGGCACTCGCCCGGCCGGAATTCGCCGATATCATGATCCGCAGCATCATCCTGACGCACAATCATGCGGATCACGTGTCCGGCCTTCCCTTCCTTTTCCAGGGATGGAAGGGCAGCGGCGGCCGCAGGGAACCTGTGGAAATCATCGCACCCGGCAACCTTGGATCGGCGTTTGAACGTTGGTTGAGTGCGCTGAGGATGGCGCCGGAACGGTTGCCGTTCACTCTCGAATTCCGGTCCCTTGATGCCGGTGCTGTGGTCACTGCATCGAATCACAGGATGGAGGCGTGGACAACGGATCATTTTAATGGCGACGGCACGGGCGACCGGTGTTTTGGGCTGACGTTGAAGCTGCCGGATGGGGATTGGGTCTTTTCTTCGGACTTGGGCAGTCTCGATCCACTGCGCCGTCACCTTCACGGAGTCGCGGGGTTGATTGTAGAGGCGACTCACGTCGATCCCGTTCAAGCTGTTCGGATTGCGAAAGAGTGTGCAGTACAGCGGATCATCCTGACTCACGTTCCACCCGAATCTGACGTCCACCCCATTGAGGGTGCAGTCTGGGCGGAGGATGGGATGATCCTTGAGACCGGGAATTCCGGGGAGGCGCAGGATGATTGACAGCACTTCGTTTGCGGTGCGGGACCGTCTGACGGGAGTCAGCGAGGCGATCTCGGAAATCCGGTCCATGGTACGCCGGGTGGCGCCGACAAAGATTTCGGTGATCATCTCCGGGGAGTCGGGCACCGGCAAAGAGGTTGTCGCCCGGATGATCCATGACCTCTCCCCTCGTCGGGATCACCGTTTCGTTCCGGTCAATTGTGGTGCAATCCCCGAGGGATTGTTCGAGAGCGAGATGTTCGGTCATGAACGCGGGAGTTTCACAGGCGCCGACAGACTTCGCAAAGGCTATTTCGAAGCTGCGCACGAAGGCACACTCTTCCTCGACGAAGTGGGAGAAATGCCGCTCGAAATGCAGGTAAAAGTGCTGCGGGCGTTGGAATCGGGGGAATATTTCCGTGTTGGCGGAACCACTCCTCTGCACGCCAACATTCGTGTGATCGCAGCTTCGAACAAGGACCTGAGACGGGCGTTGGAACGGGGCCGCTTCCGCGAGGACCTGTACTTTCGCCTTCACGGAGTCGAAATCGACATTCCTCCCTTGCGCGACCGTTCGGAAGACATCCAACCACTCGTCGAGCAGTTCACGGACGAATTCTTCCGGGAGAACAACGTCGAGCGCCAACGCATCCTACCCGAGGCGATGCGTGTAATTCAATCGGGAACATGGCGTGGAAATGTCCGCGAACTTCGCCATTTCATCTCCACGCTGCTGACACTCGAACGGGACGAACCGATCGACGCCAGTGCGGTTCGCCGGCACATGCCGCTGCCGGGCAGTGGTGCGCCAAACCTTCCCATCCTGGCTCCGGTGCAACGCGGAGAACTGGACAACCAGATGATCCTTCAGCAACTTATAGATCTGCGCCGCGAGGTCCAGCAGTTGAAGGAAATGCTGGCGCAGGTGATAGTTCTCGGCCGTATGCCCACCGCGCTTCTCGAGAGGGTGGCGTATGCGGATGTGGAAGGCGAATCGATACCGCGTCCCACCTTGCAACAGGTGGAGCGCGATCAGATTCGGCAGGCACTCGAGGAGCACGGGGGGAATCGGCGCAAAGCCGCCTCCTCTCTGGGGATCGGAGAACGGACTCTCTACCGGAAGATCAAGGAGTACAACCTGTGAAACAGCAACGGTGGCGCACCTTCACCGGGAAGATGCTGGCGCCTTTTCTCGGACTTCTCCTCCTGATGCAGGGGTGTGGACTCTACAGTTTCACGGGCGCTTCCACGGGTGGTCTCAAATCAATCGCGATACCGACCTTCGAAAACCAGACCGCTGAGTTCGGCCTGGCGGAGACAATCTCGGACGACCTGATTGACCGCTTCAACCAGGACGGCTCGTTGAAGGTTCGTGATGCGAGAACGGCGGATTCCATCCTTTACGGCACGATTGCCCGGATCACCGACCAACCCGCGGCCTTCACCGCAGAGGGGAACGTCGAACAGTACAAAGTCACGATTGCGGTCCATCTCCGCTTTGAAGACCGGGTCAAGGGAAAAATCGTCTGGGAAGACACCATTTCTCAGTTCGGGCTCTATCCGTTCAGCGGCGGCAGCACCGCCGACCGCGAACAGGGTCTGACGGATGCGATGGACAAGCTTGTGGACGACATCCTCAGCAAGACGGTGTCGGGATGGTAATTGGCGAAATACGAGCGGGGCAGGCGCCGGCGAGCATCGTGATCGAGGTCGTCAAACGCCTTGAACGTGGTGAGGTGCTGATCCTTCCCACGGATACGGTGTATGGTCTCCATGCCCTGTCCCGCAACCGTGAAGCGGTCGAGCGTATCCGCAAGATCAAGGGAACCGCGGAAGATCGTGCGCTTTCCACGATTTATTCAACCGTGGTCGGCATCGGGAGATTCGTGCAACTTCCCGAGGGAGTCTATAAAAGAAAAATCCTTGAAGGTTGGCCGGGGCCGGTTACCTGGGTTCTTCCGGCGCAACCGATGATGCCGAAGCACAATCTTGGACCGGACGGCACCATCGGCATCCGGATTCCGAACAATCAGTTTCTCCGATCCATCTGCGCCGCCCTGGACGACCTGGTGGTTTCAACATCGGCCAACCTCCAGGGTCAGAAACCTCCGATCACCCGCGAAGATATCGATCCTCAACTGATCGACGCTGCCGATGCATGCGTATTCCAGGAGGGTTCTCTCGTGGGGAGACCCTCCGAAGTGAAACGGTGGACTCCCGGGGGGACGGAAGTGATCCGAACCCGGACGGAACAAACCTCGACCAGCGAACGACTGCACGTTCTCTTCGTCTGCCGGGGAAACACCTGCCGTTCCCCAATGGCGGAGGGTCTGTTGCGCGAATTAAGCGCGGAGTCGATGCCCGGGCGGATTACCGTCCGCAGTGCAGGTATCGACGCGGAAAGCAACATGCGGGCGAATCTCTATGCTGTGGAAGCGCTCCGCCCACGAGGGATCGACATTCACCAGCATCACACACGACCTGTTACTCCTGAACTGCTGGAGTGGGCGGATATTGTGCTTGTGATGACGGACCAGCAGTTGGACGACATTCACGAACAATTCCCGGAAGCGCGCGGAAAAACAACGATGCTTTCGGCCTACCCGGATGGAAATGTGGCGGAGAGCGAAAACATCATCGACCCCGCGGGCGGTAATCAGGACATATACAAAAATACAGCCGATCACCTTGAAAAGGAGATTCGTCGCCTGCTTCCCCATCTGAAACAGGATCTGGAAAACAGGTGAACGGCCCCGGATCAGACCCTACGCCCGATGGCGGACCGATCCCGAAGAGGGTGTTGATTTTACAGACCGCGTTTCTCGGCGATGTTGTCCTCACGCTTCCGCTCGTCAAGAGAGCCCACGAACTCTGGCCCGATACGCAACTCATCCCGCTCACCCTTCCATCTACAGCCTCGATCTTCGAAGACCACCCCGGCGTTGTTGAAAGCATGACCTGGGACAAGCACGGCGCTGATCGCGGGCTGTTCGGAATGCTGAGAATCGCCAGAGAAATCCGTAGTCGGAATGTCGACCTCGCCCTGATCCCGCACCGTTCCTTCCGATCCGCACTCCTGATGACGTTGGCCGGTGTAAAACGTCGAATCGGTTTTGCCCATGTCCCCGGATCTCCGCTCTATACCCATCGAGTATTCAGAGATGAGGAAGCGCATGAAGGCGCGAAAAACCTCAGTCTGCTCGGACAGTTCGACACGGAGATCTCCCCGAAGCCCGTTCTGGCGACCCACCCGCAAGCTGCCGCAGAAGTAAAAGAGTGGATGAAAAAAGAAAAACTTGCAGGTGACAACATCATTGCAATCGCACCCGGGAGTGTCTGGGCAACAAAGCGGTGGCCGGAAACCTACTGGGTGGTGCTCGCGAGAAAGCTCAAGGAATCCGGACACTCTGCCGTTTTCGTCGGAGGTCCGGAGGATCGCGAGTTGTCCCTGCGGATTCGAGAGGCTGCGCTGGGGGAAAACATCCATGTATCCGCCGGAGAACTCTCCGTGCGCGGGAGCAGCGAGCTCCTCCGCTTTTGCCGCCTGCTGATCACCAACGACACGGCTCCGCTCCATCTCGCGGTCGCCGTGCAGACCCCCGTCCTCGCCATCTTCGGCCCGACACTGCCCGAATTCGGATTCGCACCCACCGGTCCGAGCGACCGTATCGTCGGCCTCGATCTGGAGTGTCGAGGCTGCGCGATTCACGGGAGTGACCGTTGTCCCCTCGGTCACCATGATTGCATGGTGCGACTCCTTCCCGCAGAGATCTACTCCATCGCCGTGGAAATGCTCGAGGAAACCGCCTGAAACGTTCCGCATCCCAATATGGCTCCCTGCATCTGTATTGGGTATCTTTCCAGATAACGTCTTCTCGTGAAAGGATCGATGGCCTATGATGCTGCCGCTGTCCCGTCTGATTGCGACGACGCTGGACCGTTTTCATTCTCTTGGTGAAACGGGTATCCTTGATCCCGAATCGAAACGAAACGGTTACGCCAACCCTCGTTTTCAGGAAGCTTGCCTGACGCTTGCCCTCGCCGTTGAAGAGGAGATCGGATTGCCCGCCGACGCGCGGATTGCAGTTGTGGAAGCTTCGGCGATCCGGGCGATGGATCAATGGTTCAGAATGACGGACCGGAGCGGCGGTGTGCGATGCAGCAAAGACGGCCTTCTCGATCCTCAGGCTACAGCGTATGGGCTGTTCGCAACCGCAAAAACGATGTCGATCCTTGGAGATCGTGCTCCTAACACGGTGCGTATTCACGCTCAGAAAGTGATGAGACGGAGTGCGAAATTCCTCCGCAAAACGCACGTCCCCCCCGGTCTTGAGACAAAGCCGTTGCGTGCAGCCGCACTGTCGGCGGCAGGCCACTGGCTCGGCGACAGCAAGACACTCCAGGTTGCCGCAAACGTTCGACGGGATGCTCTGAAGAAAATCCGTGATGCTTTCGCTTCTCCCGATCCGGCAGCGCTCGATTTCGGAGCCCTTGCCCTGAGTCTCGCTTATCTGACTCTGAGCGCGAACAATCCCGAAGAAGAGGAACGGGCGATTTGGAAGATGATCGGCAGTTACGCGCTGCGATCGACGATGGACAATGGGATTCCGGGCGGCGGTGCAGAATCGACTGTTGCGAGTCTGCCCATTCCCACAGGTTTCAGCATGGCAGCCGAAGTGAGCCCCGAGGCGGCGACGGTTTCCAGGTTGATCGAACAGGGATGGAAAAACGAGTGGTTCGATCCAATGCTCGATCCGGACGTTCCCTGGTTGACACCCATCGGATACCTCGCGCTGATCGATCGAGTCCGCCGACCTGAACATCGAAAACTCGCCCGGCTCGCTGAATCCGCCGAGATGAATCTGGGAGTAGACAGCCACGGCGCCGGACGGTTGAGCATTGACGACTGGTGCATGCGACTGGGGCGCGGCGGTACGGTTGGGTGGTTGTACCACAAGCCGAGCCAGTCCACTCGTGTGTTCGGTTCTCCCGCCGGACTCGCTCTGCGTGAGGGTCCCTGGATCATCGAGGGGAACCGTCTGCGCCACCCCGCCTATGCCGGAAAATTCAAGGTAACGCAGGATACAGCAGTCGCCGTGGAGGGACAGATTCACTCGATTCCGATACCCGGGACGGAGCGTTCCCCGAGGCGGATCGGACAACCTGACTGGCATGACCGGGAAGCGCTCGTGGGAACTCGTCTGGCACCTCCGAGCCGGCCGGGCAGTTCGCGGGCCTCCGGCGCGGTTCCATACTCACGAAGAATCGAGATCAAAGACGGCGCTCTGGTGATCGAAACCAACATGGAAGGCCAGATTCTGCACCGGATTCCGATCATCTGGATTGGCGGACATGCTGGTGAAATCCAGGTGGACAAGACGACGATCGAACCGGGGTATACCGTCCAGGAACGCCGAGTGCGGGAAATGGTTTTCAGCGGCGGACCGTGGCCCGACTGGACTCTTCGATTCGACCGGCCGGTAGACATTCTCTACGAACCGATTCACACAACGCTGACTTCCGGACCTCTTCGCTACCTTTCCGCGGCTACCGGTACCCTCGACATCGTCACCGA
>JAZDLX010000026.1:0-2245 GCA_043801585.1 bacterium | reverse complement strand
GTCAGCTATCTGATCTACCACGCCCAGGTGGGGTCGGTCCCCTATCTGCATCACGACTGGACACGAATTCTTTACTTTTCGATCCTGATTCCCCATGTGATCCTTGCGGCGCTGATGGTGCCCTTTATCATCGCCGCGGTGTGTTTCGCGCTGAAAAACGACTTTGTCAGGCATACGAAGCTGACTGTCTGGGTTTGGCCGGTGTGGATGTTCGTCTCGGTCAGCGGAGTGGTGGTTTATGTGATGCTTTACATGTGAGCGTGAGAACACGGGCTGTTTTCAAAACCCAGCCAAATACATGAAAAAGATGGCGCGATTGATCGAGAGCATTCGGGCTTACATCGCCCTGACGAAACCCTCGATCCTGCTGCTGGTGGTACTTACCGGTGCGGCGGGGCTGGTGTCGTCGAGGGGTCGTTCAACAATGACCCCGTGCGTTTCATGGCGGTGCTTGTTTTCCTTGGCATGGCGGGAGGTTCGGCCAACGCCTTCAACCAATACTTCGAACGTGATGTGGACGCTGTCATGCGGCGTACGCGCCGTCGCCGCCCGCTTCCCTTAGGCTTGATCACACCCACCGGCGCATCGATCTATGCGATTCTGCTTGGCGTCGTTTCCACGGTTGTTTCAGCTTCCTGTTCAATCCGCTCTCGGGAGCGTTAACTCTTGGCACGATCCTCTTTTACAGCCTTTTCTACACTCTTTACCTGAAGCCGCGCACGCCTCAGGACATTGTCATCGGCGGGCTCTCCGGGAGCATGGGGCCGGTGATTGCATGGGCCGTCGGAGCCAATCATCTGGACTGGACTCCGCTGCTGATGGCGGCAGTGATTTTCTTCTGGACCCCGCTTCACTTCTGGGCGCTGGCGATCTTCCTGAAAGACGATTACACCCAGGTTGGGTACCCGATGGTGCCCGGCATCGGCGGCGACAAAGCCACCTGGGCGCAGATCTTCGTTTACCCCCTCGTTACCCTCGCCTTCTCGGGAGTTCTCGTTATTTTCGAGCCGGGTTGGTTTTACCTGCTGGCAGCGGCGGGGCTTGGCATCTGGTTTCTGGTTGTGGTCATCCGCGACTGGCGAAAGGGCACGGATCTGGCGGCGCGCGGGGTCTTCAGCGTTTCCATCGTCTGCCTGCTGGCACTTTTCACCGCGATCATTCTGGACCGGGGCCTTATCCGCTGAAGCGTTCTGCGCCCGGAAACAGGTGCAAGGTTCGGAATCTCGGAGAGTTTAACAGAGAAATAGGGGATTTACGGCGCTGAAGCTTCAAGAAATCCATCCATTATGGCATGAACGTTCAACCTAAACTAAATACAAAATATATAAAGACTTACTCGACGGGTATTCCCTCAATGATGTCGCGGCACAGAGCGGCGAGACGGGCACGCTCGGGTTCCCAGAACCAGTTGTTCTTCACAACGAGATTATGAGCGCGGCGACCTGCCGTCACGAGTTTTTGCGGTCCCCATTTCCACAACTTGTGAATGGCTTCGGCCCAATCGCTCGAATTCCGGGGTTCGGCCACCACGCCCGATTTGCTCGTGTCGACAATCGTTCTCCACAGAGGCACGTCCCCAACGACTGTCGGCAATCCCGCCAGCGCATATTCAAAGAGTTTTGTCTGGAGTGAAACGAGGTGGTTTGGCTGGGGCCAAAGCGGGAGCAGTCCGATCTGGGCCCGCTCGAAATAATCGCCCAGGCTGTCGAACGGAACTTGGCCGTGAAATGTGATCCGATCAGGTTTTTTCAGTTTTGACCGTGCCGCCATCAGACGTGAACGGTACTCCTCCCGGGGAATCGCACCGACCACATCAAGACAAACATCCGGAAGGTCATCCTCGAGCAATTCCACCGCGCGCACCGTTTCCAGGATGCCGCGATGTTCCGTAACCGCCCCGACATAGAGAAGTCGTGGACCGGTCTGTTTCCACCGTTTTTCAGCAATTTTGCCGCGAGAAGGATCCTGAGCTTTCGGCGCGGGTTTCGGGGGGTAATTGTGGATTACTTCAACCCGTTTTGCATTTGTAAACCGCGGGATATACCCATCTTCCGCGATACTGATACCGGAAAAAAGTGAAGCTGCAAGGCGCTCGAAAACGCGGTAGATGGTGGTAATTGGTTTGCGGAAATCGTGAGGAATCCAATCAGAATGCTCGATTGCAGCGCCGGAATCTTCTTCCACATCCCAGAGAACGTTCTTGCCGAACATCCTCGCGACAATCCCCACAGGAACGGTTTCCGGG
>JAZDLX010000002.1:0-35500 GCA_043801585.1 bacterium | reverse complement strand
CATGGAGCAGGGGAGCAATATCCGCCGCATCGATCCCGACGCGTTGAAAAAACTGAAACAGTTCAATTTCCCCGGCAACGTCCGCGAACTGGAGAACGTTCTCCGCCATGCCACCGTCATGGCCAAGGGCGACATCCTGCTCCCGCAGTATCTGCCGGATCTGACCTCAGAAGGACTGGACCGGACCGGCACCAACAGTGAGGGCGGTTTCCAGTTCCCCGAAGACGTCGTCAGCCTCGAGGAGGTGGAGAAACGGTACATCCAGCACGCCCTGCAACGGCTCGGCTGGAAAAAGAAAGCGGTCTGCGAGGCGCTGAACATCGCCCGTACTACCCTCGACCGCAAGATTGAGCAGTACGGGATTAAAATACCCGGAAATTAAAAAGGGGATACTTTCCGTTTAATTTTGGGTCATGACAAGTATATATAGTCATCCTGACGCGCCAGTTGGCGGATTCAGAATGACTACAATATTCATTTCAGAACCGCGAACCGAAACACAAGGGAGGACAGGATGGCACATGTCGCCGTAGTGCTTTCCGGAAGCGGGGTGTACGATGGGAGCGAACTGCATGAAGCGGTGATCACGTTGCTGCGTCTCAGCGAAAAAGGCGCCAAGGTGACCATCTTCGCGCCCGATGTCAAACAAATGCACGTGATCAACCACCTCACCGGCAAGGAATCCAAGGAGAAACGGAACGTCCTCGTGGAAGCCGCGCGGATCGCAAGGGGCGCAATCAAACCCCTCTCGCAGGCAACTGCCCGTTATGATGCACTGATCCTGCCCGGCGGATTCGGCGCCGCGAAAAACCTCAGCAACTTCGCCGTCAAGGGTGCGAAATGCCGGGTCAATCGTGAGCTCGAGAAACTGATCCTGGCGTTCCACAAGGCAGGCAAACCGATCGCCCCGATGTGCATCGCCCCGACTGTCGTCGCCCGTGTCCTCGGCAAGGCGAAAATCCCGGTCAAACTGACCATCGGCAACGATCCAGCCACCGCCGCAGCGATTGTGAAAATGGGCGCGGAACATGTCGAGTGCCCCGTGGATGACGTCGTCATCGACCGCAAGAACCGGATCGTTTCCGCACCGGCCTACATGTACAACGCCAGCATCTCCGACGTCGCCAAGGGCATCCGCAAGCTGGTTGACGCGACGCTGAAGATGGTGAAATAACCGTTTCAATTACGGTAGCCCGGATTCTCGAATCCGGGAGTGATCATTCTCCCGGTTTCAAGAAACCGGGCTACATGCTAGTGTTTTTGGTGAAAATGGATCCCCGCCTTCCGCCGGTGGGCGGACAGGTTGCGGGGATGACAGAGGGGTGGCTCAGTAGGGTGGCCCGGTCCGCCAGCCGGCGGATCAGTCCCGGGTTTCATAAAAGACGACGAGATTGCTTCGTCATCCGTCAGCTGACGGATTCCTCGCAATGACACGACCGCAACGATGGATACTCGGGGGAGTATCCAGACAGTTACAAAGCGACAGCCTTCTTAACTATTTGGAAATTCTCAGGAGAGTTCAGTCCTGTAATCGAAATCTCCACCAAATTCCCCGAGAGGGAGGCCACTACACCTTCCGCAAATCACGCCTTATCTTCTCTCCATTGAAAAGGAAATCCGGGGCGAAGTGGGTCCGGGGGAGAAGTTTGCCTGGACGATTCGCCGCCACATCTGCAATCCCGGTTGCGTCCGGATGAAACCTCCGCCATAATGGCGGAAGTGGGAGGTTTACCCATGGAGTACCGTGTTGAAAAGGACACGATGGGCGAGATGAAAGTGCCCAGCGACAAGTACTGGGGCGCTCAGACAGCCCGCAGTCTGATGAATTTCAAGATCGGCGGGGAGACGATGCCGCCGGAACTGATCAAGGCGTTCGGCATCCTGAAGAAGGCGGCCGCACTGGTCAACGCCGAGCTGGGCACACTCCCGCAAGAGAAGGCGAAGCTGATCGTCGCCGCGGCGGACGAGGTGATCGAGGGCAAGCTTGACGGCCATTTCCCGCTCGTCGTCTGGCAGACCGGGTCGGGCACGCAGTCGAACATGAACGTCAACGAGGTGATCGCCAACCGCGCCATCGAAATGGCGGGCGGGGTGATCGGCAGCAAGGACCCGGTCCATCCCAATGACGATGTGAACAAGGCGCAATCCTCTAACGACACCTTCCCGACGGCGATGCACATCGCGGCGGCGACGATGCTGAACAAGGTCACCCTGCCGGGTGTGTTGAAACTCCGCAATGGGCTGAAGGATAAGTCCGAGGAGTTCAAGGATATTGTCAAGATCGGCCGCACCCACCTGATGGACGCCGTGCCGTTGACCCTCGGCCAGGAGTTCAGCGGGTACGCCCACCAGATGACGATGGCGCTGGTGCGGATCGAAGCGGTGCTCCCGCATGTCTACGAACTGGCGCTCGGCGGAACGGCTGTCGGCACCGGCCTCAACACCCACCCGGAATTCGCCGAACGCTCGGCGGCCAAGATCGCCGAACTGACGGGATTGCCCTTCGTCACCGCACCGAACAAGTTTGAGGCGCTCGCCTCCCATGACACCATCGTCGAGGCGCACGGGGCGTTGAAAACTGTAGCCGTCAGCCTGATGAAAGTCGCCAACGACATCCGCCTGCTCGGCAGCGGACCGCGTTGCGGCATTGGCGAACTGATGCTTCCGGAAAACGAGCCCGGTAGCTCGATCATGCCGGGCAAGGTGAACCCGACCCAGCCGGAAGCGGCGACGATGGTCGCGGCCCAGGTGATGGGAAACGACGTTGCGATCAACATCGGCGGAGCGACCGGCCATTTCGAACTGAACGTCTTCAAGCCGGTGATGATCTACAATTTCCTCCAGTCCGCCAAGTTGCTCGGGGATGTCTGCCTGTCGCTCACGGACAATTGCGTCGTCGGCATCCAGCCGAACCGCGAGCAGATCAACAAGTACCTGCAGGAATCGCTGATGCTGGTCACCGCGTTGAACCCGCACATCGGGTATGACAACGCGGCGAAAGTGGCAAAGAAGGCGCACAAGGAGGGGACGACCCTGAAGGAGGCGGTGGTCGCGCTGGGTCTGATGACCGCCGAGAAATTCGACGAGGTCGTTCGTCCGGAGTTGATGACCGGGCCGAAGAAATAAGCCTTCGACTGATCGTGAGGAATCAAATCCCCTCAATGTATTTGGGGGGATTTTCTACTTTAACGAGGACGCAGTCGAGGTGTCATCCTGACGTCACGAAGGTTCGGGACGAGAAGGATCTCTCGATGTGATTCAATCGGTCGTTCTTGAGAACTCACAACGAGAGATTCTTCATCCGCCGGCTGGCGGATTCAGAATGATTGATTAGCGTTCGTGGGAATTAAGGGGACACGTACCTTTTAATTCTGTTAATGAGGTATGCACTTGCGTGCATTGAACGAGAAAATTAATAGGTACGTGTCCCCTTTTTAATTTCTGAATCAAACACCCGAACGCCTTTTCAGACGTTCGGGTGTCTTGGGAGGAAACAGGGGAGGGCGGGTCCGGTCCCTCCCCCAGATGGCCATTCATTGTGAACCGGCCTAAATCACCATGGCATTAAACAGTGACTCGAAAATGGATACTCGGTTGAATATCACGCGCATCCCAGCCTGGTATCCGATCCATCTGCGATGAAAAACCTTCCAATTGACCGAATCATCCAGGGCAATAGCCTCGTACCTTTCCCCGTCGTTGAGACGCGAGGTCAGGGTGTTGTAGGTGAGTCCGCCATACAAGGAGATCGTTTCGGTAATCGGGACGAGGCCAATCAGACGTCCCGTGAACATCCAGTGTTCCTTCGAAGTCCAGAAATCGCCATCGTTGATTTTGTAATAAATACCGTCAAGTTCGACGTCGAACGCATCCGGGATCACCGCGAACTGTGTTCCAATGCCCCCGCCCAGCATCCACCAATCGGGGTTCTCCCAGGGCGCAACTTTTATTGACACAATGGAACGAAGAATGCGTGTTCCGGTGATGTAGTTGATGTCGGCGGAACCTTCCGCGCCGTAGCCGAGTTCCAGGTAACGATTCTCACCAGAGATTTTCGTGATCGCGCCGATGTGGATACCGTGGTTCTCGCCATCAATCTGGTTGATCAAACCAATCTGAATGCCGTAGAGATCGTAGGTGCTGTTGGTGATGCCAATCTGCAACCCCCGCAAGTCCTCAGCGGCGTTAATGGCACCAATCTGAAGCCCCTTTTGTCTCGAGCCGAAATTGGCTGTACCCACCTGCAACCCCTGCATGTCATTCGCGGCGACGTTGGCAAGGCCGGAAATCTGGATGCCCCTCATCCGTCCACCGATGACACTCCCCACACCGCTCGCCTGGATGCCGATCATGTTCTCACCAGTCACTGCGGCGAGACCACCCGCTTGGATTCCCTTGAAATCACGACCCCCAACAGCAGCCAATCCACCCATTTGCACGCCGTTGACATCGCGGCCTCCAACGGACGCAAATCCTGCCAACTGAATCGCGTTGACATCCCGGCCGGCAACTGAAGCGAGACCGCCGACCTGGGCGAAGGTGACATCCCGTCCACCCACGGAAGCCAACCCTGAGAATTGAATGCCACGAACATCCGCCCCTGCCACCGCACTCAGCCCGGAGAGCTGAATTCCGTTGAGTTCGCTACCCGCAACAGAGGCAAAACCACCGACCTGCAAGGCGGAAACTCTTCGACCGGCAACAGCAGCCAACCCGCTGATCTGTACTAAAGTGACGTCTCTACCTGTTGCAGAAGCAAAAAGGGATAGTTGGATACCCCGAAATGACTCCCCGATGACAGCACCTGCAAAACCGACCTGAATACCGGTTCCATTTCCACCGGCTGCGGCTCCCAATCCAGCCTGAAATCCGATCAGATCCCCTCCGGCGGCGGCTCCCAATGGTGCAATCTGGATTCCGTAAACGTGTTCGATCGCCGCGCTTCCGATGGCTGCAACTCCGATACCCTCAAGACGTGCCATCCGGTCCACCGAGAGTCCGATAACGGCGTGGTTGATCACATTGTCGGAGTTGGTGCCCCAGAAACTGATTCCCTTGTAAAGGGTGATACTGAACCAGCGTTGCTGGTAAGAATCAAGTTTCTGATGAGGGAAGAAGTCTTTTGGGAAGGAAGAGTTCAATTCTTTATCAATCAGATCCTTTCCAAAAAGCCCCAAGCTGTCGGGGTTGTCTGATTGGGCAAGCGCCGAGCTGCCGGGAAATACAAAACCAGCCAGCAGGAAAAGCGCCAAAAGGGACAGAAAGGTGTAGCTCAAACGCTGCTGATGCGTCTTTAACCCTTTGTTTAACAGCTTGCTTGAATGAATGGATGAGGCAACCTTGTTGTCACTGTTCATCGTCTGTCCCTCGAATTATGCTCCGGCTTGCTCAATGCAAATGCAACCGCAATGCCAGAACTATAATCCTTAAATAACAGTTTGTTAGAGAATTTAGCTTGTTTGAATGTGGGACAGGAAATCCACACATGTGACATGGAGCACACAGGTGTGACCGTTGACTAACCGATCAGGTGTACAGCTCCCAATGTCCCGATGGTCGCAAGGGTGACCACAATCGAGGCGATAATCACACCGTAAAGTATGTAAATCAAAGATTTGCCCCTTGGAAACCGGAGCAGGTAGGCGACCAGAGAACCTGTCCAGGCGCCGGTCGCGGGGAGGGGGATGGCGACAAAGAGAATCAATCCGATAGATTCAGTGTGCTGCAGAGCTTTGCTGCGTTTCAAAGCGTGTTGAAAGATTTTCTCGAACAGGCGGTTAAAAAACGTCCAACGGCTGAGCAGTCGGCGGATCGGGTCCAGCAGCCAGAGCACAAAGGGGATCGGGATCATATTTCCGAGAATCGAGAACACCACAGCTTCCGCCCAGTGCATGTGCAGAGCGGCAATCGCCACGGGAATCGCTGCACGGAGCTCAACAATAGGGAGCATCGCAATGACGACAACAATCAGCCAGGGAGGGACGCCCTGCATCCATGTGACAATTGCGCTGGCAACCCGTTCTCCGATGCTCAACAGGATCAGTCCGTCCATCCATCACTCCCGATCAGGGGCACGAAAACACACCCGCCGTGACTCGTTACGTTCAATTCATTGCCGATGCGGATGACGAGCTTCAGATCCTGCACTCGCCGCGGGCCTGTTGGGATGACAAGGCGGCCACCTTCACTCAACTGATCGGTTAGAGCTGTCGGGATGTGTGGCGATGCGGCGGTTACGATGATCCCGTTGAAGGGTCCAACCTGTTTCCAGCCGATTGAGCCGTCACCGACCCGTTGTACGATGTTGCCGAGTCCCATCTTCTCGAATCGTTCTTCCGCCTGGCGGGCGAGTGCGCTGATCCGTTCGATGGTGAACACCTTGGATGCAAGCCGCGAGAGAATCGCCGCCTGGTAGCCCGACCCGGTACCGATCTCGAGGACTTTTTCGTCGCCCTGGAGCCCCAACAGTTCGGTCATTCGGGCAACCATGAACGGCTGGCTGATCGTCTGTCCTTCGCCGATGGAAAGGGGGGAATCCTCGTAGGCACGGTGGCGCAGGTTGTTGGGGACGAAGAGGTGCCGTTTGATCTCGCGCACTGCCGCCAACACAAGGGGATCGCGTATCCCCTTGCGCTCCAGCGTTTGCACCATCTCCTCGCGTGCCAACTGGTAATTGATCATCAATCCGTCCGTCGGTTCCTCGGGGTGCGTGAAGATAGACCGGATCGGGGAGCGGGCGCAATGTCTAACGTCCGGGGATTGAGTAGTTCACTGGTAAACTGGCTTCGATGACAGGAAAGGAAAAATGTACCAGATACCTTTTTCGTGCCGATGTATTACTTGAATCTGATTGATTAAAGTACCTGATACATTTTTCAACTTGACCTCCCGGGGACCTGAGCAGTGCTGGCTACTGGAACGAAACCCCCATTCCGAGCGTATTTTCAATGACCGAACACCGGTATGCATCAAATGTGATGGAGAAAGGAGAACAGGATGTTTTTCCCGCTGTTCGATCCAACGATGATCCTGCTGATACCGGCGATCATCCTGGCGGTGTGGGCTCAGAACAAGGTGCAGAGCGCCTATCGGAAATACAGCCGTATCGCAAACCGCAGCGGACTCACCGGCGCCCAGACGGCGCGGCGCATCCTCGACCGGTTTGGGTTGCAGGATGTGGAAGTCAAGGCGACGAGGGGTTTGCTCTCGGATCACTACGACCCTCGCAGCCACACGGTCTTCCTGTCTGAACAGAACTATTCGAAGCCATCCGTGGCGGGGCTGGCGGTAGCGGCGCACGAGGTTGGACACGCCGTCCAGCACATGGAAGGGTATTCGATGCTCCGGTTCCGTCATGCACTGGTCGGTCCGGTACAGTTCGGGAGCTGGCTGGCGTTTCCGCTGGTCATCATCGGTTTCATCATGGGCAGTGGCGGGATTCACCTGATCGATGCCGGCATCGTCCTGTTCAGCCTGGTGGTCCTTTTCCACATGGTGACATTGCCGGTGGAGTTCGACGCTTCGCGGCGTGCACTCGCGGTGCTGAACACCGATGGCTATGTGATGTCCGACGAAGCTGCGGGCGCGAAAGCGATGCTCACCGCCGCAGCGTGGACCTACGTGGCAGCCGCGGCATCCTCGATTCTCAACCTCGTCCGACTCCTGCTCCTGCGGGGAATGGTCAGCGACAGGTAATCAGGAAGATGAAAAGAATAACAGAATGGGCAGGATAAACAGGATGGACATGATCGTGTCCAAAAAGGGTGAAGCTTATTTCCGATTTTAACTATCCTGTTTATCCTGTCCATCCTGTGAATGTTTTTGTGGCCTTTCGGTGTCTCAAGGATGATAGAATTTCCGAACGCCGATGTGTGGCCCGGCTGCCTGCCAGCCGGGAATTGTCCCGAGCGTCGATTGAAATTCACGATCGGCGCGTTTTTAATTGCAATAATCACAATATTCTGATCGTCTTGTTGAGAGAGCAGTACCTCATTGCCCACCGTGAGTGGGCACACTATTTTGCCAAGGTTCGAGCTCGAGTCAACGAGGGATGCGGATCACGATGATGGGAATAACCGGGTAAGGAGGATCTGTGCCACAGGAGTTCATCACCATCACGCGGTTCATTGGCATTGAGAGGAGAAAATTTCCGCAGGCCACCGGCGATTTCAGTGCATTGATGGATGAAATCGTGCTGACGGCGAAAGTCATCAGCCGGGAGGTGAAAAAAGCCGGACTGATCGACGAGATTTCCGGATTTACCGGTGAAATGAACGTCCAGGGCGAACAGGTTCGAAAACTGGATGTGTACGCGAATGACCTGTTCAAGCACATCCTGAAGTATTCAGGACTCGTCTGTGCCATGGCCTCCGAAGAGGATGAGGACTTGATCCTCGGTCCGACGTACACGAACAGCGGCAAGTACGTGGTATTGATGGACCCGCTGGATGGTTCCTCGAATATCGATGCCAATGTTTCCATCGGCAGCATCTTCGCGATCTACCATCGTGTCTCGAATCCCGGCGGTCCGGGGACGATGGAGGATTTCCTTCAACCCGGTAGAAACATCATCGCGGCGGGCTACGTGCTTTACGGTTCTTCGACGATGATGGTCTATTCGGCGGGCAATGGCGTGCACGGATTCACGCTGGACCCCTCGGTCGGGACCTTCATTCTTTCCCACCCGAACCTGAAAATTCCTGAAAAGTGCGGCATCTTTTCGGTGAATGAAGGGAATTACCACAAGTGGTCACGGGGTGTCCAGCTCTATGTGGACCGCTGCAAAGGCTTTGGTGAAGAGGGGTTGAAAAAACCGATGTCCGCGAGGTATATCGGATCAATGGTCGCCGATTTTCATCGCAACCTGCTTTATGGCGGAATCTTCCTTTATCCGGGGCAGAAAGGGGCTCCCGAAGGCAAGCTGCGCCTGATGTACGAGGCGAATCCGATGGCCTACCTGCTCGAAACAGCGGGTGGTTACGCCAGCAACGGAAAGATCCCGATCCTCGATGTGCAGCCAACAACACTTCATCAGCGAGTGCCGTTGTTCATGGGCAGCCGCAGCGAAGTGGAGACGCTGGAGCGGTTTCTGAAGGAGCACGAGGGGGAGGAGACCCCCAGCGAACAGCAGGAACGAAAAAAGAAGTGAAAAGACCACTTAGACTTATTGCATCCGACGTTTTTTATAGGAGGACGTAACACCTGCTTTTCTTTATTTCATAGTATCTCACCGGGGATTAACAATGAAATACAATTTTCAAATGCAATGGATTTTTATTGGCATCGTTCTTCTGTTGACGGCCTTGAGCTGTGAACAGCCAGAGTCCGAACAGGGACCCTCAGAAAACGGTTATCCGATTACCTTTCGCTCGCCGATCCCACCCGACAGCGCCATCCTTGACACTTGGTCACTCGATTTATCGTGGCAGCGGGATGGGATCACACCGGACTCTTTCGAAGAGCGAGTGCTGCTCTACCATGGCTTTGCGGACATCGTTCTTGATGAATTCGAAGCAGATGGCGATTCGGTGCATATTCCCGTGATTTCTGCAGGCAGGCATAGATGGCAAGTCATTGGCACGGACGATGCGGAAACGCTCGGAGTAAGCGATATCTGGATGTTTCAAACGCTCGTCAATAAACCCGCCCCCTATTCAATTGCAGCGATTTTCCCCATTGATGGTGATACCATCGACAGCCAAAATATCATCCTTCAATGGTGGTTGTATTCCGAGGATGAAGCGCCAGCGGATCTGAAGTATCGTGTATACTTCGGTCCTGCAAATGGAGAAAAAAGGCAAATCGCGGATAACCTGGAATCAAGGAGACTTGAAGTGTCCATTGATGAACCGTATCAATGGTATCGATGGTCGATTTCGGTACTGGATTCAGGGTTATCGGTTTATGACAGCCCTGATGCCCTGTTCTATGTCAATCCTCCTGGAAATGAAGTATATGGTTGGATTTATCGGCTACAGCATAAATTCGATTTTGTCTGCTTTAGTGGCCCTCCTTGTTTCCGGTTTATGGGTCTAATCCCTTTAAGCGAGGATAAATTCATTTTAACGGAGGAATATGAAACTGGAAGTGCACATTCAGGATTGGGAACCGGTTACAGCTGGTATGAAATTCAGGTTGACGATCAGCAAGCTTCCATCGGACCATCTGTTTACTTTGATGGCTCAAGACTCTTCGCTGCAACTTCGGAAGAACTCTTCTCTACCACCCATACTTTTGAAAAAATTGTAGTCGGTCATGAACCGTATGAATACTACATACCGTTGGACCGAAAAATCCTTATTCGCAGGCAATCGCTTGACGGCGCCGTGTTGTGGAGTCATACATTTTTTGACACTCTCCAGGAAATCCAGGTGTTGGATGGAAATGGTGACACTTTGACAAAGCAGGTGAGTGGGTGGAATACACTGGGTGGCTTAGTAAAAACAGATGATGGTGTTTTAGTCACGGGTAGTCTGTTGCCTCATGATTCAACGGAAGCTTTCCTGATTTCTTACAAACTTGACGCTATGGGGAATGAACTGTGGCGCAGATTTTATCGGACAGAAGTGAGTATCAGCGGAGTGGCCTTGGCGGAAAATGTCGGAGGATACCATCTCCTTGCTGAAGAAAAAGTGGTAGATGGATCGAGCATGCAATACCGCAGTTATCAGCTTTCCGAGGATGGTGAAATCATTGCATCGCAGCCCCTCGAAGTCCAGGGAGATTTCGTTCAAAACAGGATTGTTTCATTCAATGACGGCGGATTTGGAATGTGTTTGGTGACATCGGATTATAGAGTTCTACTTGTCAGGATCAGCGGAGCAGGAGAGATGCTGTGGGAGCGGGAACTTGATATTAACTATTCTCCACAAATCGCTCCTACTCCTGAGGGGAATCTTGTCGCCATGGTGGATAACAGATTGGAATCTTTTAATGAAAATGGAAACTTGATGTGGAGTAGAATATACCACCTGCTATCCGGTGATCATCCTCGTATATGTGCGGCAAAAGGTGGGGGATTCTATCTCGTCATTCATGATTATGATCCGTCAGATCGCGATTATGATTATATCCTTGCATATGCGGATGAATTCGGCCGTAACAGTTGGGTGATGTATCAGGAGTAACTTCCCGGTTCAAGCGGGTGCAGGGTGAATCGGCCCGGACGTAAATGTCCGGGCTTCTATCTCAGCGGTACTTCCATTCCAGCGGCAAGATCGTCTACTGGTTTCCGGATTTCCGGTTCGAGTTTTCGACTTGCGCACGGAGGAATCCCAATGGTGGGATGCCGTGCTCGATGCGATTGTCATCGGTGACGGCGGAGGTGTCGAACGGCTCAACAGTCCAGATGCCATTCTTGAAATTCCGCTGCGTTCCGTAGATCTGTGGCTTCCCGACACTGTGCAGGTAACGGTCCATGGAAGCGGCATACAGCCAATTCGCATCCTCGTTGTCGGGATTCAGTTCGAGGGCGCGTTGGCAGAGCACATTGGCGCGGTGGTACCAGGTCGAGTCCGGTCCGTGCTGGAATATGATCGCGGCGTGGAAAAAATCGTCCGAAGTAAGTCGGCTGCTGTCGGCTAACAAGACGCTGTCGGTGGCCATCATCCGTTGCCGGTCCCGCATCACCCAGGTTTTGATCTGGTCATCGGTCAGTGCATCCCAATCCAGGTTCCGGCGGTCGTCCTGATCCGCCTGAAAAAGATCGTACAGGGTCAGGTTGATGCGCTGACGGTAGAGTTTTTCATTCTCCCTGACACCGTTGACAATTCCGTTCCACTCGAGAGTCGTTTTCAAGGTGCTGAACGCATCACGGGATTCCAATTCGTTCAGATCATGGTAACCGCCCTGAATCGCCCGGTGAAGAAACTGTATCGCCCTGCCCGACTCGCCTGCCATGGCCCAGGCTGCGGCAGCCTCCACGGCGTAGTGAAGGCGCTTTCCGGTGAGAGTGTAAAGCGTGCTGTAGCGGTTGGCCGCTACGGAGTACTGTCCATTTTGAAACGCCATTTGCGCTTCAATGGACATCTGGAACCGGGCCGTCGGCGACAGTACGGGTTTCCGGCTGCAACCTGAAGCGAAGAGCAGGACGAGCAGGAAAAGTGAGATTGCTTTGATACGATGCACAGGTGTCCTCGTTGCTTTCGCAATTTAAAAGAAGATACGTTTCCGAGAGGAGTGGGGAAACACGTCACTCGACTTGGCGCTGTTTTGACCTTATGGTTTCGTCAGCCTGTTCAACAGAGTCATACGAGTTGCCTTCAACGCAAGTTGGAAGCCGAATGAATGAAGTTCGCAAAACGAAAAATCCATTTTCCGGCAAGGAAAAGGATAAAGAATTATTACGGATATCGCTGGCAAATGAAATGGCGAAGTCGAATGTGACCCGAATGATTCATCAGTACAGGTGCGAGGCTTGACTGGTGGATTTTTTCTTCTTCACCACGTACTTTGCAGTCACCCGCGAGCGTGGTGGAATTGGCAGACACGCAAGATTTAGGATCTTGTGCCCTGTGGCGTGAGGGTTCGAGTCCCTCCGCTCGCACGATCTTTTCTGGAATCTGAATCAACTCCTGATATCGTGGTTCGATCCACTGTCAGCAGGATTGATGAACGTGGTTTGTTGAACGTCCGGGTGAAAGGAGCGATGATGAGTGACCACCGTCCCTTCAATGATGCGATCAGTCTGATCATCGTTGCCAATGAATATCCCAACGAATTGCTGGCCGAACGATTGAAGAAGGCGCATGGCGGCCAGTATTTCCGTGAGATCTATATGCGCTGGCGTGAGCTCTTCAAGGTCGTTCCTGAAGCGAAATCAATTCGTTGGCACGCGAAGATCGATTTCCCGGATGAAGAGATGTTCTACAACACGATGCGCCTGGTGGTGGAATCGGACGCGACGGATGAGGAATTATATGAAGAAATCGTCGCGGTCACCGATGGTCTGACACTGAGGTGGAAAGAGTTCCTTCGGTGGGTTCCTTCTGCCGGAGATATCGACTGGTGGTCCGTCGCCGGGAAATTTCCGAGCGCGGACTGGACGCTGGAGAACACGATCGACGATCTCGGTGGCGTTTTTTAACGCGATCGCGCTCGCGGATCCGGTTTAGAAAAACACATGGAAACACGATTTGTTCCCCTGATTGAACCTTCCCCGAACGGAGCACAATCCACATTCAGACTCTTGCTCCACGACCTTTAAAACCCGACACTAAGGCCGAGGGGTTTTTCAGCATCCCCAGAAACGTCTCCGGGGGGTGGGACTTAAGCCTACTTCTCTTTGCCGCCCGGACTTTACATTTCCGATAGAGACAGCCAACGTGGCATAAATACGCAGGAAACGGAAACAGTGAACGTCAGCCCACCTACCCGTGAGGGAATCCTTGTCAAGTTCCGTGTCGAACTCGATGCGGAAGAAATCAAACCGCACATCGAAAAAGCGTTCAAGAAGGCTCAGAATGAGGCTAAACTGGATGGCTTTCGCAAAGGGAAGGTCCCGCTGTCTGTAATCGAAAAGCGGTTCGGAGCATCGATCAAAGCCGAGGCTGCCGAGGATATCATCCAGTCGGTCTATCCGGAAGCGATTGAGCAGGCGAAGGTCGAACCGGTTGCGCCCGGCTCGGTTGAGGATGTGGAGTATGATCCGGACAAACACCTGAAATTTACGGCTGTTGTGGAAGTGGAACCCGAGTTCAAAGCGGACAAGTGGAAGGATCTCGCGGTGGAAAAAGAGGTTCCTCTGGTTTCAGATGATGATGTCGAACGTCACTTGGCCGGAATGCGCCGCGAACGTGCCATCATTTCGGAACGTCCCGCGGACGAGGGCGCCGAGATGAACGACAGGATCACCGCTGACCTGCAGGAGCTGGACGAAGGCGGTCTCCCGATGATCGGGCATCGTCATGAAGATGCGGCGTTCGAGCTTGGGCAGGAGACGCTGGGCCACGGCAGCGATGAATTACTTGTCGGCCTCGTCACCGGTGAAAGCCGTAAAGTGAAAACACACCGCCATGTGCATGATGAAAGCGGCAAGGAAGCGACGCAGGACGTCATGTGGCAGGTGAATGTGAAGAAGGTCGAGAAGATCGAGCTTCCGGAGCTGGACGACTCCTTCGCCCAGTCCGTCGATGAAAAATTCGCGACGATGCAGGCGCTTCGTGATGACGCCCGCCAGCAACTCGAAAACTACGCGAAGTACCAGGCGGATCAGCGTCTCGAGGGGCGCATGGTGGACGCCATCGTCAATGCACACGAGTTCGATGTGCCGCCGAGCCTGGTGGAAGACACGATCAACCGTCTCTATGAGGAACAGCCGGAACATGTTCGCAAAGGGGTAAAAGCGGAAACGCTTCGCGAACAGCTCAAGCCCTACGCGGAACGTCAACTGCGCTGGTACTTCCTGCGAAATCAATTGATCAGCGATTTGCAGCTTGAAGCAACGGACGAAGACATTGATAAACACATTGAGGAATATGCACAACGCACCGAAGGCGCGAACATCAAAGATCTCAAATTGATGTTCGGCGGCGGCGACAACCGTCAGCGCCTTGCCGACGAAATCGTTGGCCGCAAGCTGATCGATGCGTTGAAAGAGGGTGTGAAGCTCAAGGAAAAGAAGGTGGATTTCGTCCAGGTGCTTCGGTAGCCCGGACATCACCGCGTCAACCAGAGGGAAGGAATACCATGAGTACGACGAGCCAACTGATCCCCATGGTCATTGAGCAGACAGGTCGCGGCGAAAGGGCCTATGATATTTACAGCCGGCTGCTCAAGGAGCATATCATCTTCATCGGTCACCCGATCGACTACAACATCGCCAACCTTGTCATCGCTCAGTTGCTTTTTCTCGAAGCGGAAGACCCCGAGCGGGACATCAGCCTTTATGTCAACAGCCCCGGTGGGTCGGTTCCGGATGGACTCGCGATTTACGACACAATTCAACACATTAAACCGGACGTGCAGACCATCTGCATTGGCATGGCTATGTCAATGGCCGCGGTGCTTCTCGCTGCGGGCACCAAAGGCAAGCGTTCGGCCCTCCCCAACAGCATGATCATGATTCACCAGCCTTCCGGAGGTTTCCGCGGAACGGCTGCGGATATCGAAATTCACGCCCGCGAGGTGTTGAAGTCTCGCGAAAAACTGAACAAGATTCTCTCACATCACACCGGCCAAAGTGTCGATCAAATTGCGAAAGATGTGGACCGCGATCACTTCATGGATCCTGCCGAGGCGCTGAAGTACGGCATTATCGACAAAATCCAGGGTAGTGATCGTGAAAAGAGCAAGAGCAGCAAGAGCAAGAAGTAGAGTAGTCGGGATCGGGAGGCTTCGATGAGTGAGAACAAGGATACCGGCAGAAACCATCAGCGGTGCAGCTTTTGCGGACGGACCGCGGACCAGACCCAGGTGATGATCAGCGGACCATCCGGAGTGATGATCTGCGATCATTGCATACGAGCGTCAGACCACATCATCCGCCAGAACTCCTCCAAGCACCAGTCACGCCCTGTGGAGACGTTCCCGACGCCGGAAGAGATCAAGATCCGGCTGGATGAGTATGTCATTGACCAGATCGAGGCGAAACGGAAGATCGCTGTTGCGGTGTATAACCACTACAAGCGAATCAACAGCACCCAGATCGAGGACGACGTTGAACTCGAGAAATCCAACATCCTCCTGGTCGGTCCCACGGGAACCGGAAAAACGCTGATCGCTCAGACTCTCGCGAAACTGCTACAGGTGCCGTTCGCAATCGCCGACGCCACCACCTTGACCGAAGCGGGATATGTCGGAGAGGATGTGGAAAATGTGCTGGTTCGACTGCTGCAGGCCGCGGACTACGATGTCGCCAACGCGGAAGTCGGCATTGTCTACATTGATGAACTCGACAAGATCAGCCGCAAAAGCCAGAACGCAAGCATCACACGTGACGTGTCCGGTGAGGGTGTCCAGCAGGCATTGCTCAAAATACTGGAGGGGACCAAGGCGAGCGTTCCTCCGGAAGGCGGCCGAAAGCATCCCGAACAGAAACTGATTACCATCGATACGCGTAACATTCTCTTCATCTGCGGCGGTGCCTTCGAAGGGTTGCAGGATATCGTCAAACGGCGCATCGGCAAGCGGATGATGGGATTCGGTGCGGACATCCGCAAAATGGCCGATCTTTCGACGTTCGAACTGTTGCGTCAGACTCAGCCGCAGGATCTCGTTCATTACGGGTTGATTCCGGAATTGATCGGTCGTTTGCCGGTGATTGGTCCCTTCAGCGAACTTTCCGACGAGGCGTTGAAGCAGATTCTCCTCGAGCCGAAAAATGCGCTGTTGAAGCAATACAAACGCCTGTTCAAGCTTGAGAATGTGGACCTTATCGTCGATGACGACGCTCTCGACGAGATCGTCCAGATGGCCCGGGAGCGCAAGACCGGTGCACGCGCCCTGCGTTCGATACTGGAACAGGTGATGCTCGAGCCGATGTTTACCGTACCTTCACGCAAGAATGTGCGCCGTGTCCTGATCACGAAGGACGTGGTGCTGGGCAAGATGGACGCGGTGCTCGACATGCCGGGCAACCGCAAGCGCGCGTGAGGACATGAACAAGCGAGAAACACTCCCCACTGAAGAAGAGGCGCAGCCGAAGATACCCGGGTTGCTGCCGGTTTTTCCCGTACGTGACCAGGTCATTTTTCCCCGCATGGTTTTCCCGCTTCTCGTCGGCAGAGAGGGAACGCTCCGCGCCATCGAAGCCGCCATGATGAACGAACGGTTGCTCCTGCTGCTCGCTCAGCAGGACGCTGCGATGGACGAAGTGACCTTTGACGACCTTTTCCGCATCGGCATCGTGGCGAAAGTCGTTCAGGTGATGAAGCTGCCCAACGGGATGGTGAAGGTTCTCATCGAGGGAATCATTCGCGCTCGTGTCACCGAACCTGTCGAAAAAGAAGGCTACCTCGCGGCGAACCTCGTTCCCATCGTCGCCAGCGTTCGCCAGGACATCCGCCTTGAGGGGGCGCAGCGGCATGCTGTCGGCCTTTTCAGAGAGTATGTACCACTTAACCGCAACCTTCCGGACGAACTCCTCTACTCGCTTGATTCGATCCGGGATCCGCAACGGCTTGCGGATTATGTCTCGGCGCATCTGAACGTTCCCTACCAGCGCAAGCAGCGGATTCTCGAGGCCCAGACTCCCTACGATCAGTTCGTCGAGATCTCCAATCAGCTCGCCCATGAGATTGAAGTGCTTCAGATCGAACGAAGCATCGAGGGGCAGGTGCGCGAACGGATCAGCACCTCTCAACGTACCTTCTTCCTGCAGGAGCAACTCCGCGCGATCAAACGGGAGCTCGGTGACGAGGCGGATGACGATTTCGGAGATGTCCTCGCCTACCAGAAGAAAATGGAGGAGGTGAAGCTCAACCCCCCCGCGCGGGAGAAAGTGGAGGAGGAGCTCGAGAAGCTCAAGGGAATGCCGATGCTTTCGCCCGAGGCGACCGTCGTCCGCAATTACCTCGACTGGATTCTTGCGCTTCCCTGGTCGAAAAAAACACGCGACCGCCATGATATATCACGGGCAGCCGTGATACTTGATGAGGACCACTACGGCCTTTTCAAACCGAAAGAGCGAATCCTCGAACACCTTGCGGTGCTTTCACTGGTCAAAAAAATGCGCGGTCCGATCATCTGCCTCGTCGGTCCACCGGGAGTGGGGAAGACGTCTCTCGGAAGGTCCATTGCCCGCGCCCTGAATCGGAAATTCGTCCGCGTCAGTCTCGGGGGTGTGCGTGACGAAGCGGAAATCCGTGGACACCGGCGGACCTATATCGGCAGCCAGCCGGGACGGATTATTCAGTCAATGCGCAAGGCGGGCGTGATCAACCCGGTTTTCCTGCTTGACGAAGTCGACAAGATGTCTGTGGATTTCCGTGGCGATCCGAGCTCTGCGCTGCTCGAGGTGCTCGACCCGGAACAGAATGCATTGTTTTCCGACCATTATCTCGAGGTCGAGTATGACCTCAGCCAGGTTTTGTTCGTGACGACTGCGAACACCCGCGACGGCATCCCGCTGCCCCTGCAGGACCGCATGGAGATCATCGAACTGCCCGGCTATCTCACCGAAGAGAAACTGCACATCGCCGAGGGATTCCTGATCCCGAAACAGATCAAGGAGCACGGCCTCAAACCCGCTGATCTTCGTTTCACACGTGACGCCATCCTCCAGATCACGGAGGAGTACACGCGTGAAGCGGGCGTCCGTGAGCTCGAGCGGATGATCGCGAAAGCGATACGGCGGATCGCACGGAAGCGTGTGGAGAACGGCAAGGCCAACGGCCAGATTACCATCGGCACCAGCCGTCTGAAATCGCTGTTGGGAATCTCGCGGCATCACCGCAGCCAGCTCGATTTCGAGCCAATGATCGGCGGCGCCATCGGCCTCGCCTGGACCCCCGTCGGCGGTGACGTGCTGAAGATCCAGGTACGCACCATGCCCGGCAAATTCCAGCTCACCCTGACAGGCCAGCTCGGCGAAGTGATGAAGGAGTCGGCACAGGCATCGCTCACCTACATCCGCAGCAAAGCCAAGGAACTCGGCGTCGACGAAAAGATGTTCAAGGACCGTGAGATCCACATTCACGTTCCCGAAGGCGCGGTCAAGAAGGACGGTCCCAGCGCCGGTGTCACCCTCGCCACGGCGCTGCTCTCGGCGCTTTCCGGGAAAAAGGTTCGCGGCGACCTCGCGATGACCGGCGAAATCGCGCTGCAGGGCGAGGTGCTTCCGGTGGGTGGGATCAATGAAAAGGTGATGGCCGCTCAACGCGCCGGGATCAAGACGGTCTTGATGCCCTACGAGAACATCCCCGAGTGGGAGGACCGTCCCAAGGGTGTCGGCAAAGGCCTCGAGGTGAAGTTCGTCAGTCACATCGAAGAGGTGTGGAAAGAGGCGTTTATCGAGTGATTTAAAGAGGGCCATCCAATGATTAGTATAATACTAGTGTTATTTCTCATAATACTTATTCTAGTATTTATTTGGTTCAATGAATGGAAGGAGAAAAATAAATTAAGGGATTCATTAAGCGCTTGTTTAATGACTCTATCAGAAAATATTGATTTTACATTGGAAAAGATAGATGATCTTTCTGGTATAAAGATAGGTACAACCAGAGATATAGTAGTTTATGAGAAAAAATACAGCATTGATGATATAAACAGAATAATTAACACGATTGGTTATTATGCTTATGAACGCAATGCGATAATTGATGAAAATAAGTGGAACCCTAGAGAAAAAGGACCAGAGAAGATAGTTTTATCAAGAAAGGGTAGCAGAATTAAATTGTATGTACCAGTACAATATGATTACGAAAATAATTATAAGTTTATCGAACTTAGAGAAGTTGATGGTAAAATTAAGAGATACAGGTTAGATGAACAAGACTTTGGAGATGTCTACAATTTATCAAAGAATTAAAATAAGTCCTGTCATGCTCGCTAAGTTGGCTTTACTTAATGCGTAATAACTGTCCTATATTGAAGACCTGACCCTGGAGTGGCAGGCCATTTACAACTGTCCACCCTTCGAAGTTGTGGAGTAATTATATTATAATGTGGATGCTAATGATAACTGATTTATTATTTAACAGTTCTTTGTTTATTTATTTTCCAAAGAAAATAAGCTGGATTAAGTTTAACGTTATTCTGATATTCAGTGACACTTTTATAACCTTCGAAAAGAGCAATTCCTGCTGTTAATAGACTCCATCCTGCAGTGTGAATTGCACCGCCAAGGCTGAGGATAGAAATTGCGACTGGGTGACCCGACTTGCTCGTCAAGTCGGGTCTCATTGTGTTTGAGATTACCGTTTCGTTTAGTGTTTCAATTCTCCCTCCACTGACGACCTGACACGACAGGTATTGGCCCTGTAGGTTCTTCCGACAGGGTTTACTTGTTTTCAGAAACCCGATCGCGACCTTAGTGGATCGGGTATCTGAACGGTCGAGAAACCCGATTTGCGAGCAAATCGAGCCACCCACCGCTGCGCTAAGGATCCAGCATTACGAAAGAGAGACTATTTTGTCATTGCGCGACGGCACAGTCGCCGAAGCAATCTCACTGTTCAAGAATTTGTTACGCATGCAACTTCGAGATTGCTTCGTCATCCGTCGGCTGACGGATTCCTCGCAATGACAGATATAGTCACCTTCACATTTTAATGCTGTCAATGACATTCTCCCGGGCATCCTGTTGATCCTGTCCATCCTGTTCCGCTCTTCTTATACTCTCCACAACTACCAAACGGAGCTCATCCCATGCCAAAGTCCCGCTGGCTGATCAAGACCATCCAGAAAATGCCCCCGAAGTACAAGGGGACACCGCGCGCGGCGATTGCCGTTGCGGGACGCTCCAACGTGGGCAAGTCCACCCTGATCAACGCCCTGCTCGGTCAGAAAATTGTCGCCACCTCGAAGGCGCCGGGACGGACTCGCGGCGTTCACCGTCTCCTGATCAACGACCGCTGGGACCTGGTTGACCTTCCGGGTTATGGATTTGCGAAGGTGGGCGAGGACCTGCGCGTCCGCTGGCGTGAGATGGTCACCGACTTTCTCAGCGATCACGGCAACCTCCGTTGCGTTCTCGTGCTGGTAGATGTGCGCCGGGGGCTTGGCGAACTGGACAGTGAAATGATCCAATGGTGCGTCGATGAGGGGGTGCGTGCGGCGGTGATTCTGACCAAGTCCGACAAACTCGGACGCGGACAACTCGCGCAAACGGTCAGAACTATCCGGGACAAGGTGGGGATTGACGTTCAGGTGTTTTCTACCAGCGCTGCGAAACGTGAGGGACTTGAACCTCTTCAGGACGCGATCCTCGAATGGGTGGTGGAGAAAGGGTAACAGACACAGGAAAATGTACCAGGTACTTTTTATCCCGATCAGGACAAATGCGGCCTCGTACGTGAAAAGGTACCTGGTACATTTTCCTGTTCCGATTATCGCACCGGGCATCGGCTCAAGTTCTCCAGATGACAACCATATTTGTCTCGCAGGGCATTTGTGCTTGACCCCTCCCATACGGCGTTCTCACCTTTCTACGACTGATGCAGAGGAGGCATTCCATGTCCACCCCAAAGACTGCGATGATCCTCACCGTAGCCCTCACCCTGATGGTTGGATCTGCCATGGCACAACGTTCCGTAATCTGTGATCCGGTAGCCAATCCGGATGCGATGGTGGTCACCGGAAACACCCGTTTCACGGTGCTCACCCCGGCGATGATCCGTATGGAGTGGTCACCGTCCGCGACTTTCGAAGACCGCGCCAGTCTGACGTTTGTCAACCGTCGTCTCCCTGTGCCAACGGTCTCCACCCGTCGTTTCCAGGGATGGTTGATTCTCGAAACGGACGAGCTCGAGCTGCGCTACAAGGAGAATGGAGGCCCGTTCGCACCCGAAAATCTGGCGGTCCGTATCAAATCGCTGGACAGCACCGGGGTTTGGCGTCCGGGGATGCCGGATACGGCGAACCTCGGTGGAACCGTGCGCACGCTTGACCAGGTAAATGGCCGTTCCCCGCTCGATCCGGGGTTGATAAGCCGGGACGGATGGGTGCTTGTGGACGACAGCCGCAACCTGCTCTACGGAACGGACAGCCTGCACTGGGCGACTCCCCGTCCCGATTCCCTTGCACTGGATTGGGTGTTCATGGGGTACGGGCATGATTATCCTCGTGCGCTCAGGGACTACACGACGGTTGCCGGAAGGATCCCGTTGCCGCCGAAATTCGCCTTTGGAGCGTGGTGGAGCAGGTACTGGGCGTACACCGACAGGGAACTCGAAGAGCTCGTCACCGATTACCACAAGCACAATGTCCCGCTCGACGTGCTCGTGGTGGACATGGACTGGCACATGGAGGGATGGACGGGATACACCTGGAATCCGAAGTACTTCCCCGATCCCGAGGGATTCCTCCGTTGGATGCACGAACGTGGGTTGAAAGTCACCCTGAACCTGCACCCGCATTCCGGTGTCCAGTCTTATGAAGTGGCTTACCTGGAATTTGCCCGGGCGATGGGGGTCGATCCTGCAACGAAACAGCGGATTCCCTTCGACATCGCAAGCCCCCGTTACATGAAGAACTATTTTGAGCTGCTTCACCGTCCGCTGGAGCGGCAGGGTGTGGATTTCTGGTGGATCGACTGGCAACAGGGAGAAGAATCGGCGATTCCGGGACTCGACCCGCTGTTCTGGTTGAACGATCAGCACTGGGAGGAGATGACGCACGACCTCCAGCGTCCCCACACTCGCCCGCTGATCTTCAGCCGTTGGGGTGGTTTTGGCAGTCATCGCTACCAGATCGGTTTTTCCGGTGACACCCGCAGCACCTGGGCGACTCTTAAATTCCAACCCGAGTTCACCGCAACCGCCGCGAATGTCGCCTTTCCCTTCTGGAGCCATGACATCGGCGGACACCTTCCCGGCACGGTCAATCCGGAAATCTATGCCCGTTGGATACAGTACGCAGTGTTCAACCCCATCCTGCGCACCCATGCAACGAAGAACGCTAAAGCCGAACGCAGGATCTGGGCCTTTGATGACGAAATTTTCAACAGTACGTTGATGTTTTTCCACCTCCGTTATGAGCTGCTCCCCTACATCTACACCACCGCACGGGCGGCTTACGACGACGCTACTCCACTGGTCAGACCGCTCTATTGGCAGTGGCCTGAACTCGAAGGTGCGTACGATCACGGGGATGAATATCTCTTCGGCAGCCAGCTGCTCGTGGCACCTGTCGCCGTCCCGAGAGACACCGTGAGCCGCACTGCCGTGCGTGACGTCTGGTTCCCACCGGGACGCTGGACCCACCTCTTCACCGGGCGGGTTTATGAAGGGCCGGACACCGTTCGAGTCGCCAGCACGTTGAACGATCTACCGGTCTTCGCGCGGTCGGGTGCCATCATTCCGATGAAGGAGTTTAATGAGCGAAGTGACGCCCCGTTGGATCCTCTTGTCGTGCGAGTGTATCCGGGGGAATCGGGCAGTTTCAATCTGTACGAAGATGACGGCTCGACGGATCACTACCTCGAGGGGCAATTCACGCGAACCCCGATCAGCATGCAGACAGTTGACAATGTCTGCACGGTCAGTGTCGGACCCGCCGAGGGTTCGTACTCGGGAATGTTGGAGGCACGCGCCATCCGGATTGAATTGAAGCAGATGTGGCCGGCCGGGCAGGTGTCATTCGACGGAACTGCCATCCCGCGTGTCGCATCGAGGGATGAAGCCGGAGACCGTGCTGCCTGGTGGTACGAACCGGAGGACTTCAGCGTTGTCGTGCGGGTGCCGTCCCGGTCCGTGCACGAGGCCGCGGCGATCAGCGTCTCACTCTCCGATGCAGATCCGGCGTCCCTCCGCTCGGGATTGCAGGGCCGGTGCATGCTGCTCGAGGATCTCGCCGGGCGGATGGGGGATCAGATACCCGATCTACTTCGCGACGTTCTCGAATCGCGGAAGAACTTCGGCGCCGGTGGAAACAATGACCCTGCAGGACTCGTTCGAGCCGTCAACGGCGGGTGGAACGATATCCTCACGGCGATTACTTCGTCTGACGCTCCGGAAGCGGTTCGGCGAGAGGCGATGCTGCGGATGCTCGGTCTCAGCGTGTCGGTATCGCTGGACGCAGCGGAGGGAGGTCTTTACTCGGCGAACGTCGTCGTCGATGCTCTCGAACCGATCAGGGACTTGGGTGTAGTGGTGAAATGCACCGATCCCGGCGGTTGGAAGGCCGTCAGCCGGGATCAATCCGGCGATCTGAAAGTTGTCGGGAAACCATGGAGGTTTTCCATCACCTATCAACCGCCGGAATCGATGGTGCCCGGTCAGTTCCTCGCCAATGTCACTCTGACCACGCCACATGGAGAAGTCAGTGTCCCCTGGTCCACCGAGGTGCTGCCATCGATCCCCATCTGGCATGTCCTCGGACCCTTCCCGATTCGAGAATGGAAAACCGCACTCGACGAGAAGCAGAAGCCCGAGAAAGTCCTGAAGAAACCACGGTTGAACAAAACCTATCGCGGCATCGACCGTCAGCGGATCAATTGGACTCTGGCCGAACGGAAGGCGGCGCCCGGCATCGATCCCGACGCCGAATTTGTCGTGGACCTGCAGAAGCAGTTTGGAGGCGAAATCAAGAGAGCGGTGGGATACGCTGTCAGCTACATCGAATCACCGAGGGAGATGAACGCCCGTTTCGATTTCGGAACCGATGACGGCTACGTTGTCTGGTTGAACGGCCAGGAACTGGCTCGCCGGCAGGTGGGGCGGCCGTACACTCCCAGGGAGGACAGCCTTCCGATCACCCTCAAGCAGGGAACGAACGTGCTGATGCTCAAGATCAGCCAATGGGGCGGAGGCTGGGAATTCGCGGGCCATCTGCTGACACCGGATGGCAAGCCGCTGCACGATGTGCGGATTCTGACTCAACCATGAGCCTGCACTCAGGGACAGTTCCTGAAAAACCGTATGGGGACTGTCCCTGACTACATTTAAAGTGACAGTCGCCTTTGAAAAACTGCCTTCAAAGGAAACTGTCGCTCTTCGTTGAATCAGCGGTTAACCTATTTCCGGAGGACTTGGAACGAGTGCCTCCAGGTGATACTTCCCGATCTCGACGAGTGCGGGGGTGACACCGATCAGGTCGCCGTCGTAGTTGATCGGCGAAGGAATTTCCGCCTCGATCAGAACCCTCGTTCCGCGGTGCATCGTGACTTCGGGGAGCTCGATGTGCTTTCCTTTGTAGACCAACGGGAAAATGGTCATCAGGCGCAGAGCGCTGACATTCTCCACCAGGCAAATGTCGAGGATGCCGTCGTCCATCTGGGCCCCGGGAGCCATTTTCATCCCGCCGCCGAAATCCTGTCCGTTGAGCACGGTGCAGAGTGTGTATCTCCCTTCGAAGACCTGGTCGTCGATGGTCACCTTCATCGGAATTGGTTTGAACCGGATGACTCCCCGGTAAACGTTCCAGAAGTAGCAAAGGGTGCCTGGGAGTTTGCAGGTGCCGTCCGTTGAGAGTTCCACGACGGCGGAGTCAAATCCGACCCCGCAATTGTTCCCGAAATAGCGTCCGTTGACCGTAGGGACGTCCATCTTCCGGATGCGCGCATTCGCGAAACCGCGGACGATATCCTCGAGACTGCCGCGATAACCGAGATTCCGCGCCATGTCGTTCCCCCTGCCGCCGGGGATGGCTCCGAACTTGATCCCCTTGCCCGTTAACGCTTGAATCACATCCTTCACTGTCCCATCGCCGCCCATTCCGATAACCGCGTCGAACCCGTTCTCCTTCGCTTCGCTGGCGAGGCGGATGGTCTCCTTCTGTCCATGGGGGATCTGGATTGTTACATCGTGCTGCGTCAGGCTGAACCAACGTTCGATTTTTCGCAGCTTGCGAAAGACACGCCCGCCTCCTGCGCGAGGGTTGGCGAGGACGAGCATCTTCATGGATTCCAAAGCTCCTCCTTTGATTAGGAATGAAGAAGTCCGGCGATCAAGGGCAGAAGGATGATGAAGATGCCCATGAGACTCTCTCCGGCGATCAACCCCGAAGCTATCGGTACGGTAAACGTCGACTCCGCTCGGGAATTTTGCCTGCTGACCACGTATTGGATCACACCGCCGATGAACATCGACAGGGCATACCAGAAGTGAAATGTAAAAGCGAGTCCGAGGCCGAGCGGTGAAGGGACCCAGACACGGGCTTTCTGTGGGAGCAAGCGCGGGAGAACCACCAGGATGATGCCGACAGCGCCGCCAACCAGGAGTGCGATGCGTGCGGTCGGATGCAGGGATTCAAGGCCGGCAGCGAGAAGGCGTGCCACTCCCGCCCAAACCTGTGCGGCGGGTGCCGGCCACTGGTCCGTGCCGAGTGCGCTGGCGTCCGGGACGAGCAGGTAAAAACTGGGAACGGTGATTGCCGTCCCGATGAATATGCCGATGAACTGCGCGAGGAACTGCTTGCGCGGATTGCCGCCGAGGATGTAGCCGCTTTTCAAGTCGATCAGCAGGGCGGAGGAGGAATCGGCGACGCCGGCGGTGATGTTGGCGGCCATCAGGTTGATCGTCGTCTTGCCCGGTGCGATGGCGCCGTAAGCGAGCTGCATCACCTTGCCCATTGCTCCGATCGGACTCGTGTCCGTTTCACCGGTCGTCCGGCAAGCGACGAGAGCGAGGAAGAAGGAAAGGAAGATCGCCAGCAGGCTCTGCCACAGGGGCATGCCAAAAGCGACCTTGGCGACAGCCATCACTCCGATCCCGCCCGCAAGAAGTCCGGCCATCATCCAGGACGAGGGGACTTCCACGCGCTTGACCCACTGCTCGAGTTCACTGCCCTGTTCGCCCTCGAGTCTCCGTGTCTTGAACAGATCCGTCACCCCGCTGACCGCACGGACGACGGATTTCCACTGGAACACGAAGGCCAGCAACCCGCTGGTGACCATGCAGGCGGCGCCACCCCAGAGCGACCAGGAAACCATCGACCGGAAAGTGAGCGCTTCGATCACACCCATGTTGTGCATCCAGGGGACGAGGATCGCCCAGTTGATAATCGCGCCGAGCATTACCGACGCGGCGACACGCAATCCCATCAGCATCCCGCCGCCGACAAGCAGCAGGCTGCCCTCCATGCCCACCGTGTAGTTCAGGGCTTTCTGGCCAAAGATCGGGTAGGCTTCTCTGATCAGGTGGAAGGGTTTCCAGGGTGCGCCGATATCCGAAAGCATCGTGAAACCGTCACGGAAAATGGAGATCAGGGCGCCGACGCCGCCTCCGATGAAGAGGTTGCGCGCCGATATTGCAGCCGCTTCCGTATCGAGAGCTCCTTCGACGTCCGAGGCGTCACCAGAATCCTCTTCCTCGCCGGGAACGATATCCGCGATCGGTTTCCCAAGGGCGGGTTCATGTTCGTAATCCTGGTGGAGACTTCTCAGTGTCATCCCGGCGGCGATGCCGGAGGGGAAACGGAGACGTTCAATGTTGATCATCTGCCGTTTCATCGGAATCGCCATGGTTACGCCGAGGATCGCGAGAAAGAAAATCCAGAGGGTCAGCAGGCCGTAGGAGATTTGGACGTTGTTGACGATGAGGAACGCCGCAACGGCGCTGACAAGTGTGCCACCGGTCGAGTATCCGGCGGAGCTCGCCACGGATTGCATCGCATTGTTTTCGAGGATGGTCATGTCCGTCTTGGCCAGTTTGGCTTTGCGGACTCCCTTCCAGATCGCCCAACTGAGAACGCAGGCGGTGATTGCCACGCCGAATCCCCAGCCGGTTTTCAGACCAATGTAAAGGTTCGTCAGACTCATCACCGCGCCGAGCAGACCGCCCATCACAGCGCTGCGGAGGGTAAGTTGTGGCAAGTGGCCGCGATAGTGTTTTTTGTACCAGGTGAGTTCGGTGATATCCGTGTTCGCAGTCTGAGAGGCGGGCATCGCTATGTTCCTCGTACGTGTGGAGAGTAACCGTGCAGTTGACAATACGCCGAATATAGACCCGTGATTCCTGTTGGAACAATGATTGGACAAGGGTTGGGCCATGAAAAATGTTATTTCAAAAAGAAAATACAAGATACTGTAATTACGTAAGTTACCAAAAGAAGACATGAAATCGGCAAAAGCTTAAATCGTATCCGGGAATGATCGTGCATCAGGCACGCTTCACCAGCGTGGCAAGATCGGTAGAATTCTCCTCCTTGGATTCCGGAACCTTTGAGGGATTGAAAACGGTATCCACCTTGCTCACGTGCAGGTGCGGGCGTATTTTGCACCCCATCCGCACGGCAGGACGGTGACCCGCCTGGCCGTGCCTGTTTCACGAACTCTTGAATGTTTCACGGGACCGGGGAAGAGACGCAATGACCACCGCCAGCAGGAAACGGGTTCTTTCCGGTATGCGCCCTTCGGGGCGCCTCCATTTGGGCAACTACGTTGGCGCACTCGAGAATTGGGTGCGGATGCAGGGTGAGTACGAAAACTACCACCTCGTAGCCGACTGGCATGTGCTGACGACTGACTACGAGCATGCGGACGAGATCTATCCCAACACCCTCGAAATGGTCAAAGACTGGCTTGCCGCGGGGATCGATCCGGAAAAAAGCCCGATGTTCAGGCAGAGCCAGATCAAGGAACATGCCGAACTCCACCTTGTTTTCTCGATGCTGATAACGACTGCTCGCCTGCAACGCAATCCGACCCTGAAAGATCAGGTGCGGGATCTGGAAGAGCGTCTGCGCGCCCGTGAGCTGGCGGGGGAGGAGCTTGCCGAAAACGAAGCGACCGAAATGAGCCTGATCACCTATGGGCACCTTGGTTATCCTGTGCTTCAATCGGCGGACATCCTGCTGTATAAGGGCAACGCCGTTCCCGTCGGCGAGGATCAGCTTCCGCATATCGAGATCACACGGGAGATCGCTCGCCGGTTCAACAGGAGTTTCGGAGAAGTCTTCCCGGTGCCGGAGGGAGTGGTGCTGAAGGAGACGAAATTCAGCCGCCTTCCCGGACCGGACGGACGGCGCATGTCCAAAAGCCTCGGGAATACCATCTATCTGGCGGACAGCGAAGAGGAAACGGTCAAGGCAATCATGGGTGCGATCACCGACCCGCAGAAAGTCCGCAAGAACGATCCGGGGCGCCCGGAGATCTGCAACGTGTTCACCTATCACCAGAAGTTCAACCCCGACGAAATACCCCAGATTGAAGCGGATTGCCGCAGTGGGGCGTTGGGATGCGTCGCCTGCAAGCAGAACTGCGCCGCAAAACTGAACGAACATCTCCGTCCTCTCCGGGAACGGCGCGCTCAGTACAATGATAGTGGGGTGCTGAAGGTGCTCCAATCCGGCGAGGAACGTGCCCGGATCGTTGCGGGCGAAACGATGAGGCAGGTTCGCGAGGCAATGAAAATCGGGTAAAGCAACAACGTGTTTAAACCGTTGTTTTCAACAAGAGTGACATGAGCGATCAGGACGACATTCAGCAGCAGCCCGACAGCGACTTCCTGGAGGACGAGGGAGTCGAGCCGGCGCAGCTTGTGGAGGAACTGGAGGAGAACGGGTTCCGTCCCGACTCCCTGTTTCAGGTCCATGTCCCCGTTTATGAGGGACCGATGGACCTGCTGCTCTATGTCGTTCGGCAGCGTTCCATTGACCTGATTGAACTGCCTGTCGGACAGGTTGCCCAGGACTTTCTCGATTACGTCCGCTCGAATCCCGCCCTCGATCTCGACGGCGCGGGTGAGGTGCTGCTCGTTGCGGCGATTCTCGTGCGCATGAAAGTGCGAGCGTTGCTTCCGCGCGAGGAGGACGAGGAACTCGAGGACTTGGACGCCATCGTGGCACGTGATGAGGAGCTCGAAGAGGCGTACCGTGAGATCGTTGCTGCCGCCCGTGAACTCGCACGCAGCGAGGAGGTTCAGCGGGATTATTTCCCGAGGGGAAATGCTGCAGGGCAGATAGAAATTGATCCTGCGGAACAGCTTCTGAAGAACATCACCCTGGTTACTCTCGCCGAGGCGTTTCGAGATCTTCAGAACCGGGTGGACAAGACACCGGTCCACCAGCTCGCGATGTTCACCCTCACCATCGAGGACATGTCCACGATGTTGCTCAGCCGTCTCCGTCACAAAGACGGCCTTGGATTCGCTGAAATTGCCGAACGTTTGAACGAACGCCTGGAGGTCGTGGTCGCGTTCCTTGCGATTCTCGAACTGATCCGTTACCGCAGAATCAGAATCATACAGGATGAACTGTTCGGTGAGATCTGGGTGATGCGAGGGCCTCACTTTGACGCCGAAACGGACGCCGAGATGCGCGATGTTGATACCGTGGAGGACCGCGCACGTCGCGATAAAATTGACGAAGAGTCACGCGTCGAGATGGAATCCTTCGAGGCCCAGCAACGTGAGAAACAGGAAGCCCGTGAGGCCCGACGGGCGGCACTCGAGGCGGAGAAAGCGCTGAAAGGTGGCGATGGCGGGGGAGAAGAGAGCAAACAGGCTGAACCTCTTGTCGGCGCAGAGGATATGGCTGACAACACGCTGGATGATGAATCAGAATTTCAGGTCCCGCAGAATCCCGAAGATTTCGAGGATCGGGATTCTGATGAGACGGACGAACGTGACAACATTGAAGATGATCGATGAGTAAAAAACAACCGGAAAAACCAGTCGAACTCACTCGGGACTCGATGTCCGAAACGGAGTCCGAACAGATCGAGCCCAACGGTACGGAGATGGATGGGGACGAACCCGACATGGACAACACCGTTGACCCCGATCCCGCCGAGGAACCGTTTACGGATGAGAACAGGGGAGCGGAGGTGATTGCCGAAGAGAGCGACGAAACCGTTCAGGAATCCGAACCCGAACAGGACTTCGAGGAGCTCGATCTCGGACGTTTGCTCCCGATGCTCGAGGCGCTCCTGTTCGCAGCCGAGGAATCTTTGAACGCCAAAGAGGTGCACGAGTCGATTCCTGACGTGGTGACGAAAAACGTTCCGCTGCTCATCCAGTCCCTCGACGAATGGTACGCAGAGAACGAACGCGCCCTGACCGTTCAGCGTGTCGCGGGGGGATGGCGTCTCGCGACTCGTCCGGAATTCGCCGATGTGATCCGCCGTCACCTTCGCGGCAAAATCAAAGGGCGCCTTTCGCGCGCCAGCCTCGAAACGATGTCGATCATCGCCTACCGTCAGCCTGTCAGCCGCCCGGAAGTGGACCAGATGCGCGGTGTGGACAGCAGCCCGGTCATCCGCAATCTTCTCGAGCGGGAACTGATCAGAGTCGCCGGGCGCGCAGAGGCTCCGGGGCGTCCGATTCTTTATACAACGACAGAAAAATTCCTCGAATATTTCGGATTGGATGACCTCGCAAGCCTCCCGAAGCCGGAAGAAATTTTCGGCGAACTTGAGGAAGGCGAGTCTGGCACGGCAAACCATCTGCGCAGCGGACCCTTCAAAGGTGCGGGCGAAGGTGTTGAAGAGGAGACGTACAGGACCGATGACATGGTGCACCGGGACGGGATTCATCAAGAGGAACCCGATGAAGAAGAGGCTCCGGTGATGCAACAGGAGTCGAGGGCGGACGAAACGGTGGAACCGGAGCCTGATGAAGAGGAGGCGCCGTCAGGCACCCCCGATGCAAACCCCGAAAAAGACGACAAGGAGTAAGTTTTACAATAGTTTTGGACGCCCTCAGAGATTGCTTGGGCGTCTTTTTTTCTCGTTATCTTTGTCACGACTTGCCGCGATCCGTCGCGGATACCATGTGATCACGTACCCTAACCTGAGGCAGGCATGGATCTGAAGGGGAAGGTGGTAATGGTGCTCGGCGGCTTTGGTCTTGTGGGAATGGCCGTCTGTCGGAAAGTCGCGGAAGAGGGTGCAAAGACCGTAATCGTCACCTCCCTGAATGAGGATGAGGCGGTTTCCGCCAGTGATATCCTGAAAAAGGAGTTTCATGGCGTTACATTCACGCCGGACTGGGGGGATCTTTTCGTACGCACCGATTTCAAGGACATCCCCCGGAAAGAACTTCTCAAAGACCCTCAGCGCCGCAAAACCTTCATTCGTGATATCCTCGATCCACTGACTCCGGCAGTCGCCGGACGGATTACGCTCTATCATCAGATCGTTCATCACAAGCCCGACATCGTGATCGACTGTGTCAACACCGCCACCGGCATCGCCTACCAGGATCTTTACGAACAGAGCGAATTGGTTCTCGACAAACTCGACCGGTCGAAGGGCAAACCGGTGGATGATGAATTCGTGACCATGGTCGAGGATTTGATTGCCAGCCTCAACGCGCCTCAACTCGTCCGGCACATCCAGGTGCTCCACAACGCTCTCGTCGATGGAAACGTTCGCGGTTACCTCAAGGTTGGCACCACCGGCACTGGCGGGATGGGATTGAACATCCCCTATACACACAGCGAGGACCGCCCCAGCCGTGTGCTGCTGACGAAAAACGCCATGGGTGGCGCGCAGACGCTGATGCTGCTGCTGATGGCGCGTACGCCGCTGCAACAGGACGATGGAAGTGTGCGTGAGATTTTTGTCAAGGAGGTGAAACCCGCCGCCGCCATCGCCTGGAAGGGCGTCAAGGCTGGGGAAATCCGCAAGAAAGGACAGAACTTCCCGCGTTTCGATCTGCCGTTGGATAAAGCGGTTTCTTTGAACACGACGCTCAACACCGATCTCTCCGAGGGACCGTGGGAGTTGAAGAACGACACACTGCGTTCGGTCTACATCGACACCGGTGAGAACGGGATCTTCTCCGAGGGCGAGTTCACCGCAATCACCGAAGTGGGGCAGATGGAATTTGTCACCCCCGAAGAGATCGCCCAGCATGTGGTCTGGGAGATCATGGGCGGATCTTCCGGACATGATGTGATCGGTGCTCTCGACGGTGCGGTGATGGAACCATCATATAGGGCGGGAGTTCTGCGTCAGGTGGCGCTGAACAAACTGCGCCAGATGATGAAGCGCTCTCAGGCCGAAGGGATGGATCTGGACGAATCGGTGGCGTTCGAACTGCTCGGTCCGCCGCGCCTGACGAAACTGCTCCATGAAGCCAACCTGCTGCGCCACGCTTATACGTCGATGCGTAACGCGGTTGAGGCGGCGCCCACCGAGATGGCGAAAGCGGCTGTTGAGGTGCTCAAAACGCACCCGAAACTGCGCAGTGCGATCCTCAGCGTCGGTATTCCGATTTTGCTGCCGGACGGAAAAACATTACTCCGGGGACCAAAGCTGTTGATTCCGCACCATCCGGTGAAGAAGGAGTTCGAGGTTACACCGGAATCGCTGGAAGCGTGGTGCGCCAAGGGCTGGGTGGATCTGCGTCCGTCACACATGAAGGAGTGGGACAACTGGTTCACGGCCCTCGTTCAGCAGAAGGACCGGCGCAGCCCCGAGGACACATCGAGCCGCTACGATTTCGACGAGGACTACTTCGATCCGGACCAGGAGATCAACCCGGGCAAAATGGCGGCGTGGATTTTCATCAACGTGGACAAGGGCAAGCGGACGAAGAGATAATTGTAATGGGTGGCCCGGGACTTCAGTCCCGGGTTTCACGTTGTAAAGCATAGCCTACTCACCTTTCGGTGAGTGGTGTAGGCTGGGTTCTCCGAACCCGGCTTGATGTGGGAACACAAGGTTGTGGGGGGCAACCCCCGCACACAGCAGATCCAAGCGCCACCGGTCGGAACCACCGGGGGCGTGCTTTTAAGCGATGTAAAGAGTTCTGTGGTTGATAGGTTGAAAACCCTATGGAGACTGGCAGGTAGTAGAAATCAGGAAAGGAAAAGTTTTTCTTGAGTATAGTCTGTCCGTGAAATAAACTTAGGTACAATCATCATCGGGGGACACTATGAATCACCATAGTCGCGAAGTTTTAATTGTATTCTCTATCGTTTTCCTGTTGATTCCCTGGTTCAATTCTTCAATTGCAACTGCATCTGACGGGTTTGACCTTGTCAGTCACTTTGAATGTGATCCGTTGGGTAATGTTCGCGACCTCATTGTCCAGGGAGACTACGCATACATCGCGGCAGGAGGGACAGGATTTCATGTACTCGATTTGAGCGACATGTCCAACATCCATGAGATTGGCCATCTTAACCTAAATATTTCTGAATTTCTCTCTTCAGGTTATCAACTATTACAAGGTGATCAAATGGCAGTGCAGGGCGATCTGGCTGTAGTTACCGGGATTGACCAAAAGAATTACTTCATCGATATCTCAAATCCGAAAAATCCAACCGTGATCACGTCATGTATTCCTTCGATTCCCAACAGGCAGATTCTTATAAAGGATACTTTGGTAATTATGGAAGATGATTTAGGCTTATCATTCTATAATATATCAAGTCCTGAAAATCCAATACTTCTTAATCAAATTGATATTCTTAGTGAATTTGATGATAGACGACCTTTTAATTATCCAAATATAATTGATCTTGAATTATATGAATGTTATTTAGTTGTTCTTATGGATATGTATGGTATTAAAGTATTTAATATCAATGATCCACGGAATATTAATGAAATATCAACTTTACAAATTTTATGGGATGAAGAATATTATTCTTGGTATGCTACTGATATTGAGATAGACGAAAATAAAGCTTATATCTTTTGTCAAGACGATAGTGTTGAAGTTTATGATCTTACTGATTTGCAAAATATAGATCGAATAGGATATTATAATATTGGGAGTTCAATTTATCATGGAACTGTTCGTAATGATACATTAATTGCATGTGGTATTTCTGATTCGATAAGAATTATAGATTTTACAAATGTAGAAATGCCTGAAATCATTTTAACAAAACATTACAATGCTACTTTGTATCAATTAAAGCGTTATGATTCACGTTTGTATCTTGCATTCGAAAATTCTGCAATCACAGTAAATGATTGCAGTAGTTTATCAACCCCAAAAGAAATATCAAGGTATTCACCTGGTGGTCTTTTAATGGATATTGCGGTAATCGGTTCGTACGGGTATCTGCTGCAGGAGAATGCCGGCATTCGCATCTTGGATCTGCACGATCCTTTAACACCATTCGAGACAGGGACTCTCACTAAATACACCGATCCAAAGTGTATCGAAATCGAAGGAGATTACGCCTTTGTCGCGAATGGGGTTGATGGATTCCACATCTATGATGTTTCGAATCCAGAAAACCCGATCGAACGGGGTGACTACATGCCCGGTTCATTTATGGCATTCGATCCGCAAGTTATCGATGTTGCCGTGGTCGATTCGGTTGCCTACCTCGCATGCCTGACCGGGGGATTGGTGATTCTCGATGTGTCTAATCCCGACTCTCCAGAGATGATTTCCACGATACCTCCTCCAGGTGGACAGACGAGCGAGGTCCAGGCTGTTTCAGTCGTTGATGGAGTTGCGGTTCTATTTGTCGATGATACTGCTGCCTTCCTCTTTGACGTTAGTACTCCACAGTATCCAGTTGAACTGGAGAATAGCAACTTGGATGCAAGATATATCGTTGGGGATGGCGACCCATATGTTTTTGGCTACGGTTTTACTTTTCATACTTACAACTTGTCAGATGCTGGTTCAGGATTCCCGGCTCTGTCCGATCTTTCCGTAGCACCCTGGTACGCGACGGACATGGAGTACGCAGATGACCGGGTCCTGATGACAAACGGGGGACAGGGTTTCAGCGTGATCTCGGTGGTAGATCCATTAAATCCGGTGATTGCCTACCAATCGCTGAGTGGATTCGGTTATGCCCGCGGTCTCGACTATGAGAATGGTTATGTCTACATCGTCGACAGCTACGGTGAGGCAACGACTTCGAAGACAGTCTCCAGCGGAAGCAGTAACTCGCTGAAAATCTATAAAGACAATTCGACGGGCGTCGATGATGGCAGCCAGTCGCTCCCCAAGGTATTTACCATTCAACAGGTCTATCCGAATCC
>JAZDLX010000224.1:0-10701 GCA_043801585.1 bacterium | reverse complement strand
CAGCACGACAACACGGTCAAGGGAAAACAGGCGGAGAAGGCACATGACCCTTGACTGCTCTACATAGCAGTCGGGCCACCCGTCGACTGGCCGGGCCACCCACTCGACTGGCCGGGTCGCCCATCATTGTTCCCGGCTGTCCTGTCTTCGCTTTGCTGCGACATGGCAAGCGGGGCAACCGGACCGCATGGATTAGCGAAGACAGGCCGCCAGATGTGGTAAAATATTCTCTCCATTATTGATGTTTTTCGGGATGATCAACAGAAAAAGGGGTCGCTGGAACCCCTTTTGAAACAACTGATCTGTAGAGACTTCTACTGATGGTCGTGGCGGTCCACTTCGCTTAATTCGTGCCGGATGAAGACATCTCCTTCACCCCGCCGGATCATTCCCGCTTTCGTATAACGGAGAAAGGCCGCATAGGCTTTGGAGAGTGCGAGAAGTACACCACGGCTGCCATCCCGGAATCCCTGTTGCATCAGGAGCTGTTTGATCAGCGCGGATGTTCCATGAACCAGGCCGGGCAGGACACCCACCGCGCGGTAGGGTCTGGACGCCAATCCCTCCGCGGCGAGGGTGGTGAATTTGTCCAGTTTGGCGAGATAGTGGGGAAACGATGGATCTGTTTGGTGCTCGATCAACCCCTCCAGGGTGCCAAGTTGCCCATCGACGACGATACGCTCGTCCACGCTGTCGGGAGTCATCCGCCCACGACCACGGAGAAAGAGTCTGACCACCTCGTCGTGTCCCCAACCACCGTGCTTCATCGGACGACCAAGGAACCATCCGCGACGGTGCACCCGATACCCTGAAAAGGACCCAGCATTCCGAATGGCGCTCAGAATCTGATCACGCAATCCCGCAGAGATTCGTTCATCCGCATCGAGGACAAACACCCAGTCGCAGGTCGCCTTGTTGATGGCGCTCTGTTTCGTTCGTCCAAACCCGGAGAATGGGAGCTCCACGACAACAGCTCCCTCTTCGCGGGCAATCTCGCGGGTATTGTCCATGGAACCAGTGTCGACCACTACGATCTCGTCGGCAAAGGCCGCCGATCGAAGGCTCTCTCTGATTCGTGAAGCTTCATTACGCGCAATCATAATGACCGAAAGGGTCGGAATGCGCCGAAGTGTATCAGCCATAGTTCTCGCTCCTTCACTCGTCTCTGTTTGCGAAGATAGTCGGCTGCCTGTCCCGCCGCAACGCCGGCCCAGCGACAGCCCCTCCTGCACCCCTCGGATGCCACTTCCGCGGCAGCGTTGGCTTCATCGCCTTTGTCTGCCTACCTTGATCGCGTTGCACAGTGGAGGAACGGTGGATCTTAAAAGTGCAGAAGCGGTCCTGATCCACGCCGGCCAACGGCTGGACCGTCGTCAACTGATCGCCGGAACCGAGGGAAATCTCTCGATTCGTCTCGAGGACGAGACCATTTTGATCACCGGCAGTGGTGCGTTCAAAGGCGAACTGACCGAGCGGGATCTCCTCCGGATTTCCCTCGAGGGGAAAGTGGTGGAAAAACGTTCCCGCTCGATGTCCAGCGAAAGCGAGGCTCATCTGACCTGCTACCGTCTGCGCCCGGATGTGCATGCCGTTGTGCACGCCCACCCGGTTAACGCGCTTGCCCTGATGCTTCGAGGCGAGGGACTCGACGCAGTCCCCCTCGTCGAGGCGGCCTATGCTTTCGGCTCCGTGCCAACTGCTCCATTCGCGGTTCCGGGGACACCAGGGGGTGGTAGAGCGGTTGCGACTTGGGTCATAAAACGTGACGCAATCCTGCTCGACCGTCACGGAGCGATCACCGTTGGCGTCCACATGGACGAGGCACTGGCTCGAATGGAAATACTCGATGCCGTCGCCCGGACAGTTCTGCTCGCGGGGGGGAGGGGGAGGTTACGGCCGATTGAAGGCGACCGAGTGATGAGAATTGCCGATGCTGCTGTTCAGGCAGGTGCGAGGAGAGAGGCAGTGGAGGCGTGGGCGGTGGCGGTGAAGAAATGGAGCTGAGGCGTCCGGCAAGAATCGTACTGAAACCTGAGATAGTAGAAACCCGGCCATCGATCCGCCAGTCGGCGGACAGGACTAGGCGGGCCACCACCCTGGCGAGCTACCCTGACGGACCACCCTGACCCTGCCCTTCCGTCGGTTTTCCGCTACGCTAAAGAACCGACGGAACGTAGAAGCGAATTAGCATAAACTCTGTTTGCAAGCAAACAGGAGCACATGCCATGACGAGATCGCTTCGTCATCAGCCAGCTGGCTGATTCCTCGCAATGACAACTGCCTAACCCAATGTGCACGGTTTTATGGAAAGGCGCAGACACGAAGACTTCACAGAAGGGCAAGAGACAACAAATCGAACCCGTCAGACCGCATTCGCAAACCTTGCAAATGAAGCCCGACGGGTTCATGCGAGGATGGTACCTCCGCGCGGCGCGGAAAATGCTCGTCCCTTCCTCATTCCTTCGCAAGACGTCACGCTGACGTCCAGGGGTCCTCGCCGGGACCTCCGGCTGTAGACCCAGAAACCCTCTACCTGTCAATCATCCCGAGGGATTGTCCCTTTGTTGGAGACGCTGATTCAAACGCCGCCAATTCCTGTGCACGGCGCAGAGCGAGTTCACGCCATTCTTTCAGCGTACTGTCATCCTTAACCAATCCCGCGTAGACGAGGTACTCCTGCGCCGCCTCGAGATGGTAGCCCTGTGCATCGAGCAGACGCGCCAGACTCATCCGTATGTCCGGATCTTCCGGCATCAGCACGACGGCGTTTCGATAGGCGAGAAGAGCATCCTCTTTGCGGTCGAGGCGCAGCAACGCGACACCGAGCGCCGCGTGCGCGGGGCCATAGTTTGAATCGTACCTCACCGCCTTGACCAGCGATTTCAACGCTCTGCGTGGATCACCTGTATCGAGGCGGAGCACACCGAGCGCGAACCAGGCTCGCGCCGAGCGTTCATCGATCTTGATCGCCTTCTTAAACTCCTTTGCCGCCGCACCGAACCGTCCCGACCGTTCCAGCGCCGCTCCGCGGTTGATGTGGTACCATGGTTCGGGCACGATGGCGAGCTCAATTGCCTGCGAGTAGGCATTTGCGGACCCGGCATCGTCCCCGAGGCGGTAGCGTGTGTACCCGAGCGCGGCATAGACACGTTCGTCCCGGGTTCCATAACGTGCCGCCTCCTCCAGCTCGGGCAGCGCCTCTTCGTACCGTCCCAACTGTGTCAGGGCGATACCGCGACGCGTTCTCAATTCGCTGTATTCGACTGTCGGTTCAGGGGCACGAAACGCCCAGTCGGGCTTTTTACCCGGTTGTTCCATGGAGGGCGGTCGTGGAGGCACATCCGGCTCCAGCGCTCGCCGTGGGGTGGCTACACCCACAGGCTGGCTCTCGACCCAGGCAAGCCCCGCCTGGGCACGAGCGTCCTCCGGCTGCCGTCTGAGCGCCTCTCGGAATTGTGTCCTCGCCTCGGCGAGTTTCCAGTCCCACGAATAAAGGAGCGCGAGGGAAACACGACTCGTGACGTCCTCCGGCTGTAGCTCGACCGCTTTCTCATAGGATTCCTCTGCCGTTTTCAGTTCCCCGAGAACCGCTGAAGCTCGTCCCAGGTTTCGCCACGCGGAAGCGTAATCCGGTGCAGCCTTGACCCCACCTTCAAACGCTTCCCAGGCATCGTCCGAACGTTGCTCCCGCGCCAGCAGAATTCCCAGGCTGGCCCATGCGGGGTAGAAATCCGGTGCGATGACGATGGCTTGAAGGTAGGCGGCGTGCGCCTGATCGAGGTAGCCGACGCGGTCGAGCAGGCGTCCACCCTGGTAGACACTGCGAAAGTGGGTGGTGTCGCTCCAGTACGCCAGCCGGAACTTTTCGTACGCTCCCTGCAGACGTCCCATCGACTCGAGTGTGCGTCCCTCCGCGTACAACTGATCAGCTGTTTGACGGTCCACATCGAGGGTGCTAAGGCTGTCTGACGGTAGGGATGTGAGGGCGGCGCCCCTGCGGGCGAGACCGGAGGGCTCCTGGGCTGTCACCGAGACGGCCAGAAGCATCGCTGCGAGTCCCACTGCCACCCTTTCGATCCGCATACTCAATATCCCTTGCTGTACTCGCAACTCTCGCTACAAACAAGAGTTTCCCTCTATCCATATCGGCAGAAAAAGGGAAATTCTTCAGTGTTTTGCGGTCCATGATGGGCAACGGGGAGGAGGATGGTTGTGGTTTACGAAAAGAAAGTGTCTGGTTGGGCGACGCAAACCTCTGTGTCGATGGAAATTCCCTTGACGTTGCCCGGATGGGATCATGGATGGAAACCCGGCCCCGACTGTTCTGGATCGGGCCACCCTGACGGCCTGCCTGCTTCCTGACAAATCAGGATAAACCCTGTTTGCCCGCTTCGCAAAGCAAACAGGGGCACATCTATCACGATCCCGGGACACGGTGATCCCGGGCTACACAATCAGGTCATACGTCAATCCCTTCAACTCAATCGTTCCAGAAGATCGAGAGGGTTCGGGGACATGGAACTGACGTGAATACAGTTTCAGAGAGAGCGGCGGCTTTGCAGGGCGGCGCCGTCCGTGCGGTCGAGATGGGCCATGTACACCCCGGCAGCGACCCAGAAAAACGCCGCCATGAGCATTGCGGTGATTTTCCCAAACAGCTGCATCACGATGAGGGCAAGCAGGGGCGCGAGGGTTCCGCGAATGGCTGTTGCGGCCATGTGCACGGCCTGGTAAACTCCTGCATCTTCGTCACCTGCGAAGGTTACCGAGGAGATGGACCAGAGGACGCTGACCCCACCCATCGCGGCACCAAACAGGGCAAAAGCGGCGATGACGGTGGCGTTGCGCCATTGGAGTGGAAGGTACCAGGAGGCGATCAGCAGCAAAGGATAGAGCGCCAGGGCGGTGAACACCTGCGACGCCATCCGGTACGGCGTCATCCTGTCGAAGAGTTTTCCAAAAATGGCGATGGACGGGATCATCACGATCTGAAAAATGGTTCCCTTTGCCAGCCCGATGGCGGTGTAGTCCAACTGCAGATCGTCAACGAGGAACAGTGGGACAACAGGCAGCATTCCGATGAATGCCATCCCATACAGCATGAACCCCACCTGATAACGGACAAAATCGCCACGCCGCTTGAGCAGTTGCCAAGCCTCGATGAGAGGTCCAAGCAGCAGGGACCGATTCAGTCCCTGGCGCGCCATCGTAGGGTCGTCTTTGGTGGGCATCGTCGCATAGATGACCGTGGAGAAAAGTGTGATCGCTCCCGCCAGCGCGTAGACATACCGGTAGCTTCCCGCCACGTTGTCCATCCAGTGGCCCCCCAGCCACGAAAACAGCGCCGCCGCACCCATCCGGATGCCATTGGCAATTCCAAAAACCCCACCGTGGTCTCCATTTTTAATGTGCTGCTGGAGCAGGCGGTTCTGACCCGTGTTGCTCACAGCGTAAGCGAGGTAATAGAGGAAGAATGCCAGGAAGAGATGTGAGAAGGTGTTCATCCACAAGCCGCTGATCATCGCCACGCTTCCCAGCAACCCCATGGTCAGCATGAAGGGCCGTTGATCCCGTCCAACGAAAATTCTCGCCCACCAGATTGCCGTCAGGTTGGCGAGGGGCATGATCATTGTCAACAGCGTTACCTGGAGAGGGGATGCGGAAAGCGCTTTGCGGGCAACGACCTCTCCGAACTGCACCGCTGCCCACACTGGACCGGAGAGAGCCACCGCCAGAAAGAAGCGGGTACGAATCGACCCCCGTGGGTCAGGAAGGAGTACAAACCAAGGACGCATGGCGGCAAAGTTAAGTCTTGATCCCGCCGAACCGCTTGCTCTGCCTCCCGGGGCTACAGACGCCGTCTCCCCGCCTGCCCGATGGATGATGGACAGTCAAATTCATCAACCTCCGCCGTTTGTACCTTTCCGATGGTGGAAGTCCGTATTGAGCCGATCCTTTAGGGTGAATACCGAGTGAAATTTCAGTCCTCCACAGAGCACCTGCTGCGACGACTTGCGCGCAAACGGTGGCTGCGTTCGACGTTGTCCGCCTGGGTCGCCGCCGTTCCCGGCAGCCTTGCAGTGATCGTGCTGGCGTCGGCCGTGGAGGCTCTTTTCTGGCTGGCGCCGGGAGAACGGTTGATTCTGGCTGTGGCCGCTTCCGTGCTTGCGGCTGGACCACTGCTCGCCGCACTCGTGGCAACGCTGACTCCGCTCTGGTTTCCGTCACGTTACACCCCCGAAGCTGTTGCGCGAGAGCTCCTCGGCCGTGACCCGGAGGTGGGAGACCGTCTACTGGTCGCAGTCCAGCTTCGAAAGCGGCTTCGTCCCGGATCCTCCAGAGAGTTGCGTGATGCCGCCCTCGAGGTGACTGACCATTTCGCGGAGACACTCGATCCGAGGCGATGGAGCTCAATTCCTTTACATGGCACTCTGTTGCGTGGCGGACTCGTCACCTCGGCGCTTGTTGTCCTCTCCCTGTTGGCCTGTGGGTTCGCCCTCTTTCCGGCGATGAACCGTCTCGCGCACCCCTCGGTGTTCTATGAAAGTCCCAACGCCCCGAGTCTGACACTGCTGATGCCCGACACCGTGCGCGTTACCGAGGGTGACACACTCGTTGTCGCCGCGAGAAAGATGAACCTCGGCGGGAGGGAGATCCGGTTCCGCATCGACGACGGCACCGGGCAGATCCGTTCGATGGCGGCGGTAACGGACAGTGTCGACAGCAGCCACGTTTCCGTCACCCTCGCCTCTCTGCGCAGAAGCCTTACGGTTTCCGCGCGGTGCGGGCGGACCAGCAGCGACACTTCGCATGTGCTGGTGATTCATCGCCCGAGGATTGCGCGACTGGCGGTCACTGTGCGACCCCCCGCCTACACCGGACTTGGACCGAACACACTGCCCTCGGGTGTCGGCGACATCACCGCACTTCCCGGCTCCGGGATCTCCATGCGGCTTGAGGCAAGCCGTCCCCTCGCGCACGCCGAGATGACCGTGCGCGGAACAAAAGGAGGTACGCGAACGACCGATCTGGCCGTTTCGGGGGAGCGAGCTTCCGGATCCTTTCAGGTGCGCAATCCGGGCGAGTGGTGGATTTCGCTGACGGCATCGGATGGCACTTCCGGCGATGATCCGCTGAGGTGGAACATTCATTTGATCGAGGATGGCACGCCATCCGTCTTTCTACTACTTCCCGAACCGGACGTCTTGATTCCGGAGAACCTGACGGTTCCGTTGGCGGTGGACGCGACGGACGACTATGGCATTTCCAGGATGAACCTGCGCTGGAAAATCCAGAGCGCGGTGCTGGTTCCGGATTCCACCGATGACGAACGGTTGTACGAGGAGACGCTCCTTCAGCCGACAACCCCCGCTCAGGGGCGTGCTGAGGTTCGTACCCGCTGGTCGTTGGCCAACCTCTTCCTGCTGCCGACGGACGAGATTCATTACTTCGTGGAGGCGTGGGATAACGACGCCGCTCTTGGACCCAAACGTGCGAGGAGCGAGACCCGCCGCCTGCTGTTTCCCTCCATCGAACAGTTGCTTACCCGGTCGGACGCCGAGCAGCAGCAGGCTGAATCGGAACTGGTTCGGGCGACTGAAAAGGCGCGTCAGCTTGAACAGCAACTCCGTGAAACCCTTCAACGGCTCCGCAGCAATCCTGATGAACTGACCTGGGAGCAGACGCAGTCGTTGCAGCAATCGTTGGAGCAGCAACAGAAAACCATCGAACAACTCGACCAGGTAAAGGAAACGATTCAGCAGCTCCAGCAACTTGCCGAACAGCACGGCACTCTATCGAAGGATCTGATCGACAAATTCCGGCAAGTGCAGGAATTGCTCGACGAAGTCGCCACACCTGAAATGCGCGAGTCGATGAAGCAGCTCCAGGAGGCATTGCAGCAGGTGGACGGGGAGCGTGTCCGCGACGCACTCGAGAAACTCCTGAAGAACCAGGAGTCGATGCGTGAGGGTCTTGAGCGGAGTCTTGAAGTGCTCCAGCGGCTGCGTGCGGAACGCCGCCTGGACGAACTGGCGACGGCCGCTGAATCGCTTGCAAAACGACAGCGCGATCTTGCCGAACAGACGCAGGATGCCAGCAACCGTGACGTGCTGCGTTTGGCTCGCGAACAGGAGCTGACCCGGAAGGAGTCCGACGCACTGCAGAAACGCATCGAGGAAACCGCGGCGGACAGTTCGACCGTGGGTGCGAACGCCTCCGACTCGCTTGCCTCCATCCAACAGGAGATGGAGCAGTCCGGCCTTTCCGGAAAGCAGGAACAAAGCCGTCAGGCTCTCGCCGCGGGAGACCGGCAGAGTGCGTCAAAACCTGCGACCGCTTCAGCACAACAGCTCGAGCGCACCGCGCGGCAGCTTCGGAAGTTGCAGCAGCAGCAGGTCGCGGAGGGCAAGGCGGATGTGATGGCGCGGATGAACCACCTCTTCGACGGAATGCTTGCAATCAGCCGTCTCCAGGAGGAGCTTCGCGAACAAAGCCGCAGTCTCGGTACTGCCAGCCCCCGTTACCGTCCCCTGGCCGCCGATCAGCGAAGCCTCTCCGACGCCGTGGAGCTGCTTCGCTCGGATGTGGAGACGTTGCGCCGCCGTACGTTTTTCATCAGCTCCACCCTTGACGCCCAACTTGAACTCTCTCGTGAGGCGATGGACCGCGCGATCCAGCGATACACCGACCGGAACCCGGGAGAAGTCACCGGCGAGCAAGACCGTGCACTGACGATGCTGCACCGGGCGCTCCTGTCATTGAGCCGTTCGCAACAGGATGCGCAACAAGCCTCCAGCGGGACCGGATACGATGAGATGATGCAACGTCTCGCGGACATGGCGAAAATGCAGCAGCAGATCAACGACGGGTCAAGCGAGATGCCGATGCCCGGCGGAACAAGCCCAAATCTGCTCGCAGAGTTGGCCGCTCGCCAGCGCGCTCTTACGGACCAGATGAGGAGCATGGAACGACAGCAACGGGGTGCGGGGGCACGCGAGATTCTTGGCAACCTCGAGGGAGTAGCCGGGGCGATGGAGCAGGTAGCGAAAGATCTCGAGGATCGAAACGTCACCGAGCGCACCCGCCGCCTGCAACGGCGCATCCTCCAGAGGCTGCTCGACAGCCAGCGATCATTGCAGCAGCAGGACAAGTCCCGTGAACGTGTCAGCCAGACCGCCGAGGACATTCCGCACAGCGTCCCCGGGGAGCTGGGCGACACCGGCCCCGGCGATCTTGAACAACGTCTTGCCCGGGCGATGCAGGACGACTGGGATCCCGCCTGGCGAGAGATCATTCGCGCTTACTTTCGGGCGCTCCAGCGTGACAAGGCCTCAACTTCCCCACAGGGATCGAACTGAAACGGCTCCAATCCCATACACACCTGTGTCCCCGATCACGACTCATTTGCCGATTTCCTGAGTACTTTTTCCTCATGCAGACGCTTCAAATGGCTGTACGATTCCGAACACCCGTGTCTGTATCTTGTTGAATATCAGAGGTTTGCTTCTTGTTCATGGCATGATACGGAGGTCTGCTCAGATGCCAGATGGATTGGCCCGGCACTTGCTGGAGACGTGGAGAAAGGGGACAGATTTCCCATTGCGCTACGCTGAAGGAAAATGCAAATTTCCGCCTTCATTGATGTGTAGAAACATCGGTCGAAAGCACGGATCGCTCCGGTTCATGACGACGGGGCGGATAAGCATACAAAGTTTCAGAAAGGAGGGTAGGGGTATGGCCCTTCGTCCCACCTTCCCGCACCGGCGGACAAATGAACGCCGGGGCGAGGCTGAGGGTTCCAATCCAGGAACTTGCGTGATCTGCGGAAACCAGAGTCCCTGGAGATCCGTGGAAGGACGTTGCTGGCGGTGTGAATTGGATACGACAAAGAAACGTCCGCCAATGTTCATCGAACGCGACGTTCTTGCGAGCACTCCTTCGAAGTCGGAGGACTGACACGCAACACGCCATCCTATCGAGATGTGCAGCCGCCTGTGTCGATATGGACGCAGGCGGTTTTTCTTTTGCGGTTGAAGCATGGCATAGTAGAAACCCGGCCATCAATCCACCAGCTGGCGGACAGGTCTGGCCGGGTCACCCGACGTCACCTTTCTGAATGAAACCCGGGTAATGCCGACAAGTCGGCACAACCCGGGCCACCCAACCGGGACCGAGCCACCCGTCATGACACAAGTATGGTACTTGGGAGAAGATTCATTGTGAAACTCGGGTGGACAGGCCACCCGGGCCACCCCTTGGGTGAAAGCTGATTCGGTGCTTGCGCCGCCAGCAAATCAATGGCAACTCATAAATCCTTCACTTCGTTCAGGATGACAGAGAAAACCCGGTCCCGAAAGGTCGGGACCGGGCCACAAGTCGAACAACTATGAAACCCGACTTCCAGCGAAGTCGGGCCACCCACCGGGACAAAAGTCCCGGGCCACACAGACAATTTAATTCTTCTTCGCGAGTTTCCTCGCCACTTTCTTGGCCGTTTTCTTCACAGACTTTTTCGCCGTCTTCTTCGAAGCAGTCTTCTTGGTACTTTTCATCGCGGCGGAGGTCTTGCGCGCTTCGGCTTTCACCTTGACGATATACTTTTCGACGGCTCTCAGCAGCCCCTTTGTCGCCTTGACCGATGCGCTGAACATCGCCTGTTCGGCGGCATTGAACGGGTACTGGATGATCTTTTCGATGCCC
>JAZDLX010000219.1:0-2796 GCA_043801585.1 bacterium | reverse complement strand
GTCGTCCAGAGCCAAGGATTGCAGGTTATTAAGTCCTTTGAGGTACTCGAGTCCAGCGTCAGAAACGTCGGTACCGCCTAGGAAGAGCGTCTGCAAATTGGTAAGTGTCGTGAGCTCTTTAAGGTCAGTATCGCTCATTTTGCAGTTGTTCACGTCGACGCGAATCACTGACTTCTCGGGCCGCTTGTCGTCGAAGGTGATTTGCCCGCCCAGTTTTCGGATTTTGGCAACTGCGAATTCCTCCTTCGGACTGACTTTCGCTCCACAACCAGACGCTGCGGTGGATAGCAATGCGCTCAATACTAAGAGTCTATCTCAAAACGTCTATGCCGTGCTCAGGCAATGGATTCGGCGGAACCACAGTAGGGCACAGGCGAATTGAATCAGACCGAGGTAATTGAATGCGTTCTTGTCATAGCGAACGAGAATCGCACGGCACTTGGAGAGCCAGCCCAGAGTGCGCTCGACAACCCAGCGGCGTGGCTTGTGCTTCTTCTTACCCCGCAGGATCGGCTTCTCCTCGCCGATTTTGCGAATGTGCGGTGTGTAACCGTGTTTTGCCGCGGCCTGTCGCCCCGTCGGGTTATCATATCCCTTGTCCAGGCACAGGTTCTGAGGTGCTTGCTCGGTCGGTTCGGGACGTTCAACAACAATGGCTGCGATGGTGGCGTCCAGCAACTTGGTGTCATGCACATTTGCGCCGTCGATCACTGCGCCCATCGGCCCGCCAGCTTCTTCCACAATTATGCTGCGCTTCGTCCCCGGTTTGCCGCGATCCGTGGGATTTCGGCCCGTTTTTTTCCCCCAAAGCGCGCTTTGGCCATTGCGCCGTCAGCCGATTGCCACTTCCAGCTCACGCCACCGAGTTCGTCGCATTCGCTCACCAATTCGGCCCAGATGCGCTCCATCACACCGTTCTTGTTCCAGCGTTGAAACCAACGATGTACCGTGCTATCGTCGCCAAATTCCTTGGGCAACTGGTTCCATTGGCACCCCGTTCTCATACGAAAGATAAGGTTGCAGCCCCGAGTGCGCGCCATCCCATGCTGCCTAGATTGTCTTTGTTAACACGATGGCGTGGTGTTTGCGTAATCTGAGGTGTTGAGAAAAGGGCTCCAGTGTAGAACATGGAAGTGGTTACAACATGTTCACATGTTTCACCCCTGGAGCCCGAGAGATGATTATCGAGGTGGAAGAGCGGTTTGCCGAGGCGGCCCAACGGTTTTTGGGCGTGCTGAAGACGATCGACGAGGCGGCCGGACGCGCCGCGCCGGTGCATGAGGTCGAGGAACTTGCGTGGCAGGGCATGCTCGAAACGACAAGGAAAGAGATTGCCGCGTACATCGCCATGCAGGATACCGAGGACTGCCCGGCGGAGATAACCCTGGAGGGGAAGCGGTTGCGGCGGTTGGAAAACAAACGTCGTCGGACGTATTTGTCGGCGTTCGGGCCGATCGCTTACGAGCGGTATGTCTACGCGACCCGCGAAACCCAACGCCAAGAGGTCATCCCTCTGGACGCGAAGCTGGGCATGCCCAAAGGAGACGCCTCGTACCTTTTGGAGAATTGGCTGGGTGCCGATTGTACGGGGGAGTCGTACAACGAGGCCCGGGAATCGTTCCGGCGGATCTTCGGCTTTGCCCCCTCGGTCCATGGGCTGGAAGGGATGGTCGAACAAGTGTCCCAGTTCGCCGACACGTACTTCGAGGAGCAAGAGCCGGTGAACCCCAAGGACGAAGAGGCGATCCTTGTGGCCACCAGCGACTGCAAGGGAGTGCCGATGCGTCGGCACTCCGAGGAAACCCCCAAGCGGAAGCGGCTGAGGAAGGGGGAGAAGAACGGGCGGAAGCGGATGGCGTGCGTCGGGGGCGTGTATTCGGTGGCCCCGTTTCGCCGTTCGATCGACGATATCCTCGACGAAATCCTCCGCAAGAAGCGGCAAGCCAAGCGTCCGAAACCGAAGAACAAGCGTCTTCGGGCCGTGTTGACCCGTGAGGTGGACGGTGAAGAGGTCAACGGCAAAGACGTGATCTTCGAGTGGCTGGCCGAGGAAGTGGGACAGCGGAATCCGCAGGAGCGTCGAACGGTAGTGGCGATCATGGACGGAGAGAACAAGCTCCGCGACCTGCAGGAAGCGACGATCCCGGGAGCGGTGGGCATCCTTGACATCTGGCATGTCACGGAGCGGTTGTGGAAGCTGGCATACTGCTTTCACGCCGACGGGAGCGGCGAGGCGGAGGCGTTCGTGGGGGTATACCTGCGGAAGATCCTGGAAGGGAAGGTCGGCCAGGTGATCGGCGGGCTGCGGCAGAAGGCGACCAAACTCGGTCTTTCGAAACATAAGCGTCAGGAAATGGAGAAGCACCTGGAGTACTTCGACGCAAAGCGGGCGTACATGAAGTACGACGAGTACCTGGCCCAGGGTTTTCCGATCGGGAGTGGGGTGGTGGAGGGGGCGTGTCGTCACTTGGTGAAAGACCGCATGGAGCAGACGGGGATGCGTTGGGAAGTGGAAGGGGCGCAGGCCGTATTGAGCTTGCGAGCGATCTACCTCAATGAAGACTGGGATGCCTTCCATACCGCTCGCATCCAGCAAGAACAGCAAACTCTGTATCCCTATCGCCGCCGTCTCGCCGATCTCCTAAACAACGCAGCTTGATGCGATTCGGGGGTTGCAACCTCCTGATTTTCGCCCAGCGTGTCAAGAGCTCCTGGAACGCTGTGCCCGCCAGGAACTGGCCGGTTTCACTTCCGCCCACGTGGTGAGTAACATCGCCCATCGCATCATGACTCTGG
>JAZDLX010000202.1:0-13589 GCA_043801585.1 bacterium | reverse complement strand
CGGGCGTCCTCAGCGTGTTTGTGCACAACCTTGACAATTTCCTTGCGCCTCTCTTCGGTGAGTTGGGGAATGCTGATCCGCACGACGGTGCCGTCGTTCACCGGGTTCAGGTCAAGATCCGATTGAAGGATCGCCTTTTCGATCGCGGGAATGGCGTTTTTGTCATAGGGCTGGATGACAATCAACCTTGCCTCGGGAGCCAACAGGTTCGCCGTCTGTTTCAGGGGCATCATGGTTCCGTAGAGGTTGATCTCGATGCCCTCGAGCAGGCCGGTGGATGCTTTTCCCGTGCGAATTTTCGCCATCTGTTCGCGCAGGTGCTGCACCGATTTGTCCATCCGGTCCTCAGCGTCCAAAAGGACTTCGTCAAGGTCCATGGTTGCCTCCCATCATCCGTACGCTGTTCCCTAAAAACTACTCGGTGACGAGTGTGCCGATCTTATCCCCTTTGAGCAGTTTCAACAGGTTCCCGCGCTTTGTCATGTTGAAGACACGCACGGGAATCCCATTATCGTGGCAGAAGGTTATTGCCGTCAAGTCCATGACACGAAGTTCACCATCCAGCACATCGCGGAAACTCAGACTCTGAAACATCTTGGCATCGGGGTTCTTCACCGGGTCGCTGTCGTAGACACCGTTCACCTTGGTCCCTTTGAGCAGCACCTCGGCTCCGATTTCGCTGGCCCGAAGAGCGGCGGCGGTGTCAGTGGTGAAGAACGGATTTCCCGTGCCTGCGGCGAAAATCACAATCCGGCCCTTTTCGAGGTGACGGATGGCACGGCGGCGGATGTAGGGTTCGGCGACTTCCTCAACATTGATCGCGGAGAGCACACGGGTCTGTACGCCGATATTTTCGAGAAAATTCTGCAATGCAATGGCGTTGATTACCGTCGCCAGCATGCCCATGTGGTCGGCGGGAACGCGATCCATGCCGTTCCCGGCCGCTTGCAGTCCGCGGAAGAAGTTTCCTCCGCCAACAACAATGCCCAACTCGACACCGAGGGCTTGAACCTCTCTCAGATCCTCGGTGATTTCGCGCAACATCTCTTCGTCGATGCCGAACCCCTGCCCTCCAGCAAGCATTTCGCCGGAAAGCTTGAGCAGCACGCGTTTGTAGGGAAGTTTCTTACTCACCCTTGTCCTCGGATTCAGAGGCCGTTTCGCCAACCTTGAAACGAAGGAAGGCTTTCACCTCGATCGGCGCCCCGGCGGCTTTCACAGCTTCGGCGATCCGGTCGCGGACTTTTTGCTTCTGCTCTTTGACGTACACCTGGTCAACGAGGCAGATCTCCTCATAGAATTTATTCAGCTTGCCGGTGGAGATTTTTTCAAGCATCTCCTCCGGCTTGCCTTCGTTGCGCATTTGCGTCTTGTAGATCTCTTTTTCCTTCTCGGCGACTTCCTTCGGGACCTGGTCGCGGGTCACGAACTGGGGAGACGCAGCGGCGATCTGCATCGTCAGGTCATGCGCAAGTACCTTGCCGGCGTCGGTTTTCGCCCCGTCGCCCACGAGCAATAGCAGCACGCCAAGCAGGTCGCCGGGGTGAATGTAGGAATCCACGAAGGTGCCTGAAAGGGCTCCTGCACGTGCGAGTCCGATATTTTCACCGATTTTACCGGCAAGTTGGGTTGCCGGATCGAGGTCGAAAGAGTTCGTAGGGATCAGGCCGTTGTCGTCCGCGCTAACTGCCTTCTCGAGAGCTTTCGCGACGAGATCGTTGGTGAGCTGGATGAATTCCTCGTTCATCGCGACGAAATCCGTCTCGCTGTTCAGTTCGACGATTGCTGCTTTGGTGGCGTCGCCATTGATCGCAACAGCGATGCGTCCTTCGTTCGCAGTACGTCCGGCGCGTTTTGCGGCGGAGGAGATGCCTTTTTCACGAAGCCATTTAATCGCGGCCTGGATATCACTGTTCGTTTCTGCAAGAGCTTTCTTGCAGTCCATCATTCCCGCGCCAGTCTTTTGGCGCAGAGCCATCACATCTTTCGCGGAGATCGACATCGTTTCGCTTCCGTAATCGTGTTTCAACGTATGACGTTTCTTGAACGAGGGCGCCGAAGTTTTTTTCCGGCGCCCTCGCTGAATTGCAAATGGATATCAGGCTTTCGCCTTGGGGGCGGCTGATCGGCGGCGACGCGGACCGGACTGCCGTTTCTTTTCAGCGCCTCCGCTTTCACCGCCATGGCCTCCGGTTTCCTCGGCTTCGGCCTGTTTCTTGGCCTGGGCGTGCGCGGAGCCTTCGACGACGGCGTCGGTGAAAGTCTTGGTGATCAGGCCAATCGACTTGTAGGCGTCGTCGTTCGCCGGGATCGGGTAGTTGATCGGGTCCGGGTTGGCGTTTGTGTCCACAATGGCAAAAATCGGAATGCCGAGTTTCACCGCTTCATGAACCGCGATTTCCTCCTGGAGGGTGTCAACGACGAACACTGCGCCGGGCAGCCGCTTCATCGTGCGCATGCCTGAAAGGTTTCGCTCGAGTTTTTCCTTCTGCTTCTCGAGCATCAACCGCTCTTTCTTGGTGATGTTCTCGTAGGTGCCGTCAACTGCCTTTTTCTCGAGGGTTTCGAGCTTCTTGATCGACTTGCGGATGGTGGAGAAGTTCGTCAGCATGCCGCCGAGCCAGCGCTCGTTTACAAAGGGCATTCCCGCGCGGGTAGCCTCGTCGCGCATCAGGTCGCGGGCCTGTTTCTTGGTGCCGACATACAGGACCTGCTCGCCCGCTGCAGTGATCTTGCTGATCGCCGCAAGCGCATTCTCGATCATCTTGAGGGTTTTGTTCAGATCGATGATGTAGATGCCGTTTTTCTCCATGAAGATGTAAGGACGCATCTTCGGATTCCAACGGCTGGTCAGGTGCCCGAAATGGGCGCCTGCCATCACAAGCTGCTGAACATTGACTCGGGACATGAATACTTCCTTTCCTTGACCGTCATCGACGCGAGGCAGGGCCTCCCCAACTGCCGGGATCCGCCCTTGGCCGAATCGGATCGTTTGTGGGAACGCCCTCTCGTGGGGTTCCCGATTTCAGGCTGCTTCCTGCGGTATCTGTTTTTCCCCCCGGGCTCCGGAAAAGGGTTGCGCTTCCGGATCGCGGGTGGGGGTAAAGGAATCGGGAGCAAGGCGCTCCCGATCCCGTAGAAAAGTCCATTCAAACAGCGGGAACGCCGCAGTTGACGACATCCCCACAGGGGTTTTCAGCGCTTGGAGAACTGGTACTTCTTGCGTGCGCCCGGCTGGCCGTACTTCTTGCGTTCCTTCTCGCGGGGATCACGGGTCAGGAAGCCGAATGCGCGCATCTTGCCGCGCAACGTTTCGTCCACTTTGAGCAACGCACGGCTGATGCCGAGACGGACAGCGCCCGCCTGACCGCTGAGGCCGCCGCCGCTGCACACTGCGAAGACATCGTACTTGCCGAGGCTGTCGATGACGGCGAGGGGCTGCTCGATGATCTGCTTCAGGCTCTCACGCTTGAAGTGGTCCATCAGGCTGCGGCCGTTGACAAACACCTCGCCCTTGCCGGGAGCCAGCCAGACCTTTGCCACGGATGACTTGCGCCGCCCGGTGGCGTACACGGAATTGCTTGGAATCTTTGCCATCGTTTTCAATCTCGTTGCCTAAAGCGGCAGTGGCTCAGGCATCTGCGCGGCATGAGGATGCTCCTCACCGGCATACACCTTGAGTTTTCGGATCTGACTACGGCCCAACGGCCCCTTGGGAAGCATGCCCCACACGGCACGGCGAATCACGCGTTCCGGGTTCTTTTTCAGAACCGTCTGCGCGAGTTCCGTGCGGTGGCCGCCCGGATACCCGGAGTGGCGGCGATACGTCTTCTGGGAAAGCTTCAATCCTGTCAGCTTCACCTTCTCGGCGTTCATGACAATCACAAAATCGCCGCCGTCCACATGCGGACTGAAAGTGGGCTTATGCTTGCCTCGCAGCACGGTGGCGATGCGGCTGGCCAGACGTCCAAGCACCAGATCGTTCGCATCCACCACGTACCAACGCCGCTCGACGGTTGTTTTGTTCAAGTGCGCGGTTTTCACAATACCACCGTAAATCTTCCTGGTTTTTCAAGCCCGAGAATATAGACCTCCCTCCTCCACGAGTCAACTCGCTGCAACCAGCGCCTCGGGCCTCGGAGACGGAAGGCAGTCTTTCCTGAAGCGGCACGAAGAATACGGCGCAAACCGATTGAACGCAAGGAACTTGGAAGGGCATCGGAGCCGATAGGACAATCCTGAGGGAAGAAAGTTTCCAGAATGGATTGTTTGCCTGAAAATTGAACACCGCCTACTGGAGATAGACGATGCAGAGGCGCGAGTCACGGGTGTTGCTGTTGTAGGTTGCAACAACCATGAACGCGCCGTCCGGGCTGATTTTGACACCACCCCGGTCCACGGGCTCAGCGAAATGATAGGTCTGCTGCAGCGTTCCGGTGGCGAGATCCCAGGTCTGCACGTCGCTGCTGGAGAGGGAAACATAGGCTGTCGACCCGTCGGGACTTACAGCGACAGCGTTGGGATAAGGACCGGTCTGGAGTGAATCGGAAGGGGCAAGGGTTGCTGCGTTGACAATGGTGACTGAATAGGGGGATGTGGCGGCAACCAGAATTTCGTCGAATGTGGGGGGCACAAGCGCAAGATCCTGCAGGCCGTACCCCAGCGCGCCGTGGGTGATGGTCCGCAGGAAAACCGGAGCTGTCCCGCCGCCGGAGAGATCATACTGCCACAGTCCGGCAGCGTAGTTGCCCACTTCGCTGATGTAGAGACGCTCGTTGGTTGTGTCCACGCGGACCATCGAACCCGTCTGGATCAACCGCAATCGGCTATCGACAAGGGTGTCTACAGTGGCGCTGCCGTCAGCATTTTCCTTGACGATTAACGGATAATCGTTCTCGGCATTGGTTACATAGAGCACCGAATCTTGCTCGAAATAGTCGATATAAAGCGGGTCCGTGGGAAGCGTAATCGTCGACTGAAGCGACGTGTTGGATGGATCGGCGGCGTCGAGGACTGTGATTGAAGCATCAGATGAGTTCGCGACATAGATCTTGTCGTCGGTAGTGTTTGCACAAATGCCCCAGGGGGCGTCACCGACGGTGATTGTGTGATCCACGTTGTTGCCGGTGACGTCGAGGACGAGCAACCTGTCGGTGGAGTAAAGAGTCGCGTAAAGATATTCCGCCGCCGCACCGAAGGTGAGGTCGCCGATTGTGCTGTTGTCCACGATTGTGAAAACACCTGTGACGATACTTGTGGTGTCGCTGTAGGCGAATGCGCCGAGGGTTGTTTTCAGCTTGACCCGGTAGATGTAACGTTGCCCGATTTCGACATCACCGTCCACATAGAGCGTGGTGTCAATGCCGGTGATCCGTGCGATTTCGCTCTCGGTTCCCGTTGGGGTCTCACGGCGCAACAGGGAAAACGATTCGAAACGGTCCGTTCTGTACGAGGTCGTCCAGGAAACGCGATTGGTCGTGTAGCCGCGCTCGACGTGGTAAATCGTCGGAGCCGCCGGTTTGTGGTTGTTCACGACGACTGTGTCCGAGGCGATGATGGTGTCGTTGACGGTCGCCGTCAGGCTGACACGGTGCATGGTGTCGGAAAGGGATGTGGTGCTGAAGGTGGTCACGCCCTGGGTGGATACCGCAGCGGTTGAAAGCAGGCTGTCTACGTCCGATGACCATCGGATGGAGGGTTTTGCACCGGTAATGGACGAATACCCCGCGACTGATCCGGTGAACGTGATCGACGTTCCGGGCACCACGAAAATGCTGTCAGCAGGGGCGGTAATCGCCACGGTCAGATCGATGGCGACGAGAATCGCTGCGGTGTCAATAACCGTTGCTTCGCCATCCGTCACCGCGATAATCACATTGCAAAGACCGACATTCGAAGGCGCTGTCCAGATCGCCGAACTCTGGGTCGTCAGGCCGATGAACGTTCCACTGTCAGCCTGCCACTGGTAATCGAGGGTGTCGCCGTCTGCGTCCGTGGCATTCAGCGTGAGAGTGACATTGATTCCGGGGCGCACGTCCTGCGGGGTCCAGGTCAGCGATTGAATTGACGGAGCATTATTGGTGCTCTCCACCGGGTTTTGCTTGGCGCACCCCATCCCAAGCAGCAGAGCGACCCCCACCACCAACGTTGCTACCCTGACGATCTTCATCGTTTTACACACGCTGTCCTCGTCTGGACACACTTCACCTCTCAATATATCTCTATCGGCGATAAAAGGTTACCTCACGAGTCGTAGACTGAAAACTTGGGTTCTAATAAATGTACCAGGTACATTTAGTTTTCTGTTACAAATAGAAAGAATGATCTTGTTTATTAGGGATTTATAAGTATAAATAATTGTACCTGGTACATTTTTCAGGGCTGTAGCACCGGGGTGATCAGTGTCTTGGGCGAGCACGGTCGCTGGTGAGGGTGTCCACCCAGGAAAAGGGGTGGGGTAGGCTGCCGTCGGCGTTACGGACGGTGTCGGGCGGGGTGATTCCCGTAAGCCCCTGTTCTTCAAGACGTTCACGAATACCTTTCAGGTACTCCCAGCCGAGCAACAGGAACAGTGCGTTTTGCAGATCGCTGTCCTTGGGGTTTGGTCTCGTTGCCTCCGGTGGCAGGGCGCCGGCAACGCCCGTCTCGAGCCACTCCTCTACGAGTCTCCGGCAGGCGGCCAGGTGCGGCTGCTGGCGGGTTTCGAAGTCGATCAGCGTTCCGGAGTAAAGAGCAAGGTAGTCCTGCCGCCCCCATTTGACGAAAAAATCCACCGCCGCGCGCCCGATTTGAAACTGGCGGCGAGCGTAACTCTTGAAATCATAAGTGTGTTCATGTAGGGCGATGGAATCCCTAGCGTAAACGATCCGATCGCCGTTCAGCTTCCAGCGGAGTCCGAAATCGGCGTCCTGAAAGCCGTAGGGGAATTGTTCGTCGTACCCGCCGATAGTCAGAAAGCGGAGTCGTTCGACGAGGGCGTGGGGGCTGTAATGCTGGCCGGCCTTCAGGTTTTCCGGATCCTCGAACGCATGGAAGGAGAACTGGAAATTGGATTCCAGCGCCACGTAACGGGTGAACGAATCGTTCAGAAGATCCGGGTGGTGGTCGATGTGACCCTGGATGAGACTGTTCGGGCAGCGGCCCGCCGTCCGCAGCAGCTCGACGAGGGCCCCGGGGTGGGGCAACATATCCTGCGCGAGGAGCCACAACCAGTCGCCTGTCGATTGACGTGCCGCGAGGTTGGTCGCCATGGACTGTCCACGCTGCTCCTGCTGGAAGAGGTGGACCGGCCAGGAAAGGGAGGACCACGCGCTGGGATTCGGAAGCTCGTCATTACCGTCGACTGCAATCATCACCTCGAGCTGGTCGCTGGGGAGAACCGTGAGCCTGGCGAGTGCGTCGAACACTCGCGGGAGAGTTTCGTTGCCCTTGTGGAATGGAATCAGGATCGAGATGCGCACACTGCCTCCAGACGGATCATTCGACGGGTTGGCGGGTAAGGTAGGGCGCAGGGTGAGCCGGGAAAAGAGGAAGGAGGGTTTTGAAAAACGACAGTGGCTTCACCTACGGAATCCAAAGCAACTGTCGCTGATGAAGTTCAGGCTCTCAGCCGCTGCTCCGAAGCCCCTTCGCTGCGCCGGGGTCGGCGGCGAGGATCTGGCGAACGCCGGAGTCGAGGACACTGTCGAGCAGATTGTCCCAACCGTAGATGTCGCGGTGGAACCGGAGCTTTCCATCGTCATCGACAACAACAGTGAAGTAGGTAAGATGAACGGGGATAGGCCGTTTCAGGTGAAGTATTCGTTCATCACCTTTATCGAGCTCTCGATGGATCCTTTTCTCCGTCCACCAGTTGCTGTCTTCGAGCAGGATTTCAGCCAGGTCGATGGGACGCCGGACGCGAACGCAGCCGCTCGTGTAGGCGTACCGTTCCCGCGCAAAGAGGTAACGGCTTGGCGTGTCGTGGATGTAGATGTGATAGGGGTTCGGGAACATGAATTTGATTCGGCCCATGGCGTTCAGGGGCCCGGGTTTCTGCCGGAACCGGAAAGGGAGATAGCCGGGATCGTAACTCTTCCAGTTCACCCGAGTCGGATCGATCCGATGGGCTCCGTTGCGCCACCCGGAAAAGACCTCGATACCGTGTCGTTCGAAAAACGTTGGATCCTCGGAGAAATAGGGGTAGAGCTTTTTCATCACGATGGATGCCGGGACTTCCCAATAGGGATTGACCACCAGGTAGGTCATCGTGTCGGAGAAAGTGGGCGTTGGATCATCGACCCTGCCAATCATCACCCGCATGTCCAGTCGCAGGGAATCCTGGTCCGACATGTACAGCAGGCCGGCTGGAATGTCCACCCACAGGTGTCGGCGCCCCAGATCCTCGGGCAGCCAGCGCCAGCGTTCAAGGTTCAGCTCGATCTCCCTCGCCACCTGTGCGGGAGAGATGTTCATTGCAGCCACAGTGCCCTGTCCGATGATGCCGTCCGCCGTCAGGCCGTACCGGCGCTGGAACTCCTTGACCGCCTCGACGAGTTTGTCATCATACTGCGAGCCGTAAACGCTGGTTCCCCTGGGTAGATCGTCCGTTGCTGCGAGACGTTTCCGGATCTGACGAATCCGGGGGTCATTGTCACCGGGACGGAGGGTTTTCCCCTCGGCAACTTCGGGCCAGCCGCCCTTCTGAGCGATTGCCAGGTGCAGCTTGAGGGCGTTACGGAGGCGTTCGTACTGACTTTGGCGTGGGCGGAAGCTTTCCAGCGCCTCGATCATTCGTCCCGTTTCGATCCCCGTTTCGATACGGCGGAGGTTTGTTTCGTCCCAATTGAACGACGAAATACCAATCCCCAGGGTGCTCGGATCCACGATCCCGGCGGCGAGATCGTGCGAAACCCGCATGAACGCGTCGGTCAACATCAGGTCGAGTTCGACCATGATCGCGGTGTTGTTCGGGTCATGCCATGCGTAACGGAGGGCCCGTTCAAGGCGGTGCAACGGATAGTGGTCCGCGGTGAACCCGTCGTCGATCACTGTTCGGATTGCCATCAACAGGCGGTCAGCGCGGTCCGTGGGGCCGTCGGGAGTGCTCCATGCCGGTGTGTAGCCACGACGTTCATAAAAGAGAGTGACTGCCCCGGGGTGCTCGAGTGGCGCCCCGCCGGCGAAGATGCGGCTGCCGTTCACTTCCGGGGCGAGGCGGTCCTGGAGACGGTCGGCGACGTCAAAATTGACCGCCACCGTCGTAGCCACCGGCGAAACAAACGCAAGCAAGCCGGCGATCAGAACAAGAGTGGAAGCGAACGCTCTCAGCATTACTGCACGTTTCCCTGAAATGTGAACGGTCTACAAAAGTTGCTCCTCGCAACTAAGATAGCTTCACGATCCGCCGGGAAGAAGGGGGATTGTTAGGGCACACTCAGACCCCGGGAGTCCGGAAATGTGCGCGAAATCAGGGGGATCAGGGAGCGTCCCGTGGCAACGGGGAGCTGCGGACGCTACCTTGCAGATTCGCGGAAATTCAGCAACCAGGAGCAGGCAATGGCGACGGCACCCGGCCGCGTGCACCTCTTTATCCCCTGTTTTGTCGATCAGTTTTTCCCGGAAACCGGACTCGCCACAGTCCACCTTCTGCGCAGGCAGGGACTCGAGGTGGTGTATGAACGGGAGCAGACCTGCTGCGGGCAACCGGCTTTCAACTCCGGCTTCCACCATGACGCCGCCCACCTTGCGAAACGGTTCCTCCGGTTGTTTCAGGACGCGGAGGCCATTGTCGCACCATCGGCGAGCTGTGTCGCGATGGTGCGCTGCCATTATGGTGAACTGGGTCTGGAGGGCGAAGACGCGCAGCGATGGGAGTCGCTGCGAACCCGGATCTGGGAGCTTTCGGAATTCCTTGTAGATATACTGGGTGTGAAGAAGCTCCCCGGGGCGTTTCCGCACCGTGTGGCTTATCACACCTCCTGCCACGGCTACCGAGAGCTGGGTATCCTGAACCAACCGCTTTCGCTGTTGCGATCGATGGACCGGATCGATCTCGTCGAGCTGGACGACCAGCGGCGGTGCTGCGGATTTGGAGGAATGTTCGCGGTTAAGTTTTCCACTCTTTCCGCGGCGATGGGCGAGGACAAGATCCAGGCGATTGAAAAAAGCGGGGCTTCCATTGTCACCGCCACGGACGATTCCTGCCTGATGCACCTTGCGGGGATGATCTCTCGCAGAAAACTGCCGATCAAAACCCTCCATTATGCCCGCATTCTCGCGGGGGAAATGGAGGGATGATGAGCCGCGCCACCCGTCCCAAAGAATTGAAACGGCAGATCATGGCGGTGCTGAAAACCCGTTCCAGCGATCCTCCGTTCAAGAAAAACACCCGCAAGGCCGTGGACGCCCGAGCCGTCCGTGTTGCGGAATGGCCGAACTTCAACGATCGCCGGGAAAACGCCACACTGCGCCGCCAGGACGCCATCGACCATCTCGGCGAGCTGCACGCGCAACTTCGCCAACGCTGGGCGGAAAACGGCATCACCGTGCACGAGGCGCCGGACGGTGAACAGGCACAAACGATCGCATTGAGGATTATCCGTGACGCAGGTGCGAAACGTGTGGTGAAATCCAAATCCATGCTTTCCGAAGAAATTGAGATCAACACATTCTTTGAGGGCCACGGAATCGAAACCATCGAGACTGATCTCGGCGAGTACATCGTACAGCTTCGCGGGGAGACTCCGAGCCACATTACCATGCCGGCAATGCACCTCAGCCGTCAAGACATCGGCCGCCTGTTTGTGGAAAAGCTCGGGGTCGAGTACACGGAAGATCCTTCTGCGTTAACCCAGATCGTGCGGCGGACGCTGCGCAGGCAGTTCCTCTCCGCGGACGTGGGAATAATCGGTGTCAATTTCGCCGTTGCCGAAACCGGGCACCTTGCCACGGTGACGAACGAAGGTAACGGGCGGATGGTGACCACCCTGCCCAAGGTGGTGATCGCGTTGATGGGCTGGGAGCGGGTGACGCAATCCCTTGATGACCTCGCCCAACTCTGGCAACTCCTTTCACGGAGCGCCACCGGACAGCGCGCGTCGGTTTACCTGAACCTGACCCACGGCCCCGATCCAGCCGGAGGAGATCCCCGTCAGGTGCATGTGATCGTCATCGACAACGGCCGGAAACGGATCCACGAGGACAACGAGATGCGGGAAGTGCTGCGCTGCATCCGCTGCGGCGCATGCCTGAACGCCTGCCCGGTTTATCAGCAGGTGGGAGGTCACCCCTACGGGGGCGTCTATCCCGGTCCGATTGGAGCTGTCTTTACGCCGGCCCGCGAGGGGATACGGAATGCGCCGGACCACCCCTTCGCCAGCAGCCTGTGCGGTGCGTGCGAGGAAACCTGTCCGGTCTCGATTTCGATTCCCAAGCTGTTGCTCACCCTGAGAAAACACCGAGTGGAAATCCGTTCCGCACTCGACCCCCAGCGGGGACTCTGGCGAGTCTTTCGGGAGGTGATGAGCTCGCATGGGCGCTACGAGGCTGCGGCGAAATTCGCACATGGCATCCAGTCGGTGTGGCCGGGCGGGGCGGGAAAGATGATCATTCCGGGATGGACCGATCATCGCGATCCGCCAGCCTTCGCGAAGCATCCGTTCCGGGAACTGTTCCAGGATGCTGCGGACGATCCGGAGGAAACGGACGATGCCTGACAGCGGCCGCACCCTCCAGAAAACTCTCCGCGAAGCCCTCGAAAGCGTGGACGCCACGTTGACAATAACGGACCGAAAAGGGATTGCGAAAACCGTAGTCTCCCTCCTCGACTCACTGAAAGCGCAGGCTGTTGCGATCACGAGCGAAGAGGAGCTTGTTGACTTTGGCGTTGTGGAGGCTGTCACTTCGCGCGGAGCCACCGCTGTGATCGCTCCACCCACCATGCTGATGGATGAAACGTCGGTGGCGGAGTGGAAGCAGCGACTTGCGGAGGCGGATGTGGGAATCACCTCCGCGCTGGCAATTGCCGCGGAAACGGGAACGCTGCTGCTGCCACCGCTGTCAACCGATCAACGGGCGGTCAGCCTGCTGCCGGCACATCACGTCGTCCTGCTCTCCGCGGACTGTGTCGTGCCGGACATTGCGGCGCTGTTCCATCTCTGGCAGAAAAGCGGACGGACGAACGGCAACGCCGTGTTCGTCACCGGACCAAGCCGCACCGCGGACATCGAGAAAGAACTGGTGCTGGGCGTGCACGGACCCCAATCCCTGCACGTACTCCTCATTCGCTGAATTTTCCTTGAAAACAGTTCGTTGTTGTTTTACACTAATTAAGGTGCCCTAACAGGTGGTGGGTGGAGGAGGGAATGCCGTGATCACGACGCAGTTCCGTCGTACCGTCACATTGCTGGCAATCGCCTGGTATCTCCCGTTTGTCCTGACGCTCGATCTGCACCACAACCACGGATTTCCGCAGCCTCCTCCCACCAACCCGGCCTTTGATCAAAGCGGTTTTATTCTCCAGAACGCCGATGAGGACGAGATATGCCCCGTGATGCGGGTTATGCTCGCGCACGGTCCGTTGGTTTCTCAACCAATCATTGTTTTTTCCTTTACGAGCCGGATTGAATTCGTTCGGCCCTGCCTTTGCTGGGGCGATTACACCCGACGCGCTTCCGCCCGGGATCCTCCCGTTCACTCCTGAACTGTCCGGAAAGCCCGGATACCATTCGATCAATAACTACTTCGGCGATGGATAAGCCGGGGTCTGTCAAGTCGCACCCGAAGGAAGGGGTTGCGGCGAGACCTGTTTTATCCTGAAGGAGAGAACATGCGTAGGAATCATAGAAGGTGGCTGCTGGGGGCGGCTCTAATCATAGGCGTTGTTGTGCTGTACGGTTGCGGCAGCAACAGTGTTACGGGTGATAAAGAAGAAGGCGATCACCTGGACGCGCTGGGTGTGAGGGTAATGGATGGCGATACCCAGCTTGTCCAGGCGGACGGAACTGATGTGACAGGTATGTTCGCGTGCGTCGTGGGGGACACAACGGAGTGGCTCTCGCTGCTGTTCAAGAATGACGCCGGAACCTGGTTCGATCCGAGTGAAGCAGATTCGGTCGAAGAGGTGGACGCGGACCATGGTCTCGTCGTCAGGTTTACAGATCCCCTGGCGGAGGCGATTGTGGGAACGTTTACCGACGGGACAAAATGGCATTTCCGGGTTGCCGGTGTGACGGAGGGTGAAACGACGGCGCGGATTGTGATCACTCACCACGATCACGACGATTACGTATCACCGGAACTCCCCGTCAGCGTCGCAGCGGCTCCGTGAAAATTCCGGCCATCAATCAATGGGTTCTCCATCTCGTCCTGGCGATTGTGATGATCGCCGGGATGGGGTGGGGAAGCGCCTCCGCGTCGTCATCCGCAATGTTGACGGCGAGTGGTACGGTCGTGGGGTACGTGGAAGACGCCGTCAGCGGGGAGCCTCTCGGCTGGGTGGACGTGGTAGTCGAGGAACTGAAGACGGCGGCTCAGACCGGTCCGGATGGTTTCTTTCACCTGTCGCATATCCCACCCGGAACCTGGTCCGTGCGAAGCATCCGCATCGG
>JAZDLX010000201.1:0-5469 GCA_043801585.1 bacterium | reverse complement strand
ACGATGCGGTGATTGAATTCCCCGGGACGCGGTGGTCCCGGGCTACGATGCTAACCAATTTGTGTAGAACCTCCCTAGCAAAGCTATAATCGTTGTTCACTCCGCAGCATATCCCACGGGAAGGATGTAGAACACGTCGTTGTTAACGCCGAGCAGCTGTTTCACAAGGTTGTCTTGGAAGGCGCCGGCGGGCACCGCTCCCAAATCCAACGCCGTCGCTTCGAGCAGAAGGTTCTGTGCGGCGTGACCGCTTTCCATTGCGGCATAACGCCAGGCGCGGTCACGGTATTTCGCTTCGAGGCGGCTGGTCACCGAGGTGATCACCACGCAGATCGCCGCCTCCTTCATGGACTCCTGCCCCAGCGCGGCGTCTGAAAGCTCCTGAACCGTTTTGTCCGCCGCCACCTGTTCGAGGGTGTGGTATTTCGGGTCGTAGTGATAGACGCCCGGGTCAAGCCCCTGGACGTGCTGGACGACGATATACAATTCGAGGGGATAGAGCGCTCCCGCGGAAGGTGCGGTCCGGTACCCTCGTGACGGGGGCGATGTCTGATTTTCACGAGCGGGGGTCATTCCCTGCGTCGCCCAGAGAAGCTGCGAAACCTGCTGCAGGTTGAGGGGGTCGCTTGTGAACGAGCGTACCGAGCGGCGGGAAACGAGTGCCTTTTCGAGACTCATCGTTCCGTCTGTGTTGGCAGCGGGAAGGTTGATCATTTTCTTCTCCGCGATGGCGGGAAGTGCGAGCAGCAGGGACAGAAGCAGCGCTGCCCACGCCCTCCCGATGGTTGTTTGGACAAGGGAAGTCATGCTGGCCTCCTGAAAACGGGGGAAATGGAAGTATAGCCATCACGACGGGGGTCTCGCTCGCTGCACCTCCAATGATCAAACGGGTAACCTGACACTGACATGTTTGGCCAACTTGAAAACATGACATGCCCCTGCCATGCTCTCGGGAGTCGCTGTACCCTTGCTCTTATTCCTATGTTAAGGGGAACATCGACGCAACCAGAAAAAAGGGGGAAAACCATGCATGAGAAGAGTGTAGAACTTCTGAACAAGGCTGTCGCTGACGAACTCTCCGCTGTTCACCAGTACATGTATTTCCATTTCCATTGCGACGATCAGGGTTATGATCTCCTGTCGGCTCTATTCAGAAAGACTGCCATCGAGGAAATGGGTCATGTCGAACGTCTCGCCGAACGAATCCTTTTTCTGAAGGGTGATGTGGAGTTGAAGGATTCGCACGAGGCGAACAAAATTCATGACGTGGAGAAGATGCTCAAGTTGGCGGCTGAGATGGAAACTCAGAGCGCCAAGGACTACAATCTGTGGGCGAATGAATGTTCCGCACATGCCGATTCCACATCGAAGAAGTTGTTCGAGGATCTGGTCACCGACGAGGAACGCCACTTCGACAACTACGACATGGAACTCAATAACCTGCGGAAGTTCGGCGAGAACTATCTCGCGCTGCAGTCGATCGAACGAAGCAAGTCGGTAGGTGGCGGATCGGCAGGCTGATTCCCGGGCCTTTTCATTTTACGTCAGGTTCGCGAAAAGAATGCCACATCAGGCGCAGATGCATGAAGTGTGCATGGAAGGCACCTGCGCCCAGGAAATGAAATCACATCCGTGTGACAAAAGAAACATCATCCTCCGGTGCGGCTGATTTGTGGGGGTTCGATCGATGTTTTCATCCGGGAACCTTGACATTGAGCCTGTATCGCGGAGCCGTAAGGCGGCGCGCAAATCCTACGATCAGATCAGCAGATGGTATGATCTCCTCACCGGATCGAGCGAATGGCGCTATACGAAGCAGGGCCTGGAGATGCTCGCGCCACAAAAAGGTGAGTCCATCCTCGAGATCGGCTGCGGAACGGGAAAGGCGCTCGTTGCATTGGCCGAGGCTGTTGGTATGGACGGCAACGTGGTGGGGCTTGATATTTCCGGAGGAATGCTGACCGTCGCCGGGCAGCGGTTGCGTAGCGCCGGTTTGTTGGATCGCGTCGAGCTTGTGGATGCCGACGCGATGGATGGGCTTCCCTGCAATGATCGCTGCCATGACGCGATTTTCATGAGTTTTTTTCTTGATCTGATCGACACACCCGAGATTCAACCCCTTCTCGGCGATTGCCGCCGTGTTCTGAAGTCCAAAGGCCGAATCGGCATTGTGGCAATGTCCCCCGAGCGAGAACGTGGATTGATGCCGCGTCTCTACCGTTGGGCTCACCGCCGTTTTCCAAACCGCATCGACTGCCGCCCGATTCCCGCGCGAAGATTGCTCAAAGATGCAGGATTTATGATTGACGATTGGCGGTTCGAATCGATGTGGGGACTGCCGGTGGAAATCGTTCGTGGAAGCTGAATGCGCGGTCCGGTTCCAATTGTGAAGGGCATCATTGCCGGAGATGAGCCTGCATATACCTTTGTTATAAACAGGAATTTGGCGGTCGGACAAGCGTATCTTTTGCGGAATTGTCAATTCAAACCCGCGAGAACACCATGACCCGTCGATCAGATATTTCCCCATGGAATTCCACTCCCGCACTCTGGATGGCGGGATTCACCTTACTTTTTCACCTCCCTGTGCTGATCACGGGCGGTTACGGCATTTTTCGCGACGAAATGTATTATGTCGCTTGTGCAAATCATCTGGCGTGGGGATATGTCGATCAGCCCCCTCTATCGATCTTCATTCTATGGGTGTGGAAAGGAATTTTTAGTAACTCACTGTTCTCGCTACGTCTCCTGGCAACCCTGGCGGGGTCCGCGTCGGTGTTCATCGGAGTGCGGATCACGGCACTCCTGGGAGGGGGACGCTTTGGGCAGATGATCGCCGGCCTCGCGCTGATCATGGCTCCGCAACTGATGGCGCTGCGTTTCTATTATTCGATGAATGTTTTTGACCTGCTTTTCTGGAACCTCGTTGTCTATCAGTTTCTGGTCCTGCTGCATACGGGTGAGCGCCGGGTCTGGGTGACCATTGGTGTACTGCTCGGTCTGACGTTGCTTAATAAGATATCGGGTCTATGGCTCGCCGCAGGAATTGGAATCGGCACCCTCGCCTCCTCGCGAAGACGAGACCTGCTCACTCACTGGCCGTGGAGCGGTGTTGCCGTGGCGTTGGTGCTTTTCAGCCCATATCTCATCTGGGAGCTGGCGCATGGCTGGCCAACGCTGGAGTTCATGCACAACGCCACCACCCAGAAACTTGCGGTGGTAGGTCCGATCACCTTTCTCCGCGAAGAAATCATCAACATGAACCCTTTTATAGCGCCCCTCTGGCTTCTCGGTACGATAGTCTTATTTACACAGAACCGTTTCCGCCTGGTGCGTGCGATTGCCTGGGTTTTCCCGGTGGTTCTTCTGATACTTCTCATAAGCGGCTCTGCCAAACCCTACTATCTGGCACCCGCGTTTACACTTCCCCTTGGGGCGGGTGCCGTTTTCGTTGAAGAGATGACACGAAGAGTGCGAAAGAGCCTGTCAGTACAACTCGCGGTGATTGCGTTCATTGCTGTGCCGGGCCTCCTTCTCGCTCCGATCGCCATTCCTGTTCTCCCGGTGAAGGACTATATCCGATACTCTGCCCGAATCGGATTAACACCCTCCGTCGGGGAGCGCTGGGAAACGGCCGAACTCCATCAGTTTTACGCGGACATGTTCGGCTGGAAAGGACTCGCCCGGACCGTCGCGACCGTATACAATGATTTACCCGAAGCCGGAAGCGGCAAGGTGATGATCTCCGGACAGAACTACGGCCAGGCTGGTGCGATTGATTATTTCGGCAAGTCTCTTGACCTGCCTCCTGCGTCGAGTCTGCATAACAATTATTGGTATTGGGGTCCACAACCTGCTGATCCGAAGGTGGCCATCTTCATCGTGCAGGATGGCTCCTATTTGAGTGGACTATTCAAGGAGACGACTTTGGCGGCGGTGCATCGCTGCAATCTATGTATGCCCTATGAATCCCGCCTTGAGATCTGGATTTGTCGAAAACCAAAAATCGATCTGCACGACTGGTGGCCCAAACACCGCGCTTTCATTTAAGTTCAGCCGCAGGCACCCCGACGAGTCGTTCCCTTTGGATGGTTGTAACCATCCTGTATTCCAAAATCCAACGTTTACACGGTCTCGGATCAGAGGGAGAGAGGGTATCCTCTGCACCGATGATGCTGTATCTTTGACACGCTCTGCACGAAGGGTCGTGCGCATGGTGATACAACGAGAGATACATGTCGTCCCGAACGTTCACACTTACACTCCTGGTACTAACGCTGTCGGTTGTCCTTTCCGGAATAGCGTCCACATCCTGCTCCTCGCGGAGGCTTACGGCGGATCTGGTGATACGCGCGGCCGCCATCTATACGGCTCATCCCGCTCGTCCGAAGGCGGAAGCTGTTGCGGTGCGCGGCGGACGGATCATCGACGTCGGGCGGAAAAGCAAAATCAATCGTCTGATCGGCAAGCAGACAACCGTGCTCGATTATGACGGTGTCGTCCTGCCCGGACTAATCGATGCCCACGGACACCTTGCCAGTCTTGGCAGGTCACTTTCCATCCTCGACCTCGTTGGCACCCGGTCGAAAGAGGAGATTCGGGACAAGGTCGTCGAGGCGATGTCCGGCTCATCTCCCGATGAGTGGATCATAGGCCGTGGATGGGATCAGAACGACTGGGACGAACGGCAATTCCCAAGCTATCAGGACCTGCGTGGGACCGAGGCACGCCCCGTTACTCTCTGGCGTGTTGACGGACATGCGATGTGGGTCAACCGCATCGCAATGCGAATCGCGGGGATCTCTTCGGCCACTCCCAACCCCGCCGGCGGACGCATCCTTCACGATGCCTCAGGCGAGCCGACCGGCATTCTCATCGACAATGCGATGGATATCGTATCAAAGCTGATGCCCAAAGAGGATGCCGTGCTTCGACACCAGCGCCTGATCGCCGCGATCAAGGAATGCAATCGCTATGGATTGGTCGGAGTTGGTGATGCCGGTGTGGATTCGTTGGGACTGGTGATGTACCGGGATATGGCAGAGAAAGGTGAGCTTTCGCTTCGTGTGTACGCAATGCTCGACGGCAGCGACCAGGTGTTTGCCGAGCAGGAGATGTTGCGCGGACCCCAGGGCGGTTCCTCGGATATGCTTCGTGTCCGTTCGGTGAAGATGTTTGCGGACGGTGCGCTTGGATCTCGAGGAGCTGCGCTCCTGGAACCCTATACCGACGATCCGGGCAATTATGGCCTGATCACCACTCCGCGCGAAAAACTCGCCCGGATGACCAGCCTCGCCATGGATCGCGGTTTCCAGGTGTGCGTGCATGCTATCGGTGACAGTGCGAACCGAATGGTCCTCGACGTTTACAGCGCCGCGCTGCTCGGACGCAATCATGAGGATCACCGCCTGCGCATCGAGCACGCCCAAATCCTTGACTCTCTGGACATCCTGCGTTTCGGCGAGGAGG
>JAZDLX010000187.1:0-7682 GCA_043801585.1 bacterium | reverse complement strand
AAGGAGATCGGCAAGCTCGAGGGTGCGGTGAAGGGCGTGCAGGCGAAACTGGCCAACGAGAATTTTATCAGCAACGCTCCGACGGAAGTCGTCGCCAAGGAGCGAGAGAAGCAGGCGGCGTGGCAGGCGGACCTGGAAAAGTTGAAGGAAAACCTTGCGAGTCTTGGTTGAGACGATGTATCATTGATTCATGATTTACTTGTTATTTTTAAAAGAATGACATGTATTCCAATCTTTGAGAAAACTGAACTCAATATAACGCAAACATGGAGGGTACAATGCATATCATTGAATCATTATTAAATTGGCCGTTTGTAGTTCTAGTATTATCTATCAGTTTCATGATTTTGTTTAAAAAACAAATTGAACGACTGATCACACGTGTTAAATCATTCACTAAAAATGGTTTTGAAATGCAAGGACTTGAAAAAGAGCAAGTTGATAATACTAAACAAAGTCTAAAATACCTTGAAAGGTCTCTTAAATCTCAATTATTACGAGAAACTGAGGATAATATTAGAAAAGAAATGACTGAAGCTGGATATAAGAACTTGGATGATTGTCATGATTTACTGATACAGCGTCTTGCAGTTGCTCAAATGGCTTATGTGTTTGAAGTTGCATATAATAGTATTTTTGGATCTCAAATAAGAGTTTTAAAGATGCTTAATGAGAATAGGATTGATGGTATGACAAAGGAGCAGCTAACGAATTATTATGAAATAGTTAAAAATGCAAGCAATGGGTTTTTAGATGATTATAATTTGGATAATTATCTTGGATACTTGTTTATGTACGGTTTTCTTGGGACTAAAGACTCTCGATACTTTATTACAGTTAGAGGTGCCGAATTTTTATCGTGGATGGCTGCTTTGGGAAAATCAGAGAACAAGCCAATTTAAATTTGTCATATACTGGTATTCATTTAGTGTTGAAACGACAAGCGATCCGATGACAAATGGACGGGAGCAAGTTTCTCTCAACGAAAGAAATCGATGAAGAATGTCCTGCACAGCGAGCGTCTGCGCCTTACGGCGCTGAACGCCAGCGATGCCGCGCTGATCGCACCCTGGTTCGAACGAGACGAGTTCGCTCGTTTCTATGACACCTACCCTGCGATTCCACTCTCCGCGAAGGACATCGCGAAAACCATCGAGGAATACAACGAGGACGACGAGAAGCTGATGCTCGGCCTCCGGATGATCGAGGATGACCGGCTGATCGGGCTCGTTGGGTTTACCGAACTGCTGTGGTCGAACCAGGTGGGGACGATCTTTGTCGGCCTCGGCGACTCAAGCCTGCGAGGCAAGGGGTACGCCAGCGAAGCGGTGCGGCTGGTGATCGAATACTCGTTCTCAGAACTCAACCTGCACCGCCTCCAGCTCTATGTCGTGGACTACAACGAATCCGCGATCACGCTCTACGAAAAATTCGGATTCAAACGCGAGGGTGTTTTCCGGGAGTTCGGATTCCGAGATGGCCGCCGTTACGACCAGTACGTCTATGGTCTTCTGCGTGGTGAATGGGAGGCGAATAAGAAATAATCGCTGAATAATGACCTTGCGGTTCCCGGAAATCCCATTTCAAGCAACGTTATTCTTCAGATGAAACCCGGGAATAAATTCCCGGGCCACCCCCTGGCTTATCTAAAGCGAGCCACTACCGCCCGTGAATCATCGGCACGAAGCGGACGCGGAAGAGGGTGTCCTGGACGACTGTGCCGTCGTCGTTTTTTATCAGACGTACAAGGTGTTGAGTCTTACGACTCTCGCCCACAGGGACGATCAACCTTCCGCCGGATGCGAGCTGTCTCACCAGGGTTTCCGGGATCTGTTCGGGGGCCGCGGTGACGATAATCGCGTCGAAAGGCGCCTCCTCCGGCCAACCGGCGTAGCCATCCCCAATCCTTGTCCGAATGGTAGAGTAGCCCAATTCCCGAAACGTTGCCGCGGCCTGTTCCGCCAGGGGCTTCACGATCTCTATTGTGAAAATCTCAGGTGTCAGTTCCGAGAGCACCGCCGCCTGGTATCCACTCCCGGTGCCGATTTCGAGCACCTTTTCCCCGGCCCGGATGTCGGCGGCTTCGGTCATTGATGCAACGATGAACGGCTGGCTGATCGTCTGCCCTTCGCCGATGGGGAGGGGGCCGTCCTCGTAGGCGTAAGGACGCATCATCTCGGGAACGAAAAGGTGGCGGGGAACCTGGCGCATCGCATCGAGCACACGGACGTCATTGACACCGGTCATCTGGGTCGCAACCATGTGCAGCCGTTCCCGTTTCCTCTCCTCGAACCGTGGACGCGGCCACCCGGTCAAACTGTCCACGAGCAATGTGTCGGCGACGGCGTTGACGACCAAGGGGAATTTCCCGCGAGGGTGGATGATTGATGTGAAGATCAGAAGGGCTGTGCCGACCGCGGGGAGCAGCCAGCGAAGCGGCGCATGTTGAAGCCGTTGAGGTGTGTGAATTCTGTTCACCGTTGCCTCCCAAGCAGCACCGGAGGGACACTGAAACGTACGAAGGAATCACCGGTTCAGGCCAGATTCGAATCCACTTTGCGGAACGATCCATTTCCGAAGCGAGGTGGCGGTACGTTCCCGCTCACCGTACATTTCCCGTGAATTCGCAACCCCCTGATTCCGGTCAACAACCTTTGGAGAAGCCATGCGTATCCATCTCTCGGCGCTCCTTGTTCTGCTTGTAGTTTCCGCTGTTTATGCTGAAGATCCCGCAGTATCGTTGACCGTCTACAACCAGAATCTCGCACTCGTGCGTGAGACGAGATCGCTCTCCCTGCGCAAGGGTGTCCAGGATTTCTCCTACGATGGCGTGGCGGCGAGGATCGATCCCACCTCCGTCCGTTTCGCCGCGGATGGGACCACCGTGCTTGAACAGAACTTCGAGTTCGACCTTGTGGACCGTCAGACCCTGATGGAGAAATACATCGGCGAAACCATCGACGTGGTCACCGAAGCCGAGGTGATCCGTGGTCGTCTGCTCTCGGCGAGCGGAGGGATCATTCTGGAGGACGACGACGGCAACGTGCGGATCATCGAGTCTTCCACCGTCCAATCCATCCGTTTCCCCGATCTGCCGGAGGGGCTGGTGTTGAAACCTACCCTCCGCTGGACACTCGACTCGCGGCACACCGGCAAGGTGGAATCGGAACTCTACTATCTCACCGGTGGGATCGGTTGGGAGGCCAGTTATGTCGCGGCGATCCTCGGTGAGAATGCGTTGGAACTCTCAGGCTGGGTGCAGATTACCAACCAGTCGGGTGCGAGCTATGTCGACGCCACGTTGAAACTGATGGCCGGCGATGTTCGGGTGATGCGTGATCTGATCCGTGGCAAAGGACCGCAGGTGATGGCTACGGAGTCGGCGCAAGCCGGTTTTCAGCAGAAGGATTTCTACGAGTATCACTTGTACACCTTGCCCCGTACCGTCACCGTCCATGACAACCAGACGAAACAGATTGCCCTGATCGAACCGCGAAACGTTCCTGCGAAACGGACCTATGTGTACAACGGCGCCCGCACCGGCGACAAGGTGGCGGTGGGGATCGAATTTGTGAACGACAAGACCTCCGGGCTTGGAATCCCGCTTCCCGCCGGGAAGGTGCGGATGGTGATGAAGGATGAGGCGGACGGTTCGTTGCAGTTCATCGGTGAGGACCGCATCGATCACACGCCCGACGGCGAGACGGTGAAGCTGACCAGCGGCTACGCCTTCGATATCGTTGGCGAGCGGACCCGAACCGATTTCAAACGTCTCTCCAACAACTCCCGCGAGGAGGCGTGGAAGATCGAACTGCGCAACCGCAAGAAAACGGCGGTCACCGTCACCGTTCAGGAACAATTCGGAGGCGACTGGACGATCCTCGAGGAATCCGCAAAGGGCTCCAACACGGATGCGTTCAACCGGGAATGGAGTATCACGCTCCCGGCGGGGAAGACAGGGCAACTCACGTACCGTGTCCGGTACAACTGAGGCGGGGAGAACGACTCTGTGCCGGATCACCAATCGCCACTTGACCTGCCGTTACGCTTTGTTCGCGGGGTTGGACCGCGAAAGGCGGATGCCTTTGAAAAGGCGGGAGTGGTTTCCCTCCGCGATCTTTTCTACTACACCCCGAGACGTTATCTCGACCGGATATCCGCGACAAGGATCGGCGAATTGATCGGACCGACAGACCATGAGGTGACGATCATCGGGTCGATCGTGGACGCCCGGTCGATCCGGATGAAAGGAGGACGGGAACGGTTCGAGGCGATCCTTGACGACGGTTCCGGCCAACTGATCCTGATCTGGTTTCGCCGCGTCACCCAGATCCGCAAATGGATCAAACCTGATTATACCGCCGCCTTTCACGGCAAGGTGAACCAGTTCGGCGCACGGCTGCAGATCGCTCATCCGGAGGCGACCAGCCTCGCCAAAGGAGAAATCCAGGATCTGCTCAAGGGTGAGGGGCGGTGGATCGCCCTCTATCCCGGAAGTGCCGATTTCGAAAAGACGGGACTCGATTCTCGTCAGCTCCGCACATTGATCGACCGGATCGTCGGTGAGTACCTGCCGATGTTCGACGGCGAGGAGATCTGGCCGGACGAGTGGCGAAAGAAACTGGGCCTTGTCACCCTCCGCCGAGCGATGGAGGGGCTTCACCGCCCGCGAAATTCGGAGGATGTGCAGCAGGGGTTGAAGCGGTTGAAGTTCGATGAGCTGCTCACCCTGCAGCTTCTGTGGGCGTGGACACGGCGGGTCAGCCGTGACAAGGCCAAAGGGATTGCCTACGAAAAGGTGGGAGAGACAACCCGTAAGTTGATCGAAAAACGGCTGCCGTTCAAACTGACGAACGCCCAGCGTCGGGTGCTCCGTGAAATCTGGGCGGACATGCAGCAGCCGCACCCGATGAGCCGTTTGCTGCAGGGGGACGTCGGCAGCGGGAAAACCGTGGTCGCGTTGATCGCGATGACGATCGCGGTCGAGAACGGCTGGCAAGCGGCGCTGATGGCGCCAACCGAAATCCTCGCCGAACAGCACTACCTGACGAGCCGTGATTTCCTCGAAGGACTCGGCGTCCACGTCGAGTTGCTCACCGGTTCCGCAAAGTCCTCAGCACGTAGGGAAAAACTCGCGCACCTTGCCTCGGGACGCCCCTGTATCGTGATCGGCACTCACGCCCTGATCCAGGACGCTGTCAACCTGCCACGCCTCGGGATGGCGGTCATCGACGAACAGCACCGTTTCGGTGTCGCCCAGCGTCTCAAGTTGATGGATCCGGGCGGCGCGGTGCGGCCGGATGTGCTGGTGATGACCGCAACGCCGATTCCACGCTCCTTGGCGCTCGCTCTCTACGGAGAGCTGGATGTCAGCCGCCTCGACGAAATGCCCCCGGGACGGGGAGGTATGACGACCACGGCAGTCAACGGCGAATCGGGCCGTGGCGAACTGTACGCCAACCTGCGAAAACTCGTGCTTGAAGATAATGCTCGCGCTTATGTCGTTTTCCCTCTCGTTGCGGAGTCGGAGAAGGTGGACCTGCAGGCGGCTGTCGAGGGGCGGGAACTGCTGCTCAAGGGGCCGTTTCGGGGAATCGAGGTGGGCCTGCTGCACGGCCGGATGTCCATCGAGGAGAAGGCGGAGGCGATGCGCCGTTTCTCCGCTGGCGAAACCCCGGTGCTCGTGGCGACGACCGTGGTCGAGGTGGGGGTGGACGTCCCCGAGGCGACCGAGATGATCGTCGAGCACGCCGAGCGGTTCGGTCTCGCCCAGCTTCACCAGTTGCGGGGGCGTGTGGGGCGCGGCGGACGTGACGGCCACTGCTGGCTCGTCGGCTACCCGCCGATCACCGAAACCGCCCGTGCGCGGATCAAGATCATGCTCGCCACGATAGACGGCTTCCAGATCGCCGAGGAGGACCTGCGCATTCGCGGAGCAGGGGACATGTTCGGCGTCCGCCAGCACGGCATGCCCGCACTCCGTTTCGCCGACCTCGTCGAGGATCAGGCCCTGCTGTTGCTCGCCCGCAAGACCGCCGACGACCTGCTCGCCACCGATCCCACGCTGGCTTCATTGCCGAAACTGAAGTCCGACTTCGAACGAAATGCACTACGGAAGGCAACGTGGTTGGAAGTGGGGTGAATACTAGGAGATATTAAACATGAATAGGAAATCCTATTGGACAATAGCTATTGTTGAAATCTTTATCTTGGTAGTTTTCTTATCTTATCTGCAGCTAAAACACAATAATTTATCTTATTTTGTTATGGAGTTGCTTACAATAGCGTCAATAGTATATTTTGGTTATAGTTCGGATAAAAGGGAAAATGATAAAATTAAAAGAGAAATGGAAAGTGATAAAAGATATAAGGAAAGAATTGTCGGATTAAGCGGTAGATTAGGTATTTATTTGAGCGAAATAGTGATACATAAAATATTCACTGATGATAAATATGTTGAAAATATGATTGAATCTTGTTTAAGTGTTATGAATACATTAGGAATTAAAATAGATGCGTTGAGAGTAATTGATGATTTGGTATCATATATGAAAATAAACTCTGGTTATCTAGAAAGCCCTCAAAAAATCATATCTAGAAATATACAAGAGTTACATGGTGTAATTCCACAGAAGTCGTTTGATATAATGTTTTTTATAGCAAATTACCACATTTATTACATTATATCAAAGTATAATCATAAAGAAAACAAATTTGTTTTTCTTAAAATGATGAATTCCTATATTATTAATAAGGAAAGCGTTGAATCAGCCATGGTAGAGATAGGTATCAACGTCAAATTACCTGAATACGACTCAGATCTTAAGCCAATTGATGAAGCATATAGAAAAACAGTATCTGAGTTTGACAAAAGATTCAGAATGCCAGACTATTCTTAATAAAGTATATTGAATCGGCGGGTGGTCCGGGTGGCTTGTCCACCCGGGTTTCATATTGCCTATATAGTAACGACGAGATTGCTTCGCTACGCTCGCAATGACACATGTGCGGGCGGGTGGCCCGGGTGGCTTGTCCACCCGGGTTTCATGGTGTGAACGACACTACTGCAACACATCACAAGCCAGGAAGCTCGTCAGCGTTCAACCCCACAGACTCTTTCAATTCATAAAATCTGGTACTGGACCATCGCCACTCCAGAATATTTTCCACCAGTCCAGCGCGTACAGAGTTGTTATGGATGTAGGTGATTGACTTGTAGATCGCCTCAGGGGAGTAGAGGTTTCTGTCGTATCCACCGCCCTCCTGCCAGAATCGCCGGACCACATACTTACCGCGCTTGATCTCCATCGTCTCCAGCCTCAGAGGTTTATGCTGTTCATACCAGCGAAACGCTTTCGTGCTGAACGGGCGTTTGATCCCACGCAGGATCGTGCTCAGAGGGGTATCCAAAGGGTGGAGCAGAAGGTGGATGTGATTGGGCATGACAACCCATGCGTACAGCTTGAACGCGTATCTCTCCCGTGCGAGTTCCAGTTGCTGGAGGAAAAGGGTGCGAAGTTCTTCTGGTGTGAAGAGGTGCTGGCGTTTGTAGCAGCCAAAGGTCAGGTAGTGGGCGTGATTCTCATTTATGAAATGTCTGGGCATCAAGTGCCTCAAGGGAGATAAACAGTTTGCATGGATCTCTTGTTGTACGGGTGACAAAATATGAAAGTACGGGGGTG
>JAZDLX010000182.1:0-17900 GCA_043801585.1 bacterium | reverse complement strand
ACATAGAGCTGGAGGCGGTGCAGGTTGAGTTCTGAGAACGAGTATTCGATCACCAGCCGCACCGCTTCGCTGGCGTACCCCTTGCCTCGCAGGCTTGAGTCGCCGAGGCCGACAAAGATCGTCCCCACCTGGTTCGACCAGAGCAGTTCGGTGAATCCAACGAGACCGATCAGCCGGTCGTCCTCGATCATCCGGAGGCCGAGCATCAGCTTCTCGTCGTCCTCGTTGTATTCCTCGATGGTTTTCGCGATGTCCTTCGCGGAGAGTGGAATCGCAGGGTAGGTGTCATAGAAACGGGCGAACTCATCACGCTCAAACCATGGAGCGATAGCTACCGCATCGCTGGCATTCAGCGCTGTCAGGCGCAGGCGTTCGCTGTGCAGGACGTCTTTCATTCCTTCCTTTCGCCGGTTGGCCAAACGGTCCGGTCCAGTTGGTCGCCCGAAAATACGAAGATGTGCAGGGAGAAAACCCGACCTGCTCTGTCCGGGCTCGCTTCTTAATGGTTTTATCAGTCATGCTGAAACCGCCGATTGGCGAGCCTATCAGCCAAACGGCGGATGAAGCATCTCTCGACGTGAGCGAGCATATCACACAAGTCCTCACATCGAGAGTTCCTTTCCCGACGGATCGGGACAGGCACTTTGTTCCGAATGACAAAAAAGAAACCCGGATTCAAGAATCCGGGCTGTGGGTTTACGGGATCAAGGCGACTACATCAAACTCGTCAGGTTATTCTTCAATTTCTCCAGGTCCGCCTGCCAGGCTTCCTGTTTCTCTCGCTCCTTGGCGACGACTTCCGCCGGGGCGTTGGAGACAAACTTTTCGTTGGCCAGCTTCGCCTGCACGCCCTTCACCGCGCTTTCGAGCTTGCCGATCTCCTTGGCGAGGCGATCCTTTTCCGCGTTCAGATCGATCAATCCCTCGAGCGGGACATACACCTCGCGCCCCTCGACCAGCGCCGTCGAGGAGACCTTCGGCTTGGCTGAGACGACCACCGGTCCCTCCCCATCCAATCTCGCGAGACGGGATACGGTGGTCCACTCACGGCGGATCAGCGCCTCGCGGGATTCGCCCTTGTGGATGGCGATGGTTGCCTTCGCCGTGGGCGGAACCAGCAGTTCTCCGCGAACGTTGCGGATCGCCCCGATCAGTTCCATCAGGTAGCCGAATTCATCGACGGCTTCATCATCTTTCGAGGCTTCGCCGAGTTCAGGAATCTGGGATATCGAGATCGATTCGGCGCGTGGTGCTGACCAGCTCTCTCCCAGCGCCTGGCGCAGGGTCTGGTAAATTTCTTCGGTGATGAAGGGCATGAACGGGTGCAGCATGTGCAGCGCCCAGTTCAGAATCTCGATGGCGTAATGGAGTGTCGCCGCACGTTCACCGGAGTCCACATCATCGTTCAGACGTGGTTTGATCGCCTCGATGTACCAGTCGCAGTACTCGTTCCAGAGAAAACGGTAGATCGCCAGCAGCGCATCATCGAGACGGAAATCCACCACTTTCGTCTCCACCTCGCGGCGCATCACGTAGAAGCGCTGGAGGATCCAGCGATCCTCGAGAGTCTTCGCTTCGATCTTTGCTTCGGCGACTCCTGTCAGGTTACGGTTTGCGAGGAAACGGAAGCTGTTCCAGAGCTTGTTGGCAAAATTCCGCCCCATCTCGAAACGGCTCGGATCAAGACGGATGTCCTCGCCCGGGCTGTTGAGAACGGTGAGGCTGTAACGGACCGCGTCCGCCCCCCACTGATCGATCATTTCGAGGGGGTCGATGCCGTTGCCGAGGGACTTGCTCATCCAGCGGCCGAACTTGTCACGGATCATCCCCGTGACATAGACTGTGCGGAACGGGACCTCACCGGTGAAGTGAAGAGTCGCCATGATCATCCGCGCAATCCAGAAGAAGATGATGTCATAGGCGGAAACCAGCACATCGGTCGGATGGTAGTACCGGTTCTCCCTCCACTCCTTTTCGTCCGGCCACCCGAGGGTGCTGAAAGTCCACAGCCAGCTCGAGAACCAGGTGTCGAGCACATCCTCGTCCTGATGGATGTTCTTCGACCCACAATGAGAACACTGCGTGGGATCGGTGCGTGCCACCGTCATCTCGCCGCAGTCGTCGCAATACCAGACCGGGATGCGGTGGCCCCACCAGAGCTGACGGCTGACACACCAGTCGCGGATGTTCTCCATCCACTGGAAATAGACATTCGCCCAACGTGGCGGGGCGAATTTGACCGTGCCGTTTTTCACCGCCTCGATCGCAGGTTCCGCAAGGGGCTTCATCTTCAGAAACCACTGAGTCGAAAGGTAGGGCTCGATGGGCACTTTGGTCCGATGGCAGTAGCCGACGCTGTGAACGAAGGGTTCGGTCTTGACCAGCAGACCGAGTTCCTCAAGATCCTTGACAACCGCTTCACGTGCTTTGAAACGGTCCATGCCGATGTACTTCTCGGGAGCGGGCGCCTGAATTCTCGCCTCGGTGTCGAGAATGATCGGCATCTCGAGGCCGTGTTTCTTGCCGACGATGAAGTCGTTGGGATCGTGCGCCGGAGTAACTTTGACCGCACCGGTTCCAAACTCACGGTCTACGTATTCATCGGCAATGACAGGAATCGTCCGCCCGGTGAGCGGCAACTCGACTTCGTTGCCGATCAGGTGGGAAAAACGTTCGTCGTCCGGATGGACCATCACCGCTGTATCGCCAAGCATCGTCTCCGGGCGGGTGGTCGCCACAACGACCCCCTCGGAACCATCCATGCCCGGATAGCGAATGTACCAGAGGCTGCCCTCCTCCTCCTTGTGCTCCACCTCCTCGTCGGAGATGGCCGACTGCAGCATGGGCGACCAGTTGACGATGTAGGGTCCGCGGTAGAGCAGCCCCTCTTCGTAGAGCCTGACGAAGACTTCGCGGACAGCATTGGAGAGCCCGTCGTCGAGGGTGAACCGTTCCCGTGACCAGTCGGCACTGTCGCCGAGGCTGGCTTTCTGCATGGTGATCGTATTGCGATTCTTCTCGACGAACTCCCAGACTTTCTCAACAAATTTTTCGCGTCCGCTGGTACGGCGATCCGGCTCGCCGTTCTGAGCCATTTCACGTTCAACAACGGTTTGCGTCGCGATGCCGGCGTGATCCTTGCCTGCCTGCCAATGGGCTTCATATCCGCGCATGCGGTGGTAACGGATCAACGTGTCCTGAACCGTGTCCTGAAGTGCGTGGCCCATGTGGAGAACGCCCGTCACGTTGGGAGGCGGCATCATGATCACATACGGCTTCTTCTCGAGGTTGGGGGATGTCTTGAAAAATCCCTTCTCCAACCACCAGTTCTTCCAACGCTCTTCGGCTTCTTTCGGTTCGTACGTCTTCGGGATGTCCACGGTTGTCCCATCAGGTTTCAAGTTGCCATCACATTTGGTGAAATGTAAAAAACGCCGCATCTCCGTAAAAATGCGGGCTCAGCGGCCAATCACCTTCAGCCTCTCGCACGAAGTTGAAATATAGACGGGAAGGGTGAGTCAGGCAATCCGGTCACAGAGAGGTTCCCGGCAGTCGAGTCCGATTTTCAAAAGTGACAGTTACTATTGGGAAAAAACAAAGGTAACTGTCACTTTTGAATTCATCATCGACGTGCACCACCGCGTGGAAGAGAGGTGACACGTCTTCCTGTAAGAGATCCGATGCGATTCAGGAACGATTCAGATCCTATGGGCATTCCATTCGTTTCATGAACACGAAAGATCTTCAACAACTCTTCGTTCAAACCACTCGCCAGCAATCCCGCCCAATCATCTGTGATTTGTCCCATCTGTGCCAAATCCGTCAGTCCATCCTCCCAACGATTGAGGTGAGCCCGCACACTGCTCCATTTGTAATCGGCTGGGTGGCTTACCAAACCTGCACGGACGGGGTTTAATTCAACGTAACGAACTGCTGCAATTGTATGTGGTTCATCAAGAGGTACGGAGGAGAATCGCTGCTGCCAAAGATGTCCCGTCCACCCTTGCCGCTGATTGATCTCTTGTGAGTAGGTCCGATGCAGGGGTGCGAAGGTTGCCCTGAGACCTTCTTCGGTCTTAGGAACAGCAATAACATGAACGTGGTTTGGCATCAGACACCAGGCGATTATCGACGTCTCTGTACGTTTGGAAAACGTACTTAGCAAACGTTTGTAAAAATGGTAGTCGTCGTCGTTGAAAAAGGTTTGCAGGCGACGGTTGCCACGCTGGGTGACGTGATGTGGCAATCCTGGCACCACGATCCTCGACCCTCTCGGCATTACTATTCCTTTCAAAAGTGACAGTTACCTTTGTTCTTTTTCAAAGGTAACTGTCACTTTTGAAAAATGCAAATAATACACTCTTACCTTACGCGAAGGGTGCGCTCCATGACGGTTTCGTTGCCGACCTTGTCCACGGCAACGAGGCGCCAGGAGTGGCGGCCGCGTTTCAGGTCTGACCAGGGGCGGTAGGAGATCGTGTCCTTGTCGGGGTCATATACCCAGATCGTGTTCTGCCCGTCCAACTCAAGGCGACATTTTTCGAGGTCCAGTCCACTCAACTCGTCGATCACTTCCGCCGCCAGCAGGGGTCTCCGGGTTGACGAGGTCCCGTCATCGGAATAGCTGACGCCAAGAATCTGCGGCGCCAAGGTGTCGAGCGTCACGGAAAAGGTTTCGTTGCTGTAGGACTCCGCCTTGAGCACAAAGCCGTTCATTTCGTGTTCGTTACCGAGGTAGGTCCAGCGTCCGCCCGTGGACCACTCCCTGTAGACAATGACGGCTCTGGGATCCCATGGCTCATCGCCGGAATGGAAGGCCACCCAGAAGGGACGCTCGAAGGGATAGTCAAAGGGGTGAAGCTGGATCTGCTCGGCAATCGTCTCCTCGCTCCGTGGGCGTCGCGTCATTCCCATCACAAGATCGTACCACAGCGCTCCCGGTGCGATGCGCACCTCGAAACGGTCGTCCGGCATCGACCAGCGATCATTCAGTCCGGCGAGAAATCCCGCAAGACGGATGTCCGTTGACGCCATTACTGCGCCGACAGCCGATTCCGCCACCACCTCAAATTCCGTCCATCCACGGAAAGTCAGGGGAATGTCAATGCGGCCGATCCATCCATTCCTGCCATGATCCACAAGGTCAAAGGCGTTTCCGAACTGGGGAATCCTCACCCAGACGTTTTCCGTGCCCTCGGGAACGCCAGTGACACAAATCCTTGCGGTTTCGCCGAGGATGCGGACAGCGATGTTCAAGGTCGAATCGGTGACGGCATTGCGTGGAATCGGCGGCATCGGCACGCTGGCCACCGCGGGCGGCAATGTCGGTCCGGTGAGGACGTTCAGTTTGAGGCGTGCGTCGCTCTCGTTGCCGGAGTCATCGACCGCCCTGACACGGAGTTCGTGAAATCCCGGCGTCATCGCTTTCGTGTCCAGCAATCCCCCCGGAAGACCGCGATCGTAGAAACTGAGGTCATTGCCAGGAACGATGTAAAGCCGGCGAAACCGTTTGTATCCGAGTTTCTGAAGTTCGAAGTCAAAATCGAGACGGCTGTCACGGTTGTTACGGTAATTGAACCGCGTTAAATCGGTCACGTGAATCAGGCGCCCGTCAAGGTAAAGCTCGATTCTCCTGGGCCCGAGACGGTGCCAGCCGCCGTCCTGAAAATCGACGACTTCCGCGGAGATGCCCACGCGCCCGTAAATGTCCACCGTCGTACCCGTCCGATTCCGCATCCGGCGGATGACGGGCAGCATGTCCCCCTCGGCTTCACTCGCACCGTCCAGCGCCTTGACCGCAATGCGCCGTATCACGGGCGCCTTGGTGTCCTTGACGATAAAACCGTCCACCGTAGGGTTGTAGGGAACACCGAGACCTTTTCGCAATTCAAAATGGAGGTGCGCGGGACCGGCCCCGGTATCCCCCGTGTAGGCGACCGTCTGGCCTTTCTTGAAGGGTATCTCACCGGGCTTGAAAAACAGTTCGACTTCGTATTTGCCTGCCTTCAACTGCGCTTCGCGAACACGTTTTTCGATCTTCTCGTTGAAACGGCTGAGGTGGCCATAGACAGCAACCCGTTCTCCGGCAATTTGCAGGTAGAGGACTTTCCCGTACCCGTTGAAATTCGTTTTGACTCGGATAATCGATCCATCGTCGATGGCGTAACAGGGAAAACCGACTCCGCCACCCGTGGAAAAATCGATTGCCGCATGGAACCGGTCCGGACGCGGCTCGCCGAAAGTACTGGTGATTCTCCGGGATGCATCGGTGGGCCAGCGGAGCCCGGTTGCTGTGTAGATGTCCTCATCTTTCGCCCAGGTGGACGACGAAAGGATGAACGTGAGAAACAATGCCAGTAAAGGAATAGCGGCCTGGAGTTGAGCGCCGGGTCTGCGTCGAGACCGTCTTGTCGGGGAGATGTTGAGCATGAGAGGCAAGGATCAGAGCAGGCCAATGTTCTCAAGTTTTTTCAGCACTGCGGGGGCATGCCGGCTCTGAGGATAATCAGCGAGAAAACGGACGTAAAGTTCACCGGCCAGCGTTGTTTCACCGAGCGCTTCATGGCACTGGGCGATCTTGAAAAGGGCATCCTCGCGTTTGTTGGTTCCCGGAAAAGAGAGGGTTCTGTCGAACTCGACCAGCGCTTGATCGTAGCGCCCGAGTTGGAAATAACACTCACCAAGCCAGTACTGGCAATTATCCGAAAGATCGTTGCTGGCGTCGGTGTTCAGCAGGTTGCGAAAGTCACGGATGGCCTGGGTGTAACGGCCCCGTTCAAACAACCTGTATGCGGTGTCATAACGGTCCGAAAAACCCGCCGCAAACGTCTGGGCCGCGAAGACCAGAATCTGGAACAGAAGAACAGCCAGAATCGCAGCACGTTTCACCTTTGACCTCGATCCGTCATTCCACCTATCCGCAGCCGGTTTTGACGTATCAATATAGCGGACGATGCAGGGCGCAGCAAAACATGGAATCGATCCCGTCATTTACCCCGGGGTGTCCGATTGGCAGCTGGATAGAAGCGACAGAACGCTGGCAAGTTTCAAGTGGACGTGTCACCTTGCTCAGTCGTCAATGACCTTGCGAGCGCAAGACAGAATGCTGACAGCGCTATTCTGACAGTTCCACAATGGTCACCCCGTCGCCACCCTCCTGCGGCTCTCCGACACGATGGTTGCGCACAAGGGGGTGGCGGTCGAGTACTTCAACGACCATCGCGCGCAGAGCGCCGGTCCCCTTCCCGTGGACGATCCGTGCCCAACCAAGCCCGGCAAGCGCCAGATCCTCGAGATATTTTTCGAGCGCCACCTCCGCCTGTTCCGCACGCATTCCGATCAGCATCAGTTCGGTTTTCATCGGTGCGGCATCCTCGTCCACGGTCAAACGAAGGTTGACACTGCCGGACGCTGCCTGTGCCGGGCGAATGCGCGTCAACTCGGACAGCGGCAGCCAGACTTTGACGGATCCCACGGCGACCTGAGCTTTTTCTCCCTGAATCGCCAGCACATCACCAGTCATTCCTGACTCGAGACGAACAGCATCCCCGACTCCAACGCTGCCGGTAATCTCCTCGGGCAGCTCGTTTCTTTGCGCAGCCTTGCCATGTTGCTGAGGAAGTTCACCCTTGACTCGAGGGTGGCGTTTCCGCGCCGTCAGCGATTCACGGTGAGCACGCTCGGTCCGTTGCCTCGCTTTTTCCACAAGCTCTCGGGCCTGCAGAATCGCCTCTCGGCTCGCCTGTGACTCCCGGATTTCCTTGACAGCGTACTCGATGGCACGGTTGGCATCAGCGAGTAGTTTTTCCGCTTCGCCGGCTGCTTGCTCGAGTTTTTCGGCTCGCCGGCTTTCAAGGTCGCCGAGGCGCTCTTCAAGACGTTTCTCGAGCCCCGCCACCTGCGAACGGAGCCGTTCAAGTTCCCGCTCCCGGTTGTGCACACTGTTCAGCCGGTCGGTAAGCTCCTCGATCAGGTCCTCGAGGCGCATCTGCTCTTTGCCGAGCAACTGCCGAGCCCGGTCGATCACCGGTTTCGGCAAGCCAACCCGCTGCGCGATCTCAAGGGCGTAGGAACTCCCCGGGATGTCCGGCACGAAACGGTAATTTGGAGTCAGGTGTTTCCTGTCGAACTGCATCGATCCGTTGCGCACACCCGGCGTTCGGTGGGCAAAAGTTTTAAGCTGTCCCATGTGAGTCGTGACAACAGTCCACCATCCGCGTGCTATTGCCTCTTCCAGCAACGCCGCCGCAAGAGCCGAGCCTTCGGTGGGATCCGTGCCGGAGGCGATTTCATCCACGAGAATCAGTTTGGCGCGATCCGGTTCGTTCGTGACTTCCCGCAACCCTTCGAGGTGGCCGGAAAAACTGGAAAGATCCGACTCCAACGACTGTTCGTCCCCGATGACCACATGCCATTTGTCGATGGGTGGCACTACAGTGCCATCGCCCGCGGGCGGCCAGATGGCCGAATGGATCAGTGAGGTGGCAAGACCGACCGTTTTCAGCGCGACCGTTTTTCCACCGGCATTCGGACCGGTGATCACCAGAACCCTGCCGGAGTCCCCACCGAGTTCAAGATCCAGGGGAACCGTTTTTTCCAAGCCCTTGCGCAGGATCAGCAGTGGATGGCGAACCTGCACAAACCGCAGGATTCCCTCTTCAACACGGGGACGCATGGCGCCGACTTTCTCAGCGAACATCGCCCGTGCCTGAAGTGAATCGAGAATGGACACGACCTCCACCGCCGCCGACAGCGGATCGAGATGATCGCGAACGACATCCGTCACCTCGATCAGAATCCGGCGAACCTCTTCAGCCTCCTCTTCCTCCAGCCGCCGACGATCATTGTCGAGTTCGACCAGCTCTTCCGGCTCAATAAAGAGAGTGCCCCCGGTCTGAGAGCGGCCATGCAGGATACCACGAACCTTGCCTTTCGAGGAAGGACGAACGGCGAGTACATAGCGTTCTTCGCGAACCGTGTACCCGGTTTCGGTCAACGATCCATCCGCACCGAGTTTTTTCACCAGAGCTTCCAGACGTGAACGGATTCTCTGCTCCATCACACCCAACTCACGGCGGATACGTCGAAGTTCGGAGCTGGCGTGATCCGCAACCTGCACGGCGTTGGGATCGATTGCCTTGCCAATAGCTTTTTCAAGTTCAGGCATCAAAATCAACGCCTCGGCGTACCAGCGCAACGCCGCGAACTCCTCACGCCGTCGGTCGAGTGTCTGACGCAACCGTCGTGCCGCTTGAGACAGTGAGGCGATATGGAGCAGGGTCTGCGGATCGAGGAAGGTTCCCGGAGTTCGCGCAATGACCAGGGCCTCCCCCAGGTCATGAACACCCGCGAAGGAGAGCGGTTCTCCCCTCTGCACCGCAGCCGTGAGCGCTTCAATCCGGTCAAACTCGCTGGCCAGATCCTGGGCGGAAAAACCCGGTCGCAACCGATGCACCCGTTTTTTGCCGTAGGTCGTCGCGGCATGGGAAGCAACCGCCTCCAGCACTGCTGCAAAATCCAACGCCTCGAGCGCCGGATCGAGTTCGAGTTTTTCTTCAACAGTGTCTGTCATCGATGAACCTGTTGGATACACACGGAATCAAGATACATCACTCACCTCTCTCGATGCAGACCTTGTGCTTCCATGCACTCAGAAAGCGGAAACGGAATCATTCTCACAGTGCACAGACTCTTTTATAAGATCTTCACTTGTTCAGGGACCTGCAGGGTGTGACTGGGGTGATTGCCGGACTATATTTGCGGACGGTTACATTTTCATGTCATCGTCACTGATCCGGAGCCGGAATCATGATACCGTTTCGCCTCACTGCATTCTTTGCGTTTCTGACACTCCTCCTCCCGGCATACGGCCAGGCATACACGTACGACCGCTATCAGAACGCCAAACCGCCTGAACCCTTCAAGATCGATGGATCGGCTCATCTTGGATTTCGCGGAGGAATCGGATCGTCCTCATTTACTGGTACTGACATCGGCAATGACACCGAGTCGGATCAGTATTCAAGCGGTGGCGTTTTTATTACGTATTGGTTGACCCACACACTGGCTGTTGAGACAGAGTTGAATTTCACGCAGACTCGGGGTATACAAACCGTTTACAATTATATTTCCGATTCTTCCATTAAAGGAGGAGGGTATTTCTATTACGATGATATTTCCTGGAAACTGACACACCTCGAAATCCCGATCCTTATCCGCTGGGCGACCTCCGACGAAGCACACAATCCCGATGGATCGTTGAGTGCCGCAGTTTTCGAACCCTACTTCGAATTCGGTACCGCCGTCTCATTTAAAATGGCGCAAACCTGCAATGACGACTTTCAGACATCTCCTCCCGGAATGGTACCTGCCGTCGACCACCTTAACTGGGGATCAACCAGTATCGGCCTGGTCGTTGGTTCCGGCGCCAATTTGAAGGTCGGTCCGGGATTCATTACCATGCAAACACGATTCTGCGCCGGATTAGTAAGCCTGGGAGGTGGAGCGGATGAGGCGCAGAGCATGGCGATCGCTTTTCTGTTCGGGTACGGATGGCGAATCCGTTGACCTTTCAGGGATGTGCCATGAACTCATTTGGTCTCCAGATTTTCAGACTCACCCTCGCAGCTGTTAACGGTCTGCTCTTCGCATTCGGGGTCTGGTGGACCGTTGAAATCAGCGTTTTGAGAATTCGACGGTGGCGAATACACCTGAGCAGGTTGATCCGGATGCAGGAACTCGAGGAAGGAACCGCGGAGGAGCAGGCACAACGGGAACGGGAGATCGTCGAGTTGCGCCGCCGGATTACACACTATCGGAATGATCCACGCAACGCTCTGCGACTCGGTTTCAGCATTCTGATCATCTGTGTGGCGATGGCGGCACTCGTCGGTCTGATTGCGCCACCCTGGATGGCTGTCGTTCATTGACGAGCGAAGGAGACCGTGAGAGAGATCAACGATCCTGCAACGATTGAAGAGGCCCTTGCCACTCAGAAACCGGTGGCCGTCGTCGGCCTGTCACCCAAACCGCATCGCAACAGCTACAAGATCGCCCAGTACCTCATCAGAAACGGTTACGAGGTGATTGGTGTCCATCCGCGCGACGAGGATATTCCCGGCGTTCGGGTTGTCACCGACCTGACCGAATTGAAAGATGACGGCATCGAAGTCGTTGATGTGTTTCTCAATCCGGATCGCCTGATGCCGGTTGTCGAGCAGGCTGTCGAAATCGGTGCAAAAATCCTCTGGTTGCAGCTTGGGGTGATCAACGAGGAAGCCGCCGAGAAAGCTCGCCAGGCGGGCCTGTACGTCGTCATGGACCACTGTATCAGGGTCGAACACGGGAAGCGTTTCTGACTCTGGGACCTATTCGAGCATCCTGCCCATCTGCTGGCAAAACCTATTCAATCAGAAGCAGCATCGGAAAACCGAAGAGATGATGTGACAAAAAGGACATCCCCCCGGCGATCTTCATCAATCCGAATCTGAAACCGATTGCAACCAGTTCCTGCACCGTTTTTATGAGATACAGCAGCGTCAGCTGAAGAAGAAACTTGTCTGCAACGCAGGCGACGGGAAAGAGATTCTGCGAAAGGACAGTGAAAACATGTGAGGATTTGCGCAACACTCAAAACCCTAGAACCTAATACTATATAGTATGGGTCAAGGCTAGAACAGGAGTGTTAAACAATCCGTTTTTCTTTGTAATAGTCAAAAACAGCATTCAAAAACGTTAAGATAATAGAATGACGAAAACTCGCAACGTAGTCATTCTGAATCCGCCAGCCGGCGGATGAAGAATCTTTGTTTTATCAATAACTTGCACTGAAAACAAAGATCCTTCTCGCGCCTTCGGCGCGTCAGGATGACTATCTCATCTAGCCGTAACCCTAATATAATTAGTGTAACTTTTAGCCGAAAGCAAGTCGCTTCCCGTCGTGATCGTCACTTGTGCTCTTCATGTTGCCAAGTCGTTCCTTGCAAAACAGCAAACCCGGATTTCTCCGGGCGAAGAAACTTCGATGATGTTTCTATATGACTATCTGCCAAGGAAATAGGCAAGCAGCACACCGGCGGCGGTTGCGGAGCCGATCACACCAGCGACGTTCGGTCCCATGGCGTGCATCAGCAGGTAGTTGTCCGGATCGTAGAGACGGCCGATCTGCTGCGACACCCGGGCGCTGTCCGGCACCGCTGAAACACCCGCCGAACCAATCAGCGGATTGATCTTTTCGCCCTCTTTGAAGAAGAGGTTCAGGAACTTGGCGAACAGGATGCCACCTGCGGTGGCAATGGCAAAACTGATTGCGCCGAGAATGAAAATGAAGACGGATTGTTTTGTAAGAAAGTACTGCGCCTGAGTGGACGCGCCCACGGTCAGTCCGAGCAGGATGGTCACAATATCGATCATCGACGTGCCGGCGGTTTTTGCCAGACGTTCGGTAACTCCACTTTCCTTCAGCAGATTGCCAAAGAAAAGCATTCCGAGCAGCGGCAACGCTCCGGGTGCGATGAACGTCGTAACCAGCAGGCTGATCAGCGGAAACAGGATTTTCTCCGCTTTCGGAACGCTGCGTGACGGTTTCATCCGTATCCGGCGCTCTTTTTGCGTGGTCAGCAGCTTCATGATCGGAGGCTGGATCATCGGGACGAGCGCCATATAGGAATAGGCTGCGATGGCGATCGCACCCATCAGATGCGGGGCGAGCTTGCTCGAGATGAAAATCGCGGTGGGGCCGTCGGCGCCGCCGATGATCCCGATCGCCGCGGCTTCCTGAGGAGTAAACCCAAGCGCCAGCGCACCGAGCAGGGTCGCGAAGATGCCCACCTGCGCCGCCGCACCGAGAAGAACCAGTTTCGGGTTGGAGAGCAGCGCCGAAAAATCCGTGATCGCGCCAATGCCAAGGAAAATCAGCGGCGGGTAAATACCCTGCGAAACTCCGAAATAGAGATAGTTGAGGACGCTGCCCGATTCGTAGATCCCGATCTTCATGTTGGCGTCCGCGGGAAACGGAATGTTTCCAATGATGATGCCGAATCCAATGGGCACGAGCAGCAGCGGTTCATAGTCCTTTTTGATCGCCAGGAAAAGGAAAAACGATCCAACCGCAATCATGATCGCGTTTTTCCACAGCTCCGGCTGCACAAATCCAGTGTAGCTGAGGAAGTGTTCGAACAGTTCCATGCTCCCCTATCCCTGCTGACTGGCGCTGATCCTGACGATCTCCTGGCCTTCGAAAACCGTCTGTCCCTCGCTGACGGAAATGACCCCTATCGTCCCACTCGTCGTGGCGGCAATGTTGTTCTGCATCTTCATCGCCTCCATGATGCAGACCGTGTCGCCGGCCTTCACCGTATCCCCTGTCTTGACGGGAATCTTCAGGATCAACCCCGGCAATGGCGCCTTCACAACTCCCGCCCCCTTCGCCTCCCCCGGCGCTGAGGTCTTGCGGGTATCCTCTCCGGGAACCGCGATGGGCCGCACGATTTTCGGCGTCGCCTTCGCCATGGATTTGCTGATCCTCGGTTGCAGATAAGCCTTGTACTCCTGGCCGTTGACACTGAGAACAACCTCATCCTCCTCGCGGCGGACAACCTTCGTCTCAAATTCGTGACCGTAAATTTTGAACTTGTATGTGTTCATGATGTCCTCTCGAAAAAGCGGCTGCCGCTCCGTCCCAAGCGCGAAACGATGAACAACGTTGTTCATTCGCCGGTGGCGGCTGGATCGCGGTCCGCTCTTCCGCCGTTACACCTCTTTTCCCCGTTCGGGATCGGGCTGTTTGAAAACCTCCGACCTGCCGCTCGTCATTTTCACCGGCCAGAAACGTTCTATCCTGCTCTGCCACCAGTTGCTGTAGGGTCTCGGTATCGCATGAAGCGTCAGCACCAGTGATTCCTCATCGTGGGCGGATTCCTCCTCGAGGACGAGCGTCAGCGCAATCGCCGCGACGACAACACCCGGAATGTCCTGCGACCCATCCGGTCCGACAATCGCCAGGGGATCGCCGGGTTGCGCTGACCGCCGTTGTACGCGACGATGAAGCAGGATCTGATACCGTTTCAATCCCTTCATCACGTACATCAAAAGCACCAGCGAAACGAAGACGACGGACATGCCGACGACCATCAGCAGAATACCGTGACCCTGTACTATGTTTTCCCAACCACCCATCTCGCTTCCCTACTCTTTTCCTACCGCAAGCCCGATACTACCCCTGTTTAATCGATGTAGCCCAAGGATCGAAGAAATCCGTCCATTTTACGCCAAGAGTCCTTCTCAACCTCGGGGTCCGAGTTTGGAGAGCCATTATCCGGCTCCCCCGCCGGAGTGAACAGGTGTCCGACTCCCTCATAGATCACAAGATCGCATCGGTTGCCCGCTTCGATCATCTCGTCGCAGAACCGTTGTGCACCGCTTAAAGGTGTGACCGTGTCGGTCCGGCCCTGAAGAATCAGCGTGGGCGGAAGCTCACTGTGAACATGCTCGACAGGTGAATACTCTCCCGGATTCAAGCTGTCGCCGAGCAATTTCATAAACCAATGGTCACCGATGACGTCAACCCCTGGAGATTTCAGGAGCAACGCGTTCGGCACACAGCTTGTCTTCTGCTGCGGAGGCAAGTCTGGGAAGATCGCCGCTGAAGCTGCAAGATGAGCACCTGCGGACCAACCGTAAGCCGCGATCCGGTTTGGCGAAATCCCTAATTGCTCTGCATTCTTCCGAACCCACCGGATCGCCATGCGGGCATCCGCCATCGCATCTACCGGTGTAATCGTTCGCTGATCGGACAACCGATAACTTACCGCAATTCCGACCATACCCATTTCTGCGAAACGACGCGCCGCCCCGAAGGCCCATTCCACAGATCCCATCGACCACCCGCCGCCATGGAAGACAACGATGGCAGATTGGGACAGTGACGAATGATTTGCAGCTGGCTTGAAAACAACCACCTGCTGCGCGGGCAACTCACCGTAGCGATACCATTCCGGATCACTGTTCAACGATCCATCCTGAGCGCAAATGGGGGGCACCCAGACGAGGACCAGCAGCGCTATTGGGATCCATTTCGACATCGTTCCCTATTCTCTGTTCGAAAGAGGGCGGTTCAGCCGCCGGGCTTTTCAGTGGTTGGGGATCTACCGACCCTAAATCAGTAAAAACCTGCAGAAATCAGCAAACCGCCTTGTCAACAGGCACATGCTGGATTCAGGCAGACAGCAAAGGGCCCCACGTTATCTCACAACGGCACAAGGCCGATTCCATGTGTTTCGTCGGTTCGTCAGCGCAGCGGAGAACCGACGGGATCCAGTGTCAGGTCTCCGTCCCGAATAGTCGGGACTAACGACCTGCCACAACGCAAGCCCTCACAACGGCACGAGGCCGATTTTCTTTGGCGGATTGTGATCCCGTTTTCCAGCCAGCGACTCGAGGCCGCGAATGATCCGGAACCGTGTATTGCGCGGTTCGATCACATCATCGATGAAACCCGCTCTTGCCGCGTTGTAGGGATTCGCGAATTTGTCCCGGTATTCCTTCTCCTTTTCGGCGAGGAATTTCGCCTTCTCCTCGCCCTCCAGCTTTGCCAGTTCCTTGCCGTAGAGCACTTCCACCGCACCTTGAGGCCCCATCACCGCAATTTCCGCCATCGGCCATGCGTAATTCAGGTCGCCACGCAGGTGTTTGCTGCTCATCACGTCATAGGCGCCGCCGTAAGCCTTGCGGGTGATCACGGTGATCTTCGGCACCGTGCATTCAGCGTAGGAGTACAGCAGTTTTGCGCCGTTGATAATGATTCCCTCGTATTCCTGCGCAGTGCCGGGCATGAATCCGGGAACGTCCACGAAGGTGACCACCGGAATGTTGAACGCGTTGCAGAAACGGACAAAGGCTGCGCCCTTGCGCGAGGCCTTGTTGTCGAGCACACCGGCGAGGGCGTTGGGCTGGTTGGCAACGATTCCCACCGCGCGGCCGTTGAACCGGCCGAACCCGGTGATCAGGTTGCGCGCCCAACCACGACGCACCTCGAGGAAATCACCGTCATCGACCACCCCCTCGATGACCCGGATCATGTCGTAGGGGAGGTTCGGATCCTCGGGGATGATGTAGTTCAATTCGTCCTCGAGACGGTCGACGGGATCGCTGGTCGCAACAATCGGCGTCTCCTCCATGTTGTTCTGGGGAAGGAAGGTCAACAGCTTGCGGATCAGCTCGAAGATCTCATCCTCGGAATCCCCGACAAAATGGGCGACGCCGCTTTTGGTGGCGTGCACATCAGGACCACCCAGATCCTCCGGGGTGACATCCTCGTGGGTGACCGTTTTGACCACTTTCGGACCGGTGACGAACATGTAGGAGATATCGCGGGCCATCAGCGTGAAGTCGGTGAGCGCCGGGCTGTACACCGCTCCGCCCGCGCAGGGTCCGAGGATTGCACTGATCTGCGGGATCACCCCCGAGGCCATCACGTTCTTCAGGAAGATGTCGGCGTAACCAGCGAGCGACATCACCCCTTCCTGGATGCGAGCGCCGCCGCTGTCGTTGAGGCCGATCACCGGCACTCCCACCTTGGTCGCGAACTCCATGATCTTGACGATCTTCTTCGCGAACATCTCGCCAAGGCTGCCGCCGAGAACCGTGAAATCCTGGCTGAACACCATCACCTGGCGGCCGTTGATCGTACCGTGCCCGGTGACGACCCCGTCGGCGAGGTACTCATGCTCGTCCAGGCCGAAGTCCATTTCGCGGTGGGTGACGAACATGTCCCACTCCTCGAAGGAGCCTTCGTCGAGCAGGCGCATAATCCGTTCGCGGGCGGTGTACTTGCCCTTGCCGTGCTGCACCTCGATGCGTTTTTCTCCGCCACCCATCCGGGCTTTGGAACGCATCTCCTGGAGTTCTTTCAGCTTTTTTTCAATTTCACGCATCGCTATGGCCATGGTTGATCGTTGGGTCCGTTTCCACTTGCACGGCTTACAAGATAGCCCGGGGGGCACCCATCTGGGTGTCGTTCTTCCGCGCGGGTGCAAAATGTACAGCTTGTGAAGAGATGCAACAAGCTCCGCACCTGGAGATTCGGGGCTCCGATAGCCAATCAACGTTGAAAAAGGCAGTTTTGGTAGATGAAATTCGTGAATCGTGGAACAGGCCATGCACGGAAATCAATCACCCCCCCGCTATTCGCGGATAACGGGAAACCGGCTTCAGCCGTGCAGCCTACCCCCCTTGTTTGCGGATGGATGGCAGGATTTTGTATCGAGGTTAGTTAAATCCGGGTTACGAGTGAATCCAAATTGCTTTCCCACTTCATCGTCGCGATTCCCCCTTGCTTTACCTGCGATGACGATTCCCCAACGAGCTTGTTGTCTCGAAGCTCAATGATACTATTTAATTAGGGACAGTCCCTGTTTTCAAAACACAATCGAGTTTCCGATTACTTCACCTGCAGTGCGGCGAGTTCCGCAACGAGGCGGTCGTGACGGAGGCGGGCGATCGGGGCCAGCAACCCTTCTGGATCTGAAAGCAGCAGCTCCTCAAGCGACTTCACCGCGCCGTTGAGGTGACCATTCGTTTCCTGCCATTCCGCAAGAGTCAACCAGGCCCGTTCGGCGACAGGTGTGCCGGACCGGTCACGGGCAAGGGAGACGATTCGGGTCGAATCTCCCTGCTCGAGTGCCAAGGTGGCATCAAGCCAGGCAGCCTCTTCCGCTGCGGCGCCGTCTCCTTTTTCCCCCAGATTCGTAAACCCCTTGCGCGCAGCGAGCGTGTCCCCGCGGAACAGGGCACGGTCGGCATCGGCGAAGGCGGCGAGGACGAGGCTGTCGGTCTCGCCGTTGATCACACGCAGGTACTCGAGGGCGTCATTCTCGATATCGCTCCCCGTGGGCGGAATCATC
>JAZDLX010000144.1:0-10737 GCA_043801585.1 bacterium | reverse complement strand
TCTCGCTGGACAGAAGAATTCCATCACTTTTCAGTTCAAGGCATTGATGCCGACGACTACCGTTACGCCAGGCTATGATATTATGCCTTTTTACACAAAGGGTAAGGAATTCTCAACCGAAGCGGCGACCTATCCGGCAGGTGCATTGGCAGTGGTTTACGGCATCAACGAAAAACTTACCGCTGGTTTTTCCGTTTTTGCACCGACTGCGGCCGGAGCGACCTGGAAAGATTTCTTCCAACTCGATCCCGAGACGTACGGTGGTCAACCTCGCGATGCCACCGATTGGGATGGCATGATGATGGTTGTCGACATCCACCCATCGATCGCCTACAAAGTGAACGAAAAGATGAGTGTGGGTCTCGGTATCGCCATTAAGTACTCCAGCATTACGATGCAGATCCCGCAGGCAGTTTACAGCGGCATTCCGATTCCCCCATATGACTACATGTATGCGGTTGGAAAGCTCGAGGGTACCGGGATGGGATTTGGTGGAAACATCGGTGTGTTGTATGATATCAAGCCAAATCTGCACGTCGGTGCGACGTTCACGATGCCCTCAACATTGGGCATCAGCGGAACCATGACACAGACATTATACCTGTTCGATCTGACTCCAGTGATGGGGCCATTCCCCCCCTATGATGGATCGACCGTAAGCTCGGATCTTGACGCGAAAGCTGATTTCCCGCTTCCGATGGAAGCCGGTTTTGGCGTGGCCTACGATGTTAATGCCAAGTTGACAATCGGTATTGACATCTCCTACACGAATTGGAAGTCCGTCGATTCAGTGCAAGTGAAGCTCACGGGCAAAGATCCCTCCGGCGATCCCGCCGAAGACATGAGCATGACACTGATGTACGAGAACACAATCCGCTACAGTATCGGTGCCAGCTACCAGGCGACACCCAAACTGAACGTTCGTGCCGGTTACTACTTCGATCCATCCGCAATCCCGGACGATTATTTCACACCTTCGATTCTGGACGTGGGCCTCAAGCATGACTTTGCATTGGGGGCCGAGTACATGGTTAACTCCAAAATCTCGGTCTCAGGATATTTCGAGTACGTCTTCACTAACACCCGCACGATTAAAAAGGCTTATACGAATCCAGATACGGGTGAAGTGGAAAACGTCCCCGGCAGGTGGAAGTTGTCCCTTCCCGTTTTCGGGTTGAGCGTCCAGTACAACTTCTCGGTCGCAGCTCCCAGTGAGACTTCTGATTGAGTTGAACAGCACATCCCAAGCCCGGCAGGTTCGCCTGCCGGGCTTTTTCTATCCCCTTATCCGGAGCATTTCGCTCTGAAATTTCAAAACGGGGTTGACATTTCACTGCATAGACTATACATATGTTCACTCTCGTGCGCGAGAGCCCACCACCCCATTGAAGTGGATTCCCCGTCATGACCCTCTTTCAACTGCAAAGGTACTTGAAAATTCTCGGCTACGCTCCGGGATCCGAAGACGGACGCTTGGGGCCGATAACTCGACGCGCCGTAAAAAGGTTCCAGCTCGACCGTGGACTGCTGTCCGATGGAATCCCCGGCCAGCGGACGGAGGCGGCGATCCTTGCGGCTATCCGTGAAGACAACGCGAAGGAAACTCACTCTCCCAGGACTCCGCAACCGCCCCGCCAAGAAACGAGTGACAACCTGAAGGTTTCACTGTTGGAGATACTCCAGACGAAAGGATGCGATTTGTCCCGGTTGAACCTCGTTGGCGTTTGCGGTTGGATGGACGGCAAGGTCGTCGAGAATCGATGGAATGAGTACAATGACACAATTTACGTTGTCGAGCATGGCAAGACTGTGAGCGGTTTCCGAGCCTCCGTCGATCCCGGCCGTTTGCGCGAACCAAATCCGAAGGGAACGGCTCACCTGCTCCCGGGACTCTATCGCTATCGGCTCGGCCTTCATCGCCAGCGCGAGACGGCTCTCGTTCAGGCCGGCCCGGTACGTGTTGAACGTTTTCTTGATGATGTTGAATCCGGCGATTCCAAAACGGTTGAGGAGGGTTGGTTCGGGATCAACATCCATCGAGGCGGGAGTGGTTCGTTTGTCGGGGAGTGGTCCGCGGGCTGCCAGGTGATTCACGGATCGGAATGGGCAACGTTTCTTCAGTTTGTGCTGTCAGCGGCGGCTGAGGGTCAACGCCGATTCCCCTATCTGCTGCTGAACGGCGAGGAATTGACAATACACCTTTGTAAAATTCAATCCTCCGAAGCTCCAGTTTCCTGATCAGGATTTTCGAATCCTCCACCCTTGTAGAGCATCCGATTGAGCAGTCTGATGTACTCGGTGAACGCTCCGCCACCACCTGCCGCTTTCTCCAGCTCTCGGTTGATTGCATTCATCTTGCTGTCAATCTCGTCGAGATAGTAGAGCACAAACGCCTCGCGTGTCATCGGTTCTACAGGACAGCCATTTTCATGGGTTCCCTGATGGGAAAGAATCAAATGCTTGAGGTGAACGAGGGTCTCCTCATCCAACCCCTCGATTCCTTTTGCGTTTTCTTCAATAAATTGCGCACCAAGGACAAGATGACCTTCCAGACGTCCCTTCACGGTGTAATCGATGGATGTGCCATACTTTAGTTCCTGCAATTTGCCGATATCGTGCAGAATGGCTCCGGCGACGAGCAGGTCACGATTCAGCTTGGGGTAGTGATCTGCCACTCGGTGGGCCAACTTCGCCATCGAAGCGGCATGTTCGAGCAGTCCGCCGATGTACTCATGGTGCCACCGTTTTCCCGCAGGCACCCGTCCGTACCGCTCTCGGAATGCTTCATCGGTGAACAGTTTTTCGAGGAGGGCTTTCAGACCCGGGTGTTCCATCCGCTCCATGGCGGCTTCCAGCTGGTCCCAGTCTTCCACAGAATCATGGTCCACGGTTGGCAGGAAGCGCGTGGTGTCGGTGCTGTCTTCCGGGGCGATGGATCTGATTTTCTGCACTTTCAGTTCGGGATTTCCGAGGTATTCCTCAACCAAAGCACGAACCTTGACAACCTGTTCTTCCTTCAGCGAGTGATAGGCAGCCTCCGCGTCGTCCCACAGCTTGCCCATGATACGGCCGGTTCGGTCGGAAAATTCGAAGACGAGAAACGGCTTGTTGGCACGGGTGCTCTTCATCTGCAACCGCTGCAGCACAAAGTATCCGTCAAAACTGTCTCCGACGCGGAGATCGTTAACAAACGGATGGTCGTCGCGGTTGAGCTCTGTCATCGTTTTCCCCTTCCGCTTCAAATTGCGGATCAGGCGGCGTAAAGGCTCCTGACGATTTTCAGTGCATCCTCGATATCCTGATCTGAAATCTGGAGGTGTGTCACGAAACGGACTTTATAATGACCGGCGAGCGTCACCAGCAACCCTTTTTCCGCGACACGTTTCGCAAACTGTTGTCCCTCGATTGCGCGTTCGGTCATATCCACAATCACAATGTTCGTGTCGACATGTTCAAGATCGACTGCAAAGCCGGGAATCTCAGCCAATCCCATGGTGAGAGTTTTTGCCCGATGGTGATCCTCGACAAGTCGTTCACGATTGTTTTCCAGAGCATAAAGCGCCCCGGCGGCGATGATACCGGCCTGCCGCATGCCCCCGCCCAGTTTCTTCCGGATACGGTGCGCTTCCGCGATCAGTTCCTTTGAACCGACCAGGGCGCTGCCGACGGGTGCTCCCAGCCCTTTGCTGAAACAGACGGATACCGTATCCGCGTACTGAGCCCAGTCCTTTTCGGGAGTTCCGGAGGCGGCAACGGCATTCCAGAGACGAGCCCCATCCAGGTGCACCCGCATCCCCTTCTCAGTCGCCAACTCTCGTATCCGGCGAATTTCCGCCAATGGCCACACCGTGCCACCACCGCGATTCGCCGTGTTCTCGATGCTGACCAAGGCAGAATGCGGAAAATGGGCATTGTCCGTTTGAAGCAACTCCTCCACCTGTAAGGCGGTGAATACTCCGCGAATACCCTGGATTGGGCGAATCTGCACACGGCTGATGAACGCTGGAGCTCCGGCTTCGTAATTGTAGATGTGTGCACCCTGATCGCAGTAGACTTCGTCGCCTTCCCGGGTAAGCACCTTGATGGCGATCTGGTTGCTCATCGTACCCGAGGGAACATAAAGCGCGGCTTCTTTTCCGAGAATCTCAGCCACCCGTTCCTGCAAACGGTTGATCGTCGGATCCTCGCCGAAGACATCGTCGCCAACCTCCGCCTTGAACATGGCTTTTCTCATCTCAGGCGTTGGCCGTGTTACGGTATCGCTTCGTAAATCGATCATCCTGGTATCCTTTTCACTCACGTCCCGCGTGCGGATCAGTCACCATGAAATATCGCACCACCGCGAAGAACCCAGGGGTGTACATTTTCGAGCGGTGTGCCTGATGATCCGTCTCCAACGCCGAACAGCAGACCAGCACCCCCAATCAGGGTGATCTCCGGCGTAGGCTCGTAACTGCCCCCGATGCCGAAGATAAGGTGTTTCTGCTGGTTGGGGTCAAGCAGTCTCGCGGACAATCCGATGGTCATTTGCAGCCGATCCGTTGTTTTCCAGCGCAATGATCCCGAGAGATCTGCCTGCAGACCATCCCCCGGAATCTCGTTGCCTCCAAAACGTCGGAACCCCAATTCCCTGATCGTGCCGTCCAAAGAGTACACGACCTGAGGGCGACGGTAACCGATGCCAATGGCGGTTGCCCACGATCCACGGTAGCTGTATGTCTGGGACTCGCGCCGGTTTGTCACGTTGACGGGGCGATCAATACTCATGGATCCGAAAGGTGGAGCCTGATAAGCGATGGACATGCTCCAGGCATCACCCGTAATTCTGGTTCCAATCCGGATATCCATCAGGTGCGGTGCGAGAGAGGTGTCGCCGTCCGATTCACTGAGCAACACACCGTCATTGCTGGTCCCGCGAATGTTTCCGATCTGCAGACCGGCGGATATCCGTTTTGCTACAGGGAACGCCACGATCGCGGACATTGCAGCATACTGAGAACGCATGACGACCTCGTTCGTTTCATATGAGTACCCTGATTCGAAAGACTCGAGCGGATAATAGACAAAAGCCATCGTGACGTCCTTGTAGCGGTTCAGATACCCGATGGTTCCCGCTCCCCAACGCAGGTTCGCTGCCGTGATTCCCAGCTTGGCTGAAGTATTTCCGAACACCTGCCCCTCTCCCAACAGCTCATTACGGCTCGAGACAAGGGCAGCCGGGTTTAACAATCCGCCTACAATACCGCTGTCAACAGCGGCGCCGGAGGAAGCGGTCGCGACATTCCAGGATGTGCCGAATCCAAAGGGGGTTGCTTCGGGAAGAGATGGCCTGGCAACAGATACGCATGGCAAAAGGAAAGCCGTGAGGACCGAAGTCCACACAGCCGTTATACGTGCAACGCTTTTCATACTCACAGGGATCCCCGGCTCAGAAACTGAATGTTTCGACGTATACGATCTTTAACTCTCTTCCGATGCCTGTGGTTTCAGCGCTGGAGCCAAGAAGATCCATGAATTGGAACTGGAGAACGAGAGCCTGTGCGAAGGTCAAACGGAATCCGGCGTTCAGATAACCCGCGGGACCGACACCAAAATGATCGTCTTTGCTGTTATCGTCGAGAGCAAGATCGTATTCTACGAGAAAAGCAATCTGTTCATTGATGCTGAAATCAAGTCCGACAAAGCCATCGAAGCCCCGTTGATCATCCGTTTCGAAGTTGTTGTAATTCGACCCCAGGTGGACACCGAAACGGCCGTAGTCGCTGATCCAATTCCTCGAGAGGGCGACAAACGCACCGGAAGCCTTGTAGAGGTAACGATTATTCCCGTCGTACCAGGGTCCATGCCCCTGCATGTCGTAGCCAAAGGTGACTGCGGGAAATGACATCGATTCTTCAAAAAGACGGTATTTGACGAGGACGCCGGGCAGTTTGTTTCCCCGTGGTGTTCCAAAGCCGATCAGCCCGTTACCGCCCCAGGAAACGCCAAACATGAAGCGGTTGAAAAGGCCGATGCCAATCCCCGCCTCGGTACCGCCGTCACCATAGGCTCGCAGGTCGATCTGGTATTGTCCCTGCTTCAGCACCCCGGCTGTGGGTGCGTTGATCAGGTGCAACATTTCAAGCATGCCGATGTTGTCAGCCATCTGGGCCTGGGTATTTCCGGAGATCAACAGCAGCGCGCCAATCATCGCAGGGACCAGAAAACGGGTCCGAGATTTCACCATAACCGCCTCATCCGCTTCGTTGTGCGCTATTCACCGTCTCATTTCACTGCATCAACTGCGAAATGGTCGGCTTCCAACTACTTCTAAAGCGCGTTCCTACTTTCCGTAAAGATACATATTTCCGAACGTCAGCACCATATTCGAATGAACTTCTTGTTTGATCGGAGAAACAATTGGAATGCGAAGAAGGTGAAACGATTCCCGATTCGTCCTCTGCCCTCGATATCGACCCACTTCCTTGCGCACGTCTAGGTCCCGAAGTACCTTAGGGTTCTTTCAGACCGGAACATGATTCGGAACTTGTGTCCCTCTGGGGAGTGACGTTCATTAGCTGATGTGATGAAAACGTTGAGTGAGGTTGGAGGCATTGTGATCGCCATGCGCAGGATCTCGTTTGTATTGATAGCATTTTTTACGGTTGCTATCCTGATGACCGGATGTACAAAACCCGGCAAGAAACCCGTTATAAAAGTCGGCGACTGGACGATGGACGTTGATACATTCCGTGAAGTCCTTCGAAGCTCGTACGGATCAGATAATCTGTCGAAACTGACCGAAGGCCAGATCAACAGTAAAATCCATGATCTCGTCGCTCAACGGCTCGTCACGAACGAAGCATACAAACTCTCCCTTGATACCCTGGAATTCGCGAGAAGCACATTTGAAAGTCAATTAAATGACCGGGCAATGAAAGCTCTTCAGACACAAGTTGTCATTGATAAGGTTCTGACCGAGAAAATGCTGAAAGACTTCTATATGAACGACAAGTATGAAGTGCGTGCATTCCATATCCTGATCAAGGATGGAGACAAGCGAAGCATCGAGGAGGCTGAACATATCGCGGACAGTTTGTACCAGGTAGCCATTCAACCCGGCACAGATTTTATTCAACTCGCTAAAAAATACAATGAAGACGTCACGACACCTGCAGGCGACATCGGCTGGTTTGGCTGGGGGACGATGGTGCCCAAATTCCAGGAAAAAGTATGGAGTATGAACGTCAATGACATCTCGGAACCTCTTCTCACTGATTATGGTTGGCATATCATCAGGCTTGCCGGTCGACGTGAAAAAACAAACCGGCCCCCATTCGCTCTCGACAAGAACAGAATTCGAAGCCGCCTGATAGAATTACACGGTCAGGAGCTTCTGAACAGATCGCACGCATTCATCGATAGCTTGAAAACAGCGCATAAAGTATCGGTGAACCGGGACGCGGTGGAAATGATGGTTTCAAAACTGAAAACAACGGGCGATTTGATCCATTCTGCGAATCCATTTCGCCAATTCACGGACCAGGAGTTGTCTTCTGATCTGGCCACTTTCGACGTGCCACCCGGCATTTTGCGCATTCAAGATGTCTCGGATTATATGAACCGATATGTGCGCCCACAGGAACGTATCTTGACAGATGAGACAGTGGACCGCCAGCTCGACATCATTATTTCTCAGCTCTATCTGATGCCGTACGAGGTAAAAAAACGCGGTTTGCCTGATGAGGAAGAAGTCGTGCATGGCGCGAGAGAAGCTGTGGATTATTATGTATTTAACTATATTAAAAACCAACGTAGAGAAAAACTGCCGCTTCCGTCTGAAGTGAAGATGAAAGCCTATTATCAGAGCCACTTAAGCAGCTTTACAAATCCCAAACGGTATGAAGGAATCGAAGTCCTTGTTGATAGTCCAGTGCTTGCAAGAAAAATTTACAGGTGGGTGATCGCCAGGCAATCCATCGAGGATTTAGCGGCAAAATACACGGTGCGCACGAACGGACGTGCTAATCGAGGACACCTTGGACCTTTCCGGGAAGGAACGTTCGGCCCTCTTAGCGACGCCCTTTCCAAGGCCAAAGTCGGAGATATTGTGGGACCGATTGATCTTCGTGATGGCTATTCGGTTTTCAAACTGACAAAAATTTACGAGCCCACCCCGCAGCCGTTTGACTCAGTACGCGAAAAGATTGCTGATGACATGAAAAATGAATCTGCGAAGACAGATTACGAGGCCTGGACGGACAGTCTGATGCAAGTTGAACCCAACAAGATTTACCGGAAAAACCTGAAATATGTCTTTGATGACAAAGACTAATCGTTGGGTGACGACGGGATTGTCGTTCGCCCTGATCGCTTCACTGTTTGCAGGGTGTAATCTTGCACGGCGGATTCCCGATGATGCCATCGTGGTCGTTGGGAAAAAGGCGATCACACCCGCCGCTGTCACCCGGATCATCGAGGATATGGACCTCAATCCGGATGACCCGCAGCTTCGCGCTCAAGTGGTCAATCACTGGGTTGATCACCAGATTTTACTCCATGAGGCACGCCGGCGCGGTCTCTACAGAGACAGGGAAATCTCCCGGCGGGTGGAAGAGCTTCGTGAAGAGCTGATCATCAACAAACTTTACGAAGACGCCATTCGCGTCGAACAACCTTCCGATGAGCAGGTTGTGGCGTATTGGCAGGATCACACCGGCGAGTTCACCCGTGTAACCGATGAGGTACAACTCATCATCGCTTATGCCCCGTCAAGAAACACAGCCTGGTCCGTGCGAACCGGACTTGATCAATCGCGCAGCGATCAGGAGCTGATCAGCAATTTTCGGGATATTGACTTCGATACCTCCGGTTATATCTCCATTGAACGTCTTCCCCGGCAGGTCACCCGGGCAATCGATCCGTTGCGGTCCGGACAGGCGTCCCTTCCCTTTCTTCTTGAGGGACGCTGGCTGGTTGTGAAACTGCTGGGCCGGGAAAATGCTGGGAAGACCCGGCCTCTCGACGAAATGATGCCAATCATCCGGGCACAGCTTTATGCCGAGGAACGCGCCCGGGACCAGATTGCCTACATCGAAGGGTTGCGCCGAGAAGCGCGGCGGCATGGCATTGTCCGAATCAATGCACCAGCCATTCTCGAAATGGAGCACCCAGACCAGGACTCCACCATCACGCGCGAATCGATCCCTCCACGGATTCAGGAATCGCCACTCGATCAATCCACCGTGGAAGATCAAAACAACCGGGAAGAGACAATACCCGAACAGACCGATACTCTGCCGGAAGCCTCGCCGCCGAGCATCACACCAGGCGAGGAACCGGCCGATACGTTTGACGCAGCCGGAACCATTGAAGAACCGAGCGGCGCCATCCCGGGAGCTGACCTGAGTGCTCCCTCTGATACAACCATCGCAGACACGACCTCCACCGGAGTTCAACCGTGAAGAAGCACAACCCTGCCGTCATGATCGCACTTCTTGTCCTGATGCTTTCGATCCCGGTTTCAGCTCAGACCGTCGATCCGGGAACGAGCGGACACACACTTGTCGACCGTGTCCTGGCGACCGTCAACGACGAAATCATCCTTGAATCAGAGGTCCTGCAGTTCGTTCAGGATATCATCCTGCGCAACCGCTCCATGTATTCTTCACCGGAGCAGATAACGGCGCTTAGCAATCAGATACTGAACGAGCTGATCAACCAGAAGATTCTCCTCGCCATCGCCGAGGAAGACACGAACATCAAGGTCGAGGATCGTGAAATCGACCAGACCCTTGATCAGCGGATCAACCAGATCGTCCAGGAACTGGGCAGCGAAGAGGCTCTCGCACTGTACTATGGAAAACCGATCCGTCAGATTCGCAGGGAATTTCGCAAGCAGGTCCGTGACAACCTGAAGATCGATCGCCTGCGCTCACGGAAATTGCAGTCGGTATCGGTAAACAAGTCCGAAGTCGAAGATTATTTTCAGCTTAACAGGGATCAACTGCCAACCCTTCCGGAACGATTCCACCTCGCGCATATCCTCGTTCAGATCCAGCCCACCGAAGAGGCGACCAAACGGGCAAAAGCGCTGGCGGACAGCCTGTTCCGTGTATTGATGACCAGCGGCAATTTTGAAGACCTGGCGATGAAGTATTCCGACGACCGCAGCACCGGAGCGAAAGGCGGCCTGCTCGGCACGACCCAGCGCGGTGACCTGGTTCCAGAGTACGAATCAGTTGCCTTCGGTTTGAACGAGGGGGAAATCAGCGAACCGATCCGCTCGAGGTTTGGTTTCCACATCATCCGTCTCAACTGGCGGCGCGGCGAGAAAATCAACAGCAGTCACATTCTGATCAGCCTCCGCCCCACCGATGCGGATGGCGACCGTGCAGTGGAGAAAGCGAGCGGCCTTTACACGCGGATTCAGAACGGTGAGGATTTTGCCACTCTGGCGAAAGAGTACTCCGATGACAAGGATAACGCCTCGCAGGGTGGCGATCTCGGCTGGTTCGACGTAAACCAGCTTCGACCCGATTTCAAGAACGTAGTGACGACACTGGACTCCGGCGAGGTCAGCCAGCCCTTCCGGACACAGCTTGGCATCCACCTGCTGAAGCTGCTCGCGAAAGAGCCGGAACGCCCCCTTGATCTGAAAAACGATTGGGACCGCATCTCACGCCTCGCCCAGGTCGAGAAACAGGAACAGGTGTACAACCGTTGGGTCGAGGATCTGAAGAAAAACGTCTACATCGA
>JAZDLX010000107.1:0-34798 GCA_043801585.1 bacterium | reverse complement strand
TCGATGTTCTCGTAATACATCTCCTCGGTCTCGCCCATCAGCAGTTCGACGTAGACGGTGGGGCCGTCGATGACGATATCACGGATCATGTTCATCTTGACGAGGTTCACCCCGGTTTCGGGATGGATCACATTGCGCAACGTTTCGAGAATATGGTCACGGGTGATTTCTTTCGTCTCTGTCGGAACCTCTATCAGGCCGTTTTCAATCTCCCACTGGCGAATTGCGGACTTGAGCCCGTTGATCGCCAGTACGCTGCAGTGGATCTTCACCGCAGGGAGTCCCTCGAGTTGTTCGGTGACCACCTTCGGGCTGAGTTTCTTCACTTCTTCGATAGTGCGGCCTTTGGCGATTTTCGTCGCCATGGAAGCCGTGGCGATGTTCGAGGCACAACCGTAGGAGCGGAACTTGATCTCCTCGATGACGTGCGTTTCCAGATTGATCACCAGGGAGTAGGTGATCATGTCTCCGCACGCCGCGGAGCCTTCCGTTGCCCGGGCGTTGGCGTTGTCGATGTCGCCCACATTCGCCGGGTTGGTAAATTCCTGGATCACTTTCTGGCTGTACTTGATCGCCATGACGGCTTGCCTTTCCCTTACAAATAAAGTTACAGATTCAACTTATTTCCCTTTGGAGGGTCGTATTCCCGCTTTCTGTGGATCAAAAGTGACAGTTACTTTTGATGACGAACTCAACAGGAGTAGAGACGGAAATTTTTGCAATCAAAAGTAACTGTCACTTTTGATCCCCTTTTATGCGTCGTCCCGCTTTTTATAAAACGTCTTGGCGTGGTCACTCTCGCGCTCGCTGTGCTCTTCCGGGATAAACGCGGTCATTGCCCGCAGCCGTTCCACAGCCTTTTTCGTTTCCGACACCGCACGGTCCACCTCCTCTACGGTGTTCTGGCGGGCGAGGGTGTAGCGTATCGAGCCGTGCGCCTCCTCGTGCAACAGCCCGATCGCGGTGAGCACATGGCTCGGAACAAGCGACCGCGAACTGCATGCAGATCCAGAAGATACGTAGATCCCCGCATAATTCAGCGACATCAGTATCGCCTCCCCCTCGATGTAACGGAAGGTGACGCTCAGGTTTCCGGGAAGGCGGTCCGGAGAGCCTATCTGCGGGCCGTTCAACCGGACGTGATCCATCGCCAGCAGGTTGTCGGCAAGCCGTTTTGTCAGGGCGTTGATCTCGGGAACAAAGGTATCCATGTCCCGCGCGGCGACCTCCGCGGCCTTGGCAAAACCAATGATCGCGGGGACGTTTTCGGTGCCGGGGCGGAGGTTGAATTCCTGGGGGCCTCCCTCCATGATTCGGCGAAGCTTCATCCGGTTCCGCACATAGAGGGCGCCAATCCCTTTCGGGCCGTGGGTTTTGTGGGCGTTGAAGCTGGCCAGATCGACCGGGAGGTCCGAAAGGTTCAGCGGGACCTTGCCCAAAGACTGGGCCATGTCTGAATGAAGCAGCACGCCACGTTCGTGGCAGATTTCGCTGAGCGTACTCAAGTCCTGAATTATGCCGATCTCGTTGTTGCCGTGGATGATCGAGGCGACCAGGGTATCGTCACGCAGCGATTCACGCAGGCTTTCCGGATCGACCCGCCCCTCGCCATCCACGCGAAGTTCCGTCACCTCAACGTCACTCCGTTTTGCCCAGGTCTTGACGAGGTTGCGGACGCTTGGGTGTTCGACGGGACTGATCACAACATGGCGTTTATCCGGATGCTGGACGCGAAGCCCGGAAAGGGCGAGGTTGTTCGCCTCGGTGGCGCCGGATGTAAAGACAATTTCCTGATCCGTGCAGCCGAGCGATTCCGCGAGGGATCCCCGTGCGGAATCGAGCGCCTCCTCGGCGGCGAGGCCAAGCTGATGGAGCGAGGCCGGATTGCCCCAGGAGGAGGTGAACCAGGGCAGCATCGCCTCGAGTACCTCCGGCAGCATCGGTGTGCTGTCGCCGTTGTCGAAATAGACCGGAGCGGTTGCTGTTTCCGCGGCGGCGGTCATGGGTCCATCCTTTTCTTCATCATGACGCGCGGCGCCTCGACGGGCGCCGCGTGGATTACGGAACCGGAAGGTACGAAACCGAAGGCAGATGCTCAATTCGGCAAAGCTGCGATGGAGTCAGACGGAGAGGGTCGGACAGGACTTTCCAATGGCCAGTGACGCTGTCTCTTGATATTCAGGATGGAAATCGGTTCAAACAGAGATACCGGAAAACATCAATGGTTCCGGCGATTATTTCCTGTCCCGCAGCTGCTCCAACGAGTTCCAAAGCGATCGGTGCATCCTTTTTCTGCAACAGCGAGACAATCGGAATTCGGGGTGCTGAATTCACCGATCCGACCGGGAGCTTACCGTCCATGGTTGGGTTTCGGCACGGGTCTCAGAAAGAGGGTGTTGGTTTTTCCCAACAGTGCTTGCGCGTTTTTTCATTATCCGCCTTCGCGTGTTGCGATCTTTCCGTAGAACAACTGAGCCATTCGTGCGGTCTCAAGGGCGATGTCGTCGGCTCGGCTGTTGCGAAACCGCTCAAGTTCCTTCTGGCCGATTTCCAGATTCATCTCCTGCTCAAGGTACATTTCCAGCAGGGTCAGCCGTTCGAGGAATATGGCGGTTGCTTCCGCGAGAAGTTCGGGGTGTGCGCCTTTGAAAAGCGTCTTGAGCACGGATTGCGCCGGTGGCGTGCCGTAAGGGTCATCCCCGGATTCCAGGGCCTGCGAAAGAGGATCGTCGCTCATCATCCCAACCCGAGCCGGTCTTTGGCGAAGTCGGACATCATGTTGATGTCCCACGGAGGTTCGAAGGTGATTTCGATGAGGACATCCTTCACCCCCTCGATCGCCATCACAGCCTGCTCCGAGTCTTTGGCGATGGATTCACCCATCGGGCATCCCATCGTCGTAAGTGTCATCAATACATGCACTTCGTTGTCATCGTTAATCGTGGTGCTATAAACCAGCCCAAGATCGACGATGCTGATATTGAGTTCGGGGTCGATGACTTCCTGAAGCGCATCCAACACCCGTTCTTCTGTCACTATGGCAGCCATGGAAAACCTCTTCTGTGTCTTCGTCAGGATTCGCTGCTGATCAGAATGCCGTTCCAGACCGATTCAGCAATTTTGTCAAAAATCTTACTCACGGGATTATCCGTTGCGGCAACCGGTTTTCCGGTATCTGAACCTTCACGGATTGCAGGAAGCAGTGGAATTTCGCCCAGGAATGGCACGCGCTGGCGAAGCGCTTCCCGGCGTGCTCCCCCGGAGGAGAAGATCTCGTACCGTTTTCCAGTGTCGGGGGCGAGGAAATAGGACATGTTCTCGACCAGCCCGAGCACCGGCACCTCCAACTTCTTGAACATGGCGATTCCCTTGCGTGCATCGATCAACGCCAGTTCCTGAGGTGTGGTAACGATCACCGCGCCGTCAAGCTTCACCTTCTGGGCGACGGTCAGTTGAATGTCGCCGGTGCCCGGAGGCATATCGAGCACAAGGATGTCCAGATTACCCCAGACGACGTCCCGCATCAACTGTTCCACCGCGGATGAGACCATCGGGCCGCGCCAGACGAGAGGGGTGTCGCCGTCCACCAGCACCCCCATGGACATTGCTTTGATACCGAAAGCGGTCATCGGCCTCAGTTTGCGGGCTTCTTCGGCAGCTTCGGGTTCGTCTCCGAGTCCGAGCAGCATCTGGACGGAAGGCCCATGGATATCAGCGTCCAGAAGGCCAACGTTCAGCCCACGTTTTCCAAGGGCAATGGCGAGGTTCGCGGCGATCGTGGATTTGCCAACCCCCCCCTTGCCGGAGGCGACCGCGATGATGTGCTTCACCGAAGGGAGAAGATCATCGACCGGCTTGTTTTTCCCCCGTTCTTCGTGCTGAGCCTGGGGATTCTTGTGCTCGACTTCCACGGTGACTGAATCGATGCCGTTTTCTTTCAGCAGGGAAGTGATATCATCGCGAACTTTTCCCGAGATCGATTCGTCGCTGGTTGAAAACTCCAGGTTGATCGTTACCTGGCTTCCCTCCGCCTGGATCGTCCGCACAATTCCGAAGGAGATAATATCTCGGCTGAAGCCAGGGTACTTGACCTGCTTCAGCAAGTCCTCGATCTGCTTTTCGTTAAGTGCCATAGCGCTTTGTTTCGTCCCGTCGTTTGTTTGAGCGTGCGCACTGTGACTGTCTCAATCGGTCTCGGATCGAGCACCCTGATACATCGTCTAAAGGTCGCGCACGTGTTTCTGAAGGACTAAGTTACCATGAAGCCTGTGGCTCGTAAACCGCGTATCCATGCCCTGCGAGCCGCAGGGAGACGACTTCCAATGAACATTACGGTTTCGCCTGCGCAGTGTAACAATTGCGGAAACAGGGGAAATCCGTCGATTATTCGGGGATTTTCGATGGAGCAGGACTCTCGCCAAATTCTCCTGTTAAGCAATAACCCCACCGACACGAAACAACTGCGGAAAGCTCTTGAGCATTCGGGAGACTGTTCCGTGACTGCCGCGAGGAATGCTGGAACATTCCTGAAAGCGTTTAAGTCGCATGTGTACGACCTGGTTATCGTCGATGCCTCCATCCCGGAAATCAGCACACTGGATCTGTGTTCGCACATCGATGAGACCGACGACTGTCCGCTTTGGATTCTGCTCTCGGACGTCGACGATTTTCCGTCGAGATTGCTCGCCTCGGGGTTTGGTTGCGGAGCCCTGTTGACTCGTTCAGATCTGGAATCCGGAGACATCACGCAACTGCTTGAGGCTCTGATCAAGCGGGCGGACATGCGGAAAAAGAAGAATCGCAGATACGCCCAGTACGAAAAAATTTTCGAACAGCTTGCAGAAGGCATCGGGATCATTGACGATCGAGGATGTGTCGTGCTCGCGAATCCGGTCATCGAGAAAATGATGGGAGTAGAACCCGGCGGGCTGGAGGGAAAGGCACTATCCTCGCTGCTGCACAGCGAGTCGTTTTCCTTGGCGATCAAGGAGATGGAGAAACGGAGAAAAGGGATTTGGGGCAGCTACGATGTTCGCCCGCGCAGCCAGGAGAAGAAAATTCTGCGCATTCACGCTACCCCGATTTATTCCGCTCAAGGCGAATTCCGTGGATCCGTGGTGGTCGGACACGACATCACCGAAAGCCTGCAGACGCAGGAAGAACTCAGGAAAAGCAAGGAGCGTCTGGAGTTGATCCTGCGCGGAGCGGAACTGGGTGCATGGGACATCAACCTGCAAACAGGGGAGGCGAAACGAAATGACCGTTGGGCTGAAATGATCGGGTATAAACCTGAAGAAATTCCTGCGACCTTAGATGCCTGGAACGAACTGATGCATCCGGATGATCTCCCCGGGGCGAACAAGACCATCGCCGACCATCTCGCAGGAAAAACGGAAAGCACGCTGATCGAGCATCGGTTGAAAACAAAATCAGGCGCCTGGAAATGGATACAGAGCTGGGGACGGGTCGTTGAATGGGACAGCGAGGGAAAGCCGCTAAGGGCAACAGGAACCCATTTGGATGTAGATGACCGAAAGCGGGCCGAGGAGAGACTGCGGGAGAGTGAACACATGCTCGCGGAGGCTCAAAGAATAGCCCATATCGGTCACTGGGACTGGCGCATCGGAGAGGATCATCTCACCTGGTCTGATGAAACCTATCGTCTTTTCGGGTACGAGCCCGGCGAGATTGAACCCACGATTGCAATGATCACATCACACCTTCCGGTGGATGACGTTGAACGGATTAATAAGCAGATCGATCGGGTTCTAAGCAGTCGCGCGGACGAGTTTGTCGTTGAGTATAGAATCCTTATGGATGGTGAAAAAATCCGCTACGCCTACGGACAGGGCACGGTGAATCGTGACAGGGATGGAACCCCTGTTCGCATTCTTGGAACGGTACAGGATGTTACCGAGAGAAAGCTGGCGGAGGAAAACCTCCTCAAGACTTCCGAGGAACTTTGCAAAACTTATGAAGACGCAGCCGATGCTCATCGCGCTGCGGAGCAGGCCAACGAAGCGAAGAGTCAATTTCTCGCAAACATGAGCCATGAAATTCGAACCCCGATGACGGCGATCCTCGGTTTCTCCAGGATCGTCAGGGACCGTGTGCAGGACGAGACAACCCGTGAATTCATGGAAAACATGGTGTCCTCGAGCGAGCACCTGCTCGATCTGATCAACGATGTTCTTGACCTTAGCCGGATCGAAGCAGGACGGCTGACCCTGTCGCCCGAACCGATCGATCTCGTCAAGCTTGTCGAGGATATTGTGACACTCTTTGGTCCGCTTGCTGGCGAAAAAGGACTGGAACTTCAGCACAGTTGCGAAATGTTTCCGCCACGTGTTGAGCTTGATCGCCAGCGAATTCGGCAGATCATTACAAACCTCCTTGGGAACGCTGTAAAATTCACGAGTCGTGGATCAGTGACGCTGAATGTGCGTACGAATGAAGAGAGAGACGGCATCGTGGTCACGGTCAGCGATACGGGATGCGGGATTTCGGACGATGACCGGGGAAAAATCTTTAAACCGTTCTATCAGGCGGAACCTCCCGGTGCTGATTCGTCCCAGGGTACAGGTCTGGGACTTGCCATCACCTATCGTATGGTTCAGGCGCTCGGAGGAAGGATCGATCTGGATTCCCGGATCGGTTCGGGTACGACGTTCACAGTGCACATACCCTGCCGTTTTCTCGACACCTTGGAGGACAAGGAAATCTTGATAGCCGTTTCGGATCTCCCCGTGGCTTCGGAAAAGTCGCTGGATGTTCTCGTTGCGGATGATCACCAATCAAACCGTCTGCTGATCGACCATCTGTTGACGACCCGTGGGCATCGGGTAGTGATGGTCGAAAATGGACAGCAGGCTGTTGACGCGTTTGAAAAGGGGCTTTTTGATGTTGTGGTTCTGGACGTTCAAATGCCAGTGATGGATGGACATGAAGCGATACGTCATATCCGTCGCCTGCCGGGCGGAGACCGCGTTCCAATCATTACACTGACCGCTTTCGCGATGCGGGGTGATCGTCTTAAGTCGCTGGAGGCCGGCGCGGATGCCTACATCGCAAAACCATTCGATCCAGCGCACTTTGTCACGAAAATTGAAACGATTGCGCAAAGCGCGGTGGTTGGAAAATCGAAACGTCCGGCATTATCTGATTTGATAACAACGGCGGAAGGGAATTTGGAAGATATTCTGATTTCCAACTCGCTGAAAAGGAAATACCTTGGTTACATGATTGAAGAAGCGAAAACTTTTATTACGGGGGATCACCCACCCGACGAGGTAAAAAAATGGGGACACCGAATTGCTGGGAGCGGCGGAACGTTCGGATATACAACAATTACCAAGATGGGACGCCTCATCGAATACAGCGATGATGAAGACGTTGAGGTACGCCAGAGGGCGATCAGGAAGCTGCTCGACTATGCCGAGGCCACTCGAAAGAAGCTTGCTGATGACTAAACGGCGGTGTTTGATCAAATTCTTTTACCCACGGAAAACGCTACCCTGCAAACGAGTGATCTCACGCTTTCCTTGCCCCCAAACAGGGTCTCCCTTATCTTAGCGAACCTGAAACACAGGGGAATGACGGTGACTTCGACCTTTGATTGCCATGATTCTGAGCTGGAAACAACGGGGGTTGTGAAGCATGAAGAAGATAGTTGAATGCGTTCCGAACATTTCCGAAGGCCGTGATCGTGCGATCATTGACGCCTGTGCAAACGCTGCGGCGGCGGTGGATGGATGCACTCTCCTTGATGTGGATCCGGGTGCGGATACTAATCGCACAGTCATTACCCTCGCGGGCGACCCCGACAGCGTGCTCGAGGGCGCGTTTCGGCTGATTGAGGCTTCACACAACTTGATCGACATGAGTAAGCATACGGGCGAACATCCCCGGGCCGGCGCAACGGATGTCTGTCCCTTCGTCCCGGTTGCCAATATGACAATGGATGAGTGCGTGGAGCTGGCAAAGAGGCTTGGCGAACGGGTTGGCAGGGAGCTGGACGTTCCCGTTTACCTCTATGAATACGCCGCATCGAAGGAGGAGTGGCGAAACCTCGCCGTTGTGCGCAAGGGGGAATATGAGGCGCTTCCGGAAAAAATGAAGGACCCCGACTGGAAACCGGATTTTGGACCGCAGGAATTCCGGCCCCGATTCGGTGCCGTCCATATTGGTGCCCGTAAGTTTCTCGTGGCCTACAACATCAATCTGAACAGCCGCTTCGTTCGCCACGCGAAGGATATTGCGCTTCGTATCCGGGAAAAAGGTTACGTCCTGCGTGACGAAAAACGCCGGGTCATTCGTGGTGATGATGGCAAACCAGTCGAAAATGTTTCCGGTCTCTTCACCAACTGCAGAGCCGCCGGATGGTACTTGGAGGAATGGAAAAAGGCTCAGGTGACGATGAACCTGACCGATCCGGACGTTACCGCCCCGCACCAGGTGTTCGACAAGGTTGACGAATTGGCCCGTGAAATGGGCGTGCGTGTCACCGGCAGCGAAATTGTAGGCCTGATACCACTGAAGCCGATGCTGGAAGGGGGACGCTTTTTCCTGAAGAAGCAGGGTCGCTCTACTGCCGTTCATGAACGCGAGCTGGTCCGGGTGGCGGTGGATTCGATGGGCCTGAACGACATGTCCGAGTTTGATCCTGACCGGAAAATTGTCGAATACGCGATTGCCTCCGTAGATGCTGCGGGCGGAAAACTGGTAGATCTGACGCTGACAGGATTTGCCGAAGAGCTGGCGAGCGAGTCCCCGGCGCCCGGCGGAGGATCTGTCGCGGCGCTGGCCGGATCGCTTGCTGCTTCCCTCGCAACGATGGTAGGCAACTTGACACACGGCAAGCTTGAGTACGAAAAGGCTTGGGACGATGTTGAACAGGCGGCGGTGAAAGGTCAGGAACTGAAAGACCGCCTGTTGAAGGCGATCGACGACGACACCGAGGCCTTCAACGGCGTGATGGCCGCCATGCGTCTTCCGAAGAAAACGGACGAGCAGATTGCAGAGCGTTCCGCCGCTTTGGACGAGGCAAACAAAAGCGCGACCCTCGTTCCCTACAGCGTGTGTGAAGCGTCGTTGGCGACGTTTGACTTGATCGACGTGATGGTCGAAAAGGGAAATCCAAACAGCATCTCGGATACGGGCGTCGCCGCGTATTGTGCTCACGCTGCCGTCCACGGCGCTGCGCTGAACGTTCGTATCAACCTCCCCGGCATCCAGGATCAAACCTTTGTCTCGAAGATGCTGAACGGGGTCGCAAAGATGACCGCGGAGACGGATAAAAGACTGAAGAAGGTTGTTGAGAAAGTAGATGCCGCGCTCGTAAAACAGACGGATAAAAAGGCGAAAAAGATGTAGACGGGTGCTCCGTGAAAGAGGCGAGTGGCCGGAAAACATCAATAGTTGCAGTAAAAATGTCACGTCTGTCCGATTCCGGGAGGACAGTGAAAACGAGGAGGATTGATGATCGATCCCAGACACGCTGAATTGGCCAAAGTGCTGGTTAACTACTCCTGTGAAGTGAAAAAGGGTCAAAACGTTTTGATTGAAGCCTATGACACTCCCGTGGAATTTCTGCAGTCACTGGTCACTGCGGTTTACAAAGCGGGTGGCTACCCGACCCTTGAGATCAAATACAACAAGCTGCTGCGCACCCTGCTTTCGAAAGCGACAAAGAAAAGCCTGGCGGCGATGCAGAGCACCGAGTTGCACCGGATGCGCAAGATGGACGCGTTCATAGGCGTGCGCGGCCTGGCGAACACAAAAGAGCTGGCGGATCTTGCGGATGAAAAGAACCAGCTTTTTGCCACGGAGATTTTCAAGAAGGTTCACGCCGAGGTGCGTGTTACGAAAACAAACTGGGTTGTGTTGCGCTACCCCACAGAGTCGATGGCGATGATGGCCGGAATGTCCACCGAGGCGTTTGAAAAGTACTACTACAATGTGACCGCCGGTGTGGACTACAGGAAGATGTCGAAAGCAATGGGGCCCGCCCAGAAATTCATGACGAAAGCGGACAAGGTGCACATTAAGGGGCCTGGCACAGATCTGACGTTCAGCATCAAGGGCATCGGTGCGGTGAAGTGTGACGGCCACCGTAACATTCCCGACGGAGAGGTCTATTCCTGCCCCGTAAAAACAAGTGTCAACGGCGTCATCACCTACAATTCGCCTTCCACTTACAACGGTTTCACGTTCAAGGATGTCCGATTCGAGTTCAAGAACGGGAAAATTGTCAAGGCTACTGCGAACGACACCCGGCGGATCAACAAGCTGCTGGACACCGACGCGGGGGCGCGTTACGTCGGCGAATTTGCTCTCGGGTGCAATCCCTACATCACCTTCCCGATGGATGAAATCCTTTTCGACGAAAAGATCATGGGGTCGTTCCATTTCACGCCGGGCAACGCTTACGACGACACCGACAACAGTAACCGGTCTGCTGTTCATTGGGACCTGGTGAACATCCAGACGAAACAGGCCGGTGGAGGCGAGATCTGGATTGATGGAAAGTTGATTCGTAAAAACGGGGTTTTCGTACATCCTTCATTCAAAGGGTTGAATCCGGAAAACCTGAAGAAATAATTGGCTCTGTTTATTGTGGAGGAATGCCCTTCCGGTCTGGCCTTAGGACGAGGTCAGACCGTTTTTCTCGCAAACGGCAAAGACGAGGCGAGGTGGCGGATGAAAAGGGGATGGCCCGGAGAACTGATTGCGCGAACGGGGCGAGTGGCATTGATCGTTCCTGGTGTTGCGATGGCTCGGCGGACGCTGGAATATGCTGTGCGAAACCGCGAATACCACCGTCCGGCGATGCCGACTCCTCCGTTCGATTATGATACTCTCTCGTTCTGGAAAAAGCGTCTGAGAACCCGGCTCGAATCATTCAGGGTGGGGGTCGAATACGGGTTTTTCATGCTTCCGGCTGACGACCCGTGTGGGCTGGTGCTCGGGGATGTCACCTTCAGCCAAGTGTTTCGAGGTCCGCTTTCGGGGGCTGTCCTGGGGTACAAACTGGACCGTGTACAGGAGGGTAAGGGGCTGATGCGTGAATCGCTGGAAGCGGCGCTACAATTCATGTTTTCCGATGTTAAACTGCATCGGATTGAGGCCAATGTTCGCCCGGAAAACGAGCGAAGTTTCCGTCTCCTGCGACGGATGGGATTCGTGGTTGAGGGGTTCTCGAGGGCGTATCTGAAGCTTGACGGAGGATGGCGTGACCATATCCGGCTCGCAAGGATCAACCCCGAACATGCTGGCGGAAATCCTGCGTCGCTGGACCTCAGGATCCTGGGCATAGGCATGCCTTCCGAACCCGTGAATTCATCGGATTGAAAGGATCGGTTGAATGCCAGGAGATTTATTCCAGGGGATGCGCAACGAAGGTGAAGCGAGTCTCTCGCAACCTGCTGATGACCCAGTGTTTTTCGGAACCAGCTCCTTCTCCGAGCTGGACTGGGTGGGACCCTTTTATCCATCGGGCACTTCCCCAGCGGATTTTCTTTCCTACTATGCCACGCAATTTCACACAGTAGAAATCGACGCCACCTACTACGCCGTTCCCACAGCGAAGACTGTGGACGGTTGGCGCGAAAGGACACCCGCCCACTTTCTTTTTTCCGCCAAATTTCCGAGAGCTGTTGTTCATGGGGGCGAGGGTTCGCAGCCCGACACCACGAACATTCTGGATTCACAGCGCGCACTCGAGGTCACCGAAACTTACCTTGCTGCCATCTCCCGTCTCGGCGAGAAGCTCGGCATGCTGCTGATCCAGTTTCCGTACTTCAACAAGATCGCTTTCAAACAGTCCGGCCCCTTTCTGGAAAGACTGGACAGGTTTCTCAATCGTCTTCCAGAGGGGTACAGGTACGCCGTGGAGATCCGTAACCGCACCTGGTTGAACGAGACGTTCGTAGAGGTGGTGCGTGCTCATGGTTGTGTCCTCGCGTTGGTGGATCACGCATGGATGCCGCACGGTGCGGAGATTGCGGAGCAGCTCGGAGCGTTGACGAACGGATTGGGGTATGTGCGTCTCGTCGGTGACAGAGCCGAGATCGAAAAGATCACAAGCCGATGGAACCGGGAGGTCCTTGACAAAGAGGAGAGTCTGCTGCGTTGGGCGAGGTTGCTGGCGTCGGTCTCGAGATCGGCCGAGAAAATTGTGGTCTATGTGAACAACCACTTCACCGGTTATTCTCCCGCCACGGCAAGACGGCTGATGCAGATGTACTATAAGGAATTAGACGGATGACCTGAATCAAGATTCTTGTAATATTTTGTATTTTCAGTAGATATAAGTAGTGACTTGAGTAATTTTAAGGGTTAATACTAGAATAGCGTTTTTCACAAGATTAAGTGATCCTTTGGAATCAACAAAAACAGCATTCAAACTTGTTAAAAAACGATCAGGAGAGATAATCCCCGTAGTCATTCTGAACGAAGTGAAGAATCTTTGTTTTATTAATGACTTGCACCAAAAACATAGATCCTTCTCGTCCCGACCGATCGGGACGTCAGGATGACTATCTCTTTTAGTATTGACCCAATTTTAATGTATCCGGAGGGTGTCTCGGGGCTCTCGAAGGGCCGTGCTGTGTCCCGAAGCACAATGGATACCCGGTTTGTGTAGCGAAATTAAGAAACCGCGCAATGCAACCGCCTTGTGGGGAGGACTGGAAACGTTATCGGGCGATTATTCGGAGTGGCAGCAGATTATGTCGCGACTTCAGCGAACGATACTTTTGCTCATCGCATTCCTTGTGATTCCGGGATGGGTTGTTGCTGCCGCTCCTATCCAAAAGAAAAACATGGAGCCACAGGATTCCGGGTACAGGACGGTGGTCTGGAGGGGAGAATCGACCAATGTGGAACGGGACCCGGTAACGGCCGCCCGAAAATTCGTTAACCAGCATCAGGAAGAGATTGCTCCCGAGGTTGACCCAACAGCATGGAGCAAAGCCGAAACGCGTCGTTCTGCCGCCTCTGTGATCGTAGACTTGAGCCGCGAAATAGAGGGGCTTCCAGTGTATGGCGAATATCTCCGCGTGATTCTAAGTCCCGGAGGCGACGTCCGGTCGGTCATTGGACGGGTGGCGAAGGCTGGAGCGTCACCGCAGCATGCTCCCACCCTTGCCTCCGGCGAGGCGTTGACAATCGCAAAACGGGCGTGGGGAGCGCAAATCCTGATCCCCGGTGCTCCCCAGCCGTGGCTCGCGGTGTATTCGACTCCTGACGGATGGCGAACGGTCTGGGTTGTGTCACTTCCCAGCGAGGTGCCCGCGGGAGATGGGCGCGTTCTGGTGGATGCCGTCAGTGGGGAGGTGGTGAAGATCGCCGACCTGTCCGCACACCTGCTGGAATCCACCGGTTCAGCAACCGTCTGGGTGTTCCATCCTGACCCTCTGACCAGCGCACACAAGCCTTATGGTGATGGCTATGTGGATAATGGCGACGCAGACACCCAGCAACTCACTGACCAGCGTGTTGAATTCTCGATTGACAGCCTGACGGTGAGCAACGAGATGCTGATTCTGCAGGGGCCCTATGTCTTGATTCGTGACCTGATAGGTGTCGTTGCTCCACCGGCGACCGTACCCGTTGGCAGCAGTTTCAATTTTACACGAAGCCAGTCGGGATTCGAGGATGTGATGGCGTACTATTACATCGATCAATACCAACGGCGGGTCCAATCGCTTGGGTTTGATAGTCTGCAGCATGTTCCTATTCAAGTGGATGCGCACGCTTTTTATGACAATCCCGACAGTTTTAACTATGACAATTCGGCGTATTATCCGAGCATTAACACACTTCTGTTCGGCGAAGGCGGTATTGACGATGCGGAAGACGCGGATGTTCTGATCCACGAGTATGGCCACGCACTGATGCACGATGCCATGTTTCATATCAGCGACCACCCAATGAATGTCGGGATGGGGTTTGACATGGCCTGTCTGGCGGAGGGGGTCAGCGATTATCTGGCGGGATCCTATAGCCTGTTGATCGAGAGCTACGGTTCCGACAGGGTGTTCAACTGGGATGGAAACAATTCTGGGATCAGTTGGTATGGCCGTCCATTGCAGACACCGGAAGTCTACACATCATCAGGTTGGCCGTCGAACGAGGATATCTATTCCAACGGTACCATCTGGGCGGATGCGATGTGGCGAGCGCGTGCGGTGCTGGGGGCCGACACAGCCGATCGGGTTGTCCTGGAAAGTCTTTATTATCTACTGGCGGATATGAACATCCGCGATGCCGCGGAGCAGGTTCGATTGGCCGCGCACTATTATTACGAGCATGTTCCTTCCGTTGAGGCCGTCTTCGAGCAGGCACTCGTGGAAAAAGCATTCTTGCCCGCTGTCTCGGCGCCAGATCCAAGTGCAACCGGTCTGCCGGTGCGGTTCGACGTGGAATCTCCATACCCGAACCCCTTCAACCCGTCGACAACGCTACGCCTTCACCTTCCCAACGCCGCCACCGTGACCCTCCGTGTATGGAGTGTTTCGGGGAGGCTGATCGAGACAAGACCGCTCGGTCTGTTGGCGAAGGGTACCCATCCTATCATCTACAAAGCATCGTCCGATGTGGCTTCCGGGGTTGTTCTGTTCGATCTGGATGCCGGGCGAGAGGGGAGAGTCGTGCGCAAGGCGGTGCTACTGCGCTGATTCATGATTATTCCGATTCGTATAGATTGCCTTTCTCCGCAGGAAAATCGGGGAGGCGTCCGGGAGAAACAGGTCGCGCATGGTTGGAACTTGTCGGATACTTGTGCATCTCACAGAGGAGGGTGGTGGGTTTCGGATTTCGGGCCATGTGAAGCTCTTACAACAGGGTTTCCCGGACCGTTAGTATTTCGTGAGTTGATTGACCGACGACGTATCAATAGGGGGAACAGCGGCGACTGCGTCCCTCTTTTCTGTTTTTGAAAGACAACTTTTAATGACGGAGAAAACGATGGCAGAGACGACAACGACGTTGAAGGTACAGGGAATGAGCTGCATGCATTGCGTGATGCACGTGAAAAATGCACTGATCGAGGATGTACAGGGGGTATCCAGTGCGGACGTCAGCCTGGAGAAGGGCGAGGCGACAATCACCTACGATCCTTCGGTCGCGGAACTTGCGGCGATGGCCGACGCAGTAACCGAGGCGGGGTACACGTTGGTTCTTCCGACCGCCTGATCGATACTGTTTTGAAGAAACACGGTTGCATATAAACCGTTTTTCCGTGGCGGGAAACTGTTTGAAGGTGGAGTGTTCAACATGGCTCAGAAAGAGGTATCACTGCCTGTCGTCGGTATGACCTGCGCAAATTGCGCACTGTCCATTGAACGTGTTCTCGCAAAGAAAACGGAAGGCGTCGTATCGGCGTCGGTGAATCTCGCCGCGGAAAACGTGCGCGTGGTGTACGACACGGATGTCGTAAACCTGGAGAAGCTGGCGCACAACGTGGAATCGGCCGGCTACCACCTTGTTCTACCCTCCGAGGGGGAGGATGCGGAGACAGCCGCTCGTAAGGCTGAGGAACGTACGCAACAGCGTGCCCTCTGGGTGGGGATCACGTTTACGGTACCTCTATTCCTTCTTTCCATGGGACGCGACGCCGGTTTGCTCGGAGTCTGGTCGCTCGCTCCCTGGGTGAACCTGCTCTTTCTGCTCCTGGCCACACCGGTACAGTTCTATACCGGCTGGGGGTATTACGTCGGCGCGTACAAGAGCCTCCGCAATGGATCAGCCAACATGGATGTACTCGTCGCGCTGGGTTCTTCAACCGCCTATGCCTATTCCCTCGCCGTGATGGTGCTCCCCGGGCTCCACGGCCATGTCTACTTCGAGACGTCCGCCTTGATCCTCACCCTGATCAAGATCGGAAAATGGTTGGAAGCGCGAGCAAAGGGAAAGACCTCCGGTGCAATCCGGGCGTTGATGGACCTGGCGCCGAAGGTGGCGACGCGTGTGCGTCCGGACGGCACCACTGAAACCATTCCCGTGGGAATGGTGGAGGAAGGCGACCGTCTGATCGTCGGTCCCGGAGAGGCGTTTCCCGTTGACGGCGAGGTGGTGTCGGGGCAGTCCGCCGTGGACGAATCGGCGTTGACCGGCGAATCGATTCCTGTGGACAAGGGTCCGGGTGCTAAGGTTTTTGGATCCACGGTGAATCAGCACGGTGCGCTGACAATAATCGCAACAGGCGTTGGTGTGGATACCGCGATGGCGCGTATCGTTGACCTGGTTCGGCGCGCACAAGGTACGAAGGCACCGGTTCAGCGTGTCGCCGACCGTGTTGCTGCGGTGTTCGTTCCAGCGATTATCACCATTGCTCTGATCACCTTCGGGATCTGGTACTGGATCGGAGGATCGTTTGAGCCTGCCTTGATCCGGCTGGTCGCCGTTCTGGTCATCGCCTGCCCCTGTGCGTTGGGGCTTGCCACCCCAACGGCTGTCATGGTCGGCATGGGGCTCGGCGCCCGTAACGGTGTCCTTTTCCGTGATGCGGAAGCGGTGGAGACCGCCAGCGGACTGAAGACGATGCTTCTGGACAAGACCGGGACATTGACATACGGTCGCCCTCACGTCACCGACATCATTCCGCTGAACGGAGTGGGCGAGGCGGAGCTGCTTCGGATGACGGCCTGTGCACAGGAACCATCGGGGCATCCCCTGGCGAAGGCGGTGGTTCGCGCGGCGAAGGACCGTGGTCTCGTCATCAAACCGCCCACCCGCCACATCGCAAAATCTGGTGTCGGGATTGAGGCGGAGGTCGAAGGGTCGAACATTGACGTTGGCCGTCCGGATGCCTTCGGGGAAATGCACGGCGAGCTGGCATCGGTGGCGGAACGGCTCCGTGCGGAGGGAAAGTCCCTGATGCGTGTACGACGGAACGGAACCGACATCGGCCTGATCGCCACCGCCGACGCGGTGAAAGAGGACGCTGCAGCAGTGGTGGCTCGTCTGAAGAAGCTTGGCGTGGAGTCGGTGATGGTCACGGGCGACCATGAAGCCGCCGCCTGGGCCGTCGCAACCAGTCTTGGAATCGTTCGAGTGATCGCAGGCGTCCTACCGGAAGGCAAGGAAGAAGTCGTGCGAAAAGAGCAGGAGGGTGGAAACCGTGTCGCGATGGTCGGGGATGGGATCAATGACGCGCCCGCCCTCGCCCGTGCGGACATCGGTATCGCCATGGGCAGTGGAACCGACGTAGCGATGGAAACCTCCGACATCACCCTCGTCGGCGGCGAACTCGAGGGTCTCCCGCGTTCGATTGTGCTTTCGCGCAGAATGATGCGCGGCATTCACGAGAATCTTTTCTGGGCGTTTTTCTACAACGTTGCACTGATTCCGGTTGCTGCGGGGGTGTTGGCCTCTGTTGTCTGGGCGCCGGAAATCCTGCGGCACCTGCACCCCGCGCTGGCAGCGGGAGCGATGGCGTTCTCGAGTGTCTCGGTCGTTCTGAACAGTCTCCGTCTTGGCAAGGCGAAACTGGACTGAGCGAAACGCAGACAGTTTGAAAACGAAATCCTCCTAAACTGTCTGATTTTGTACATCAGACATTTTTAAAGTTGTTGCCTCCAGGCTGTCTGGGTAATCCGTTTACAGGGTCTTTCCGTTGCGTCTCTCGCTGAAAGGGCATGCTCCCTTTTGCATCGTGTAATCCCTTTCGAGTGAAGTATCTTGCCGCGTTCCCAGTCCCAGACCTGAAGGTGGGATCGATGCAGGCAGCGCCCATTCCCTACCTCGGCGAAATCCTTTCGCTGATCACAGCGGTTCTGTGGGCGCTCTCTGTCATTCTCTACAAGAAAAGTGGTGAAACCGTACGCCCCCTCGCGTTGAACCTTTTCAAATGCAGTTTTGCATTTATTCTATTGGTTCCCACCGCCCTGCTTCTGGGGGTGGATCTTTTTCCATCTCTGCCGTCCAGGGTGTACATCGTCACCATTCTTTCGGGATTGCTGGGGATCGGCCTCGCCGACACCATCTTCTTTAAAAGCCTGAACATGATCGGTGCGGGAAGAACGGCGGTGGTCGAGGCGTCCTACGCTCCATATGTGATCCTGCTTTCCACGATCTTTCTGGGGGAGCGTCTTAATATGGGCCAGGGGGTGGGCGCGGCGCTGATTGTTGGCGCCGTTTTCGTTGCTACTTATACGACAACCGAACGCAACGGAACCCTTCCCCGCAGGACGCTGGTTATTGGGGTGCTGCTTGGCCTGCTGGCGAGTGGCCTGATGGCTGTCGGCATGGTTCTGGTCAAGCCGGTACTGAGCGGGCAGTCTCTCTATTGGGCCACAGTCTGGCGGTTGGTAGGCGGCCTGGCGGCATTGGGAGTGCAGCTTGTATTTCAACCGCGGCGTTTGCAGGTTCTCGGTTCGATGATTGTGCGTCGCGGCTGGCCCTATATGATCGCCGGGGCCTTTTTTGGACAGTACATCACACTGATTACATGGCTGGGCGGAATGAAATACACGGAAGCGAGCATCGCTGGAACGTTGAATCAGACAAGCACTATTTTCACATTCATCTTCGCAGCGATCCTGTTGCGTGAGCCGGTGACCCGGCGGAAACTGGTGGCGATCGTTCTGGCTGCAGCCGGGGTATTCTTTGTCACCTTTGCCTGACGGAGGGATGAAGCGGGAGATATTTGGTAGAGAAACGGACCTCCACACGTTGACGGGAGAGGCGGCAGGATGGACTTGCATGGAATTCCCTACATCGGCGAAACATTTGCTTTGCTCGCGCCTCTCTCGTGGTCCTTCGCAGTTATCCTTTTTCGGATTACAGGCAAGAGTGTTTCACCCATTCCCCTGAATTTTTTCAAGAATTTTTTTGCTATTTTTCTTTTTGCCGCGACGGCGTTGCTCACTGGACAGGGGCTCATCCGCGATGTGCCGTCGTCCCAGATCTTTCTTCTGATCGCCAGCGGAGCCATCGGCATCGGGATCAGCGACACCTTTTTCTTCATGACGCTGAACCGCCTCGGCGCGGGACTCCAGGCCATCGTCAACACCTCCTACAGCCCAAGCATCATCGTGCTCTCCGTGCTATTCCTGGGCGAAGTGATGACTCCTTTGCAACTCTTCGGCGTGGCACTCATCCTGGGAGCCGTACTCGCGGTAACGAGGATGAAGGGGCCATCCGGGAATGTCGATCCGAGGCAGCGAGCACTGGGAATTCTGTTCGGCGTGCTTGCGGCGTTGACGCAAGCCATTTCCATTGTGATGATCAAGCCGATGCTTGGCGACGCCCCGATTTTCTGGGCGAACACGTGGAGGCTGCTTGGCGGCATCGCCGTGATGTTCCTGATTCTGCCGTTTCTGCGAGGGCGGAGAAAGATGTTTGCCGAACTCCGAAACCGCTCCGTGTGGTCGTCGATGATTCCCGCATCGTTGATCGGGACGTATGTTTCTCTTGTCTTCTGGCTCTCGGGGATGAAATACACCCAGGCTTCCACCGCCTCCGCCCTGAACCAGACCTCAACCCTCTTCACGTTTCTGCTCGCGGCGCTCCTGCTGCGTGAACCGGTAACCGCCAAGCGTGTCCTCGGCGTCATCATCGGAATGGGCGGAGTGTTGCTGGTGATCTTCGGGGAGATTGTGTGAGTCCCTTCCCCTGCCTGGGAGAAATGCTGGCGCTGGGCTCCTCGCTGGCGTGGGCGGTGGGAGTGATATTCTTTCGCCGCGCCGGGGAGACGGTGCACCCCCTCGCGTTGAATTTTTTCAAGAATTCGTTCTCGCTGCTCCTGCTCGCGCTGTCGTGGATGGTTCTGGGGCATTCACTGTTCGCCAGGGTGCCGTCACGGGACGTCTGGCTCCTGGTTGGAGCGGGGATTGTCGGGTTGGGAATCTCGGACACGTTCCTGCTCGCCTCCCTGAACCGCCTTGGGGCCGGGTTGATTGCCATTCTCTGGACGCTCTACACACCGATGGTAATCGGTTTTTCGATGGGAATGCTGGGCGAGCGTCTCGGCATCATCCAGTGGTTGGGCGTTGTGATGATCGCCGCCGCTCTCATGATGGTCACGCGGATTGAAAAGGAAATCTCGCGCGATAGAAGAGCGAGTCTGTGGATCGGCATCCTCTGGTCCGTGATTGCGATGATTACCCAGGCCGTATCCGTGGTCGCCATCAAGCCGGTGCTGGAGCGGACCCCGACGATTGTCGCCACGGAGCTGCGTCTGATCGGAGGGCTGCTGTTCCTTATTCCGGTGCTGTTGCTGCGCAGGGATCGCAGGGCGAACATTGCATCGCTCGTTCGCTGGGAAAACCTGAAAGTGCTGCTGCCGGGATCGTTCAGCGGAACATATCTGGCGTTGACGCTGATGCTTGGTGGCGTCAAATATACCCTCGCCTCCACCGCGACGGCGCTGAACCAGACCTCGAACCTTTTCATTTTTCTACTGGCCGTGCTGCTTCTTGGGGAATCCGCAGGGGTGAAAAGAGTCGCAGGAATCGCTCTCGGTGTGACCGGAGCAGTTCTCGTCACTCTCGGAAGTTAGCCTTGCCCGGACGGCGATGTTTGCCTATCCTCAGAGCCTGTTGTTAACACGAACCCCCCCCCTCAGGAGACCCGATGCATCCTTCCCGATGGATCAACGCGCTTTTCGCAACGGTAATGGTTCTGTTGCTGATCCCGGTGAACGCCGCGGCAAAAAAGCCCCAACCCGCCGACAACCTGCTGATGCCCGGTGAAGAGAAGCACATGAAAAACCTGCGGCAACTGACGTTTGGTGGCGAAAATGCGGAAGGCTATTTCAGCCCTGACAGTAAGTGGCTGATTTATCAATCACATGAAAAGAAAGGCGAGTGCGACCAGATTTACATCATGAACCTGGCGACGGGAGAAACGAAGATGGTTTCCACGGGGGGCGGTGTAACTACTTGTTCGTTCTTCATTCCGGGTACTGACGAATTCATTTACGCGAGTACGCATGGTGCGAGTATGGAGTGCCCCCCAGCTCCGGATCAGAGCCTCGGCTATGTCTGGCCGCTGCACAAGGGATTCGACATCTACCGTGCCCGTCGAGATGGCACGGTGTTGCAACAATTGACTGATACGCCCGGATATGATGCGGAATCGGTCGTGAGTCCCGACGGTAAATCGTTGGTTTTCTGTTCGATACGAAGCGGAGATCTCGATTTGTACAAAATGAACATTGATGGGACCAATTTGAAACGGCTCACCTGGACGTTGGGATATGACGGCGGACCCTTCTTCAGTCCGAAAGGCACCTATATCGTTTACCGGTCCAACCATCCGGTGGGCAGGGAAGAGATCGACCACTCCCGCTACCTGACCTCGCACGAGGTAGTCAGCCCGATGCGCCTTGAGATCATGTTGATGAAGGCGGATGGGTCGGAGCAGTACCAGGTGACCAACATGGGGACGGCGAGTTTCGGTCCATACATGCATCCTGATGAAGAGAGGATCATTTTTTCGAGCAACTATGGCGACTCCGACGCATCCAACATGAGCAGGATGCCCAACTTTGAGCTCTACCTGATTCACAAGGACGGCACCGGTCTCGAGAAGATTACGAACAACCCATCGTTTGACGGTTTCCCGATGTTCTCCAATGATGGCAAACTGCTGGTCTTCGCCTCGAATCGTGGTGGCAAGGGTCCGGGCGAGACAAACCTTTTCCTCGCCGACTGGATCGATTGAAGAAAAGACGTTCTTGTTGTTGATTTAATGAAGCCCGGAATTCCTGTCGCTATGGGAACTTCCGTGAGACAGTCGAGTACACTGGGTGCCGGGTAAAAGAGTATTGGAGCCGAACAACATCAGGCAGCGCGGGGGAACATAGGTATTGGCGCGGCGCTGTCGAAGGTAGGATAGAGCATGACAAAATGGCTGTCGTTCCCGAGGGGTGGAGCCCTGTTGGGAGTGGTTCTGGTGGTTCTTGTACTCCTCGCGTTTGCAGCAGAGAGGCTCGACGAGAACTCGCCGAAGGGTTCTGTGGATGAAACATCCTCTGTTTCGACACCTTCGGAGCCGATTCAGAACCAGGTTGCAGAAGACGAGAACAGGGTCCAGAAGCCACCCCAAAGAATTCTGCCTGTCATTGATACGAAGTTTGAAAGCCCGTTCGTCGCGGTCGCCGATCGCCTCAAACATTCCGTTGTGAACATCACCGTGAAGAAAGAGGCGGACTTTGGCGGCTTCGCCGGATTCGAGGATTTGTTTGGTGGCCGGTCACACCCCCAGATCACCTCGGGTGGGTCGGGTGTGATCATCGACAGCAAGGGTCGGGTGGTGACAAATCACCATGTTGTCGAGGGTGGAAGCGAGATCACGGTGACCCTCGCGGACGGTGAAGAACGGACGGCATCGCTCATCGGCGCGGACCCGGAAACCGATCTTGCCCTGCTGAGCATTGGCGAGGTTTCCGCGGATTGGGTGGCCACACTCGGCAACAGCGATGATATCCGCATCGGCGACTGGGCCGTGGCGATGGGCAACCCGCTCGGCCTGGACTGGACGCTGACGGTTGGCGTGATCAGCGCGAAAGGACGTTCCGACCTTCTTATCTCTGGAGGCGGACCTGTCTTTCAGGACTTCATCCAGACCGATGCTGCAATTAACTTTGGCAATTCCGGAGGTCCCCTGGCAAACATCCACGGCGAGGTGATCGGTATCAATGCAGCCGTAAACGCCGCCGCGAATGGGATTGGTTTTGCCATACCGATCAATCTTGCCAGGGATGTAATTGGCCAGCTGCTGCAGGGTGGGGTGGTGCGGCGCGGGTACCTCGGCATGGTTCCCGTCGATCTCGATCCACTCAAGAAAGAGGCGCTGAGGCTCGATGAAACAGTAACGGGCGTTTTTGTCGAGTCGGTTTCGGAGGGAACCCCGGCGGACAGGGGCGGTCTTCGCGGTTCGGACGTGATTGTCGCCATCGACGGCCGTCTTGTGGAGGATGTTCAGGATTTTCGAATGCGTGTCGCCCGGCACCAGCCGGGTGAAACACTGAACCTGACCATCCTGCGTGATGGAAAACGCCGCGAGTTGAGCTTTACCCTTGCGGATCGCAGCGAATTTGTTGCCTCGGCGCGGCCCGGAGTTGCAGGGGGCGCCGCGACGTGGATGGGAATCGCGGTTGCAGGGATGGACAGCCCTCAGGCGCTGCGGACGAACCCTGATGTCGAAAGTGGCGTGGTGGTGCTCGAGGTTGATGCCGACAGCCCAGCTGAGGGGAAACTCCGCACGGGGGATGTGATCACCCGTGTCGACGGGCGTGACGTCAGGTCCGTGCAGGACTGGCAGGAGGTAACATCCCGGCTTCGCGGCATCGACCGCGCGGTGCTGGTGATGTACTTCAGCCAGGGGAAAGGCAATTCTCGCTTCACAGCATTGAAGCGTTAACACATGAATCCTTCGGTTCGAAGGTTTATCACGGGAGTAGCGTGAGGGCGAACCAGTCATTGGAGAAGTACCTGCAGGAGATTGGTGAGTACGATCTGCTCACAACCCAGCAGGAAATTGAGCTTGCGCGAGCGATCCGCAAAGGCAGCAAGGACGCCCTTGAGACGTTGACGAAGGCTAACCTTCGCTTCGTCGTCTCGGTTGCGAAACAGTACCAGAACCAGGGACTGAGCCTTGGCGACCTGATCAACGAGGGCAACCTTGGCCTGATCAAGGCAGCGGAACGTTTCGATGAGACGCGCGGTTTCAAGTTCATTTCCTACGCGGTGTGGTGGATTCGTCAGTCCATTCTGCAGGCGTTGGCGGAACAAAGCCGTGTGGTCCGGCTGCCTCTTAACCGTGTCGGTGCATTGAACAAGATTGGTAAGGCCTACAGCAATCTCGAGCAGAAATTCGAGCGGGAACCAAGTCCCGAAGAAATCGCAAGTGAGCTCGACATGACGGCCTTCGAAGTCACCGACACGCTGAAGATGAGCGGACGGCACCTATCGATGGACGCGCCGTTCAACCAGGGCGAGGACAACCGCCTGCTCGATATCCTTCACAACGATCAGGAACCGCCACCTGACACGGATCTGATGAGTGGATCCCTGAAGAAGGAGATCGAGCGCGCGCTGGCGACTCTGTCGCCGCGTGAAGCGGAAGTGATCCGTCTCTATTTCGGGTTGAATATCGAACAGCCGCTCACCCTCGAGGAGATCGGCGAAAAATTCAACCTGACACGGGAACGCGTTCGTCAGATCAAGGAAAAGGCGATCCGTCGTCTGCGGCACACCTCCCGCAGCAAGGCGCTGCGCGCCTACCTTGGATAAGCTCAAACCATTTTTCGGAAAAAGGGACGGCAGAAGCCGCCCCTTTTTTCATTACATGTAATTGAGTGACACTGTGCTCCAGGAGAGGCAATCAACAATAAAACTATTAATAATTCAACAGATAAGACAATAAATAGATCTCATGTTGCTTCTTAAAACCCGTCTTTCATTTGTGAAAATGTATATTTTACTTGCGAACCCTACGGTGGGGGCGTGTGTTTTGAACAAATGAGCGGTCGATGCGCACTGAAACGCCCCAAGATGAGATTGCTGTTATGTAGCCAGTTTGGGGTGGCCGCTGGCCACCCCCTCTATATGTAGACGAGAGCTCGATTAGACGAGCAGGGTGGAATGCTACCTGTTCCCCTTTAAAAGATTCGTTGCATGAGCAGCGAACTGCGGTTGAAAGGCGTGGTAACGTTCCCACGATGATGCCGCGAAAATTCCCCGATTCCCAAGCAGTCGTTCACCCTGCGACCAATCGAATTCCATCCCGGCCAGATCCGTTGCCACTCCTCCCGTTTCGGTGACCAGAAGGACTCCTGCAGCGTGGTCCCAGCAGAAGAAGGGTCCGAACCACCGGTTTGGTTTGCGTGGGTAAATGTCCGCGCGACCAATGGCGAGGGCGGCGTATTTTGCCTGGGAGTCCATTGACAGCAGCTCCACGCCCCACTTCTTTCTGTTGACGGAGTGGGGAAGCTTCACGGCGTCATGTGCCCGGGAGGCCACTACCGCCAGTCGATCATCCGGGGGGTGGTGCCGGGCGGGGAGTTTTTCCCAATCGCCGCCGTTGATAGGCTTGCGAAAGGCACCACGATTGCGAGTTGCTGTAAAGAGGTGCCCTGATGCGCCGGACAGCGCGCCGTTGTCCTTTTTCGGAACGGCTAGCCAGGAATTCTCGAGCTGTCCCTCGGCGACTCGAGCGACGGCAACAGCGTAATGGAGCCCCACGAGATATCCCCGGGTGCCGTCGATCGGATCGACGAACCAGGTGTTTTCACCGGCGGGATTCCCGCGATAGGCGATCGCATCGTACACTTCACCTTTTGAAACGGATCGTCGCTGAACCTCCTCGACGAGCTCACGCACCTCTTCGGCGAAAGCTGGATTGCTCAACGCCTGCGGAGATTCTTCCGCCAGGACTTTTTCGTCGGGCGCGAACTCGGCCACCGACGAAAGCAGGATGACCTGGCTCGCCAGATCGGCAGCAGTGACCGTGGTGTGATCGGCTTTCTGCAGACGAGCGATCTTCTTCGATCGATCGAGAGCGATGCGTGTGGCTTTCGCTGCCAGCAGAACGGTGTTCGACAGGGCTTCGAAAGGGAGGGCCATGCTTCTCCCGGATTTTCAAGTGTGAACGAGCCAGAAGATGACAGCACATACAGGAATGGGACAAGCCGGTTTTCCATCCGAACCGTGAAACAGAGTCGAATTATCCCGGGAGGGAGCCGCTCGAGACCTCTTGGTGCCGGCTGGGGGGATGTGATACATTTCACGCCCCGGACGATGGGTGGTAAAAGAGTGTGTTTCACGAGGCTTTTGGTGCGATGATGGATTTCCATTCGGCTGATGCTGCGCCGGGCGGGGAGCAGGTGCTTCCTGCCTCCAGGCTTGAACGGATATTGGGGACATCGCGGGCGTCATGGACCGCGGACGACCTGATCGATTTTGTCAAGGACCACCATATCCGCATCGTCAGCCTGATGCACATGGGCGGCGACGGGTGGTTGAAGACTCTTGATTTTGTTCCGCGCGATTTCATGCATCTTCGTGACATCATCACAGGCGGGGAACGTGCGGACGGATCGAGTCTTTTCGGATTGCTCGGCATTCCCGCGGGGAAATCGGACATCGTGCTCCGTCCCCGTGTGGCCAGCGCATTCCTCAATCCGTTTTCTTCCATCCCGACGCTTGGACTGATGTGTGGTCATTTCGCACAGGACGGTCTTCCTCTGCCTGAATCGCCCGACACCATGGTCCAGTACGGCTATGAGCGTGTGCGAAGCCGGACCGGTGTCGATCTTTATGCGCTTGGTGAGGTGGAATATTTTCTCGGCAAGACAACGGGCGGAGAGGATATCTACGGCGCTGATGACCGTGGCTATCACGCGACGAGCCCCTTTGTTTTCGGCGAGGAGTTAAGACGTCAGGCGATGGTCGTGCTTGCGGAAATGGGCGTCCCGATCAAGTACAGCCACAGTGAGGTCGGTTACATTGAGGCGTCCAAAAGCGATCCGACGATCTGGGAACAGCACGAAGTTGAACTCGCACTCGCTCCGCTGCCCCAGGCGGCGGACAATGTGGCGTTGACGATGTGGGTCCTTCGCAACCTCGCCCACGAGAAACAGATGCGCTGTTCCTTCAGCCCCGTAGTGCGCGAAGGTCATGCGGGCAGCGGTATGCACTTCCACCTTTCACCCGTGGTGAATGGGGTGCCAATGGGGGGAGTGGGGGAAAACGGCGAACTTCATGAAGCGGCTAAATGGTTGATCGCCGGCCTCAGCCGGATAGGCGGAGCGTTGATGGCTTTCGGCAACCGCGAGTCGACCAGCTTCACCCGCTTGATTCAGGGCAAGGAAGCGCCGAACAACGTGACCTGGGGGCAGTTCAACCGCAAGGCTCTGATCCGCCTGCCCATTGTTGCGAAAGATGAAACAGGGAGGGAGGTGAGCCCGCCAACGGTGGAGTTTCGCCTGCCGGATGGATCCGCCCATCCGCACCTGTTGCTCGCCGGGCTCGCCCAGGCGCTGATCGTCGGCAAGGGGATCGAGAACCTCGACGAGGTGATCGAAAAAACAAAAGCGGGGAGCGACGGCAACGAGGGCGCTCCGGTTCCGCGATCGTTCAAGGCGGTCGCCCTGGAGTTGAAGAACAACCGTGACCTGTTCACCGAAGGGTCGGTTTTTCCAGCCCATGTCATTGACAGGATCATCGCAGAACTGGAAGCAAGGTGAACATGGCTCCAGGAACCGGAAACCCGCTGGCGACGCGAGGTTGCGTTCCGTATGTTGGCCCGCGAATCGGTGACTGCCTGGACTAACGGGACTGTACGGCGGCACATGAACGATAAGGGAAAGAACGTGGAACGCACTCTTTGCATCATCAAACCTGACGCAGTTGAAAAGAAGTGCATCGGCAATATCGTAGATCGTATCGTGCAGGAAGGGTTTGCGATCCTTGGCATGAAACGGGCCAGGCTCAACCGTCCGACCGTGGAGGCCTTTTATGCGGTGCATCGCGAACGGCCGTTTTTCGGTGATCTCTGTGATTATATGACCGACGGTCCCGTTGTGCTAATCGCCCTCGAGGCGGACGGTGCCGTGGATAAGTGGCGTAAGGTAATCGGTGCCACTGACTCCCGTGAAGCCGAGGAAGGTACGATTCGCAATCTGTACGGCGTGGATAAGAGTCAGAACGCCGTGCACGGCAGCGATTCCCCGGAGAACGGGCGAATCGAAATTGGCATGTTCTTTTCGGAATCCGAATTGATCGAGCAGCGCTGACATTCGAACAATCGGCACGTTTCCCGAATCCGGGAGCAAGAAGCGGGGCGTTGTCATGGCTGAAGAAGAAACCCTGAAAGATATTCTCCGGCAAGGTGGAGCCATTCCGTCGGATGACGACATCCTCCAACGGGTTGCTGTCGTCGGTGCCGGGACGATGGGGCTGGGGATCGCCCAGGCGATTGCGCAGAAGGGCATGGAAGTGCTCCTCATCGAGAAAGACGAGGCAAGTCTTGAACACAGCCTGCACCAGCTTGACGTTAATCTCGACCGGGAGATTGCCCGGTGGAGCATGACAGATTCCGAAAAGCGAGCGTTGCTCAGCCGGATTCGCGGGACAGTGGACCTTTCCGAAGTGGAAGATTACAGGCTGATCATCGAGGCGGTTCCGGATATTCTCCAGGTGAAGAAGGACCTTTTCCTGCGCCTCGATACGCTCGCAGAACCTGAAGCTGTTTTTGTGACGAACACTTCCGTCCTTTCCGTGACGGAGCTCGCCGAAGGGACGATCCGTCCGAAGAAAGTGATCGGGATGCACTTTCTGAACCCCGTGCCGAAACGTCCCCTGGTGGAAGTGGTGAAAGGTCTTCAGACATCTTCGGAGACGGTTGAGTTTGTCAAGCAGTTCGCGGAAGCCATTGGAAAGACAGTGGTCGAAGTGTACGAGTCGCCTGGTTTCGTGACTACGCGTGTTGTGCTGCCGATGTTGAATGAGGCGATGTACGCGCTGATGGAAGGCGTCGCCACAGCCGAGGGCATTGACACCGCTATTCGTCTTGGATATGATTTTGTACAGGGTCCCCTGCAGCTCGCGGACCAGATGGGTCTCGACGAGGTGTGGTCCTGGCTTGATGCGATGTTCCGGGAGACAGGCGATGCGAAATATCGTCCCTGCCCATTGTTGCGCAAGTTGGTGCGTGCGGGACATCACGGTGTCAAGACTGGCAAGGGGTTCTTCGAGTACGATGAAAACGGTCGAATGATACATTCTACCGTCTAAGCAGGAAGGCAGTCCTTCAGTGAACAACTCCCCCAAGGGATTTTCCCTGTGGATTAATTCTCTCTCGCCCAACGGTTATGCCGAAGCGGGGCACGAGCATCTGGCAAACGCACTGCGCCGTGAAGGCTGGGCGGTCGAGGTGTTCAATGCTGAAAAGGTGGCACGGGACGCATACAAAGGCGAAGCCCCACCGCCGGGGCTCGCTCTCGGGCTCACCATGCGACGGTTGAACCGTCACGGGATCATCTGCATCGTCGCAGGAGGACGTGCGCAACCCGAGCAGATTCACTGGGGGTGGGAAAAGCCGGAGAAACTGCTTCACCTCTGGTGCGGGGATGTGGTCGACAGCCTCCCGTGCCTGGCCCTGCGCCCCGAGGCGTTTACCAGCGAGGGAATCACCTCAAACGGTGATCCTGTGGGGTTTGTGCTCGCGGAACTGGAACGCCGGGGCTGGCTCGCACCTCTCGAAGCGGAGGAGGCCGAGGACGATCCCACCGTACTGCCTCGTTTGCGGCGACTGGGACTTCTTTAAGGTCAAGATTGGTGGTTTTGCCTGAACGATAAGTTGTGATCAGAAAGTGATAAATGTACCAGGTACATTTATCTGCCTGGACTTGATCCCTTCATTTTTGTTTCCATCATTGATGTTTTGTGGGGTATTAGGAGAACAGCGTTACCGTTTTCAGGTCTTGGGTCCGGTCTTCATCTGAACCAACCCCCTTACGAGAGTGACGTCGAAAACCTTCAATGCCGGTCCAGCGTCGCCCATCGGTGCTTCGTCGGCACGCTTCCTCAATAATCTTCTGCGAATTAAAGCCACAATGAACGGTGACCACGCCAGAAGAAACAACAATGTGAAAAGCACGAGGAATTTCAAGGGGTCCACGGGAACGTCAAGAGGCATCGCGGACCGTTCGAGGATCCTCCAGAACCCCAGTGCAAGGACGAGCGCGGAAGAGGCAAAGGAGATCAACAGACCCCACCGAACCTCACGGCGAGCCTGTTCCCGCAACTCATCGTATATGCGTACCCGTCGTTCAAGATCCTTACGGATGCGAATCATCTTCACAACGGCTTGATCGTCGGGAGAATTGACCGGTATGCGTCGCACCTGGTCAAGAGCGGAGCGGACCAGGTCGAGTTCCCGTTGCGGGAGGGAGGGGAGTGGGGGCGTCTTGTCCGCGGATTTTGCGTTGGCCATCGTCATGCCGAATTATGCGGGAGGTGTCTTGTTCAGACGGTTGTCAGTGAGCTCGTCCTTGAGTGCCATGATCTCCTGCTGGAGGCGTGCAGCATCCGCCATCACTGACTGGCCCTGTTTCTGAAGATCCTTAAGTTGCGCAAGGTCTCGTTCCAGCGCCATCAGCTTGAGCTTGATTGAGGTGCTCCGTGCCACCTCCTCCGCTTTGTCGAAATCCACTGTCGTGTGGCGGTTCAATATCGCCGAAAGCGTGGCCGCGATATTCTGGTCCGGGATTTTGTTGAACAGCTCCGTTTCGGAGATCGACTCGCCCTCGATGTTAGCCGCCTCGAGCAGCTCGAAAACGAGACGGAGCGGATGTTCTTCGAGATCGGCGGTGTGGAGAGTGCTGAAGATGGAGCTGCTGTACTCTGGATTACGGATCAGCACAAGCAGCAGGCTGCGGATCAACTCGTCCTGCTGTTTCGATGATTGGATCGCCGAGGAAGAAGACGACGATTCCACACGCGAGCTGGTCCTCGAGCTCTTATCCAGCTCCAGACTCAACATCCGCTCGTCGACACTCAGCTTTTCGGCGACTTCGTGCAACGCAAACTGGCGGGTGATCGGATCCTGAATTCTGCGCAGGGTTTCGAGCAGCGAGCGGGTTGCCTCGCTCTTGCCCTGCGGTGTGTTGAGCCGGCCAAGCTTGCGGAAGTGATCGATCTTGAAATCGACGAGGGGACGGGAGGCGTCGAGAACCACGCGAACTCCCTCCTCGCCGTTTTTCCTCGCAAGGGTGTCCGGATCCTCGCCCGGAGGAAGCAGGGCGACATGCACTTCGAGCCCCGCGCCGACCAGCACATCCGCTCCACGGAACGCCGCCATGTCACCGGCGAGATCAGCGTCATAAAGGAGAATCGCTCGCTTGGCGAAACGGAGAATCAGTGTCGCCTGGTCGTGGGTCAGGGCGGTGCCGAGGCCGGCGATGGTGTTCGTTACCCCGACGCTGTGGAGCGAGATCAGGTCGGTGTATCCCTCCACCAGAATCGCCGATCCCTCCTGGCGCATTGCGTCACGCGCCTGAGGCAATCCGTAGAGCAGTCGGCCTTTCTGGAAGATCGGCGTGTCAGAGGTGTTGATATATTTCGGTTGAGGGCGTTCCGTATCGTCGTGAAGGATCCGGCCACCGAAAGCGACCACTCTCCCGCTTGCGTTGAAGATGGGAAACATCAACCTGCCACGGAACCAGTCGTAATAGGTTCCTCGATCGCCTCTGCGCGCAAGCCCTGCTTTTTCGAGTGTTTCGGGACGCATTTTTCGTTTCGCGGCGACCTTGATCAGCTCGTCCCATCCCTCCGGGGCGAGGCCGATCGTGAACTTTTCCGCGAGTTCCGTGGTGATGCCACGGTTCTCCAGGTACTGGCGGGCGAATTCGACATCGGGCTCCTTGCCGTCGGTGAGACGCCACCGATAGTACTTCGCCGCCAGGTCGCAAGCGTGATAGCTATCCTCGTTCTCGCTACGCCGACCGTCCCGCTCTTCGTCTACCGCGATTCCGGCGCGCTGGCCAAGACGGCGGACGGCGTCAGGAAATTCGATCCCCTCGATTTTCATCAGGAAGGTGTATACGTTGCCGCCCTCGCCACAGCCGAAACAATGGAAGGTCTGGCGTCCGGAATGGACGGAGAACGAGGGGGATTTCTCCTCATGGAAAGGGCAGAGGCCGAAAAAGTTGGCTCCACCGCGCTTCTGGAGGCTGACATATTCGCTGACGATCTCGACGATATCCGTGGCCTCACGAATCCGCCGGATGGTTTCCTCGGGGATTGGCATGGAGGGAAGATAACGAGGTGAAGCGGGAGCTCGGAGACAGGAATCTGCAGTCTCTATCTCGGGGAGGGCTCGTACCGGTTCAGAACAGGTTCATGTGCCGGAGGCAGGAATACGGCTGTTCCCGGCCGCTGAATGTGCTCATTGGCGAGATGGGGTTATTACGGATTTGTGACCCAAGCCTTCAGAACCGGGGCATCATCACGGAGATTTTGAACTCTCCACTCTCAAACTTTTCAAACCGGGGACAAAAGCCCCAGGCCACCCGTCGAAATTGCTGACGAAGAGATCAGAGAGCCTGCTGGAGCAATCCAGACAGTCAAATCACCCGGTTATCGACCAATAAGCGAGGGTTGTTCATATTGTAAAAAACACAACAACAATAATAACAAGGCCTAAGACACACCAGTTTCAACGTTGAGAGACAGGTTGCCGGCATCCCGTTCCGGTCCCAGCAGGAGAGCTGAAACTTCCAGCCAGGAATTCACAACCTTGTCGGCCATCGAGCAAATAGTGCATTCCTTTTCAGGCTTCATCCCGTCAAAACGCAGCGCAGCGATGCCGATTGACTTCGCTCCGAGCACATCCGTGGATTCGAGATCGCCGATGTGGAGCAACCGGTGCTGTGGCACTCCCAGCTCCTGCGCGGCGGTCAGGAAAGCCTTGGGGTGTGGCTTGGCGACGCCGGTGTTCTCGGAGTAGACTCGCACGGGAAAGACGTCCAGCAAGCCCCACTCCTGCAGCAGCCAGTCCAGGCTTTCAGGGCCGCTGATCGCGGTGTCGCTGATGAGTGCGAGCTTGATCCCGCGATCCGCGAAACGGCGCAGAACCCGATCCGCACCTTCTATCATCACGGGCTGGATTTCCATTAACGTTTTGTCAAGTTTGACGGCCAGCGCCGCAACTTGCTCCTCGGACGCCTCCATGCCAAATTTTTCAACGAGAAAGCGGACAATGTGGAAGGCGCCGTGTGTTACTCGCTGTTGTTTCCAGTCCTCGTGCCAGAGGTCTTGATACTCGTGCAGAGCGACGATCAGTTTGTCGAGGGTCGTCGCGTGACCGAGGCTGTTCAACCACTCAAGCATGTATTCCGCACGCCTCACCCGACGCTTCTGCAGGGTGTTGTCATGCGCGATCGTGCCCCAGAAGTCAACAGTAATCGCTTCGAGAATTCTGCCGTTCAGTGTTATCGTCGTTTCAGGCATAACCTGTTTTCCCGGTTTTCTCTTCCCTGTACATTGGATGCTTCGACCCCGGTCTGGTTGCACGGTTCACCGTTCAGGAGAGCCGGGGGCTCAGGCGTGAAGCAGGATACGGATTACCACGTACGCGACATAGAGCATCAACAGGATCCCGCCCCAGGTTCGAGAGAGACGTTTGCGCAGCAGCATCACGGCGACGGCGAGAACGCTCATTCCGGCGAACAGGATCAGGTCGAAGTGGATGTTGATATTGACAATGAAGGGGCGGATGGTTGCCCCCGTTCCGAGGACGAAGAAGGTGTTGAACAGGTTTGACCCGATCACATTGCCGACCGCAAGGTCTCCCCGGCCGCGCCAGGCGGCGACGACGGACGCGGCAACTTCAGGAGTGGACGTGCCCACGGCAACGATCAAAGCGCCGATGACCCATTGCGGAACACCGAACGCTTCGGCGATGCGGACCGCACCGTCCACCAGAACCTGACCCCCGAAATAGAGAAGCACCAGACCTGCAAGCAGGATGGGAACGGCGACGATCGTTTTGTAATGCTGAACCTGGTTGTCATGGGTGCCCAGGGCGCGCGCTTTATGCGCTCCGCGGACGCTGTGGATCATGGCCGCGGCCATCCCCGCAAGCAGGATGATTCCTTCGATCCGGCTGACCTGCCCATTCCATCCGAAAAGGACCAGCAGAACGATGACGCCTGCGATCGCCCAGATCTCGTTTTTCAGGCTCTCCACGGGTGCAATCACCGGGCGTAGGAGCGCCGCAAGGCCGAGAATCAGGCCGAGGTTGGCGATGTTGCTGCCGACCACATTGCCGAGTGCGAGTTCGGGAGCACCTCGCAGGGCGGCGGTGACAGTGACCGCCAGTTCCGGCGCGGAAGTTCCAAATGCCACCACCGTTGCGCCGATCAGGAATTCCGGGACACGCAGGCGTGCTGCAACGGAAGATCCGCCACGTACCACACACTCCCCGCCGGCAATAAGTAGGATCAACCCGGTCAGGATCAGCAGCAGGGAAACGATCATCGTTGGCGCCTCATCATCAAATACCCCGAATTCCGAGGGGCGTTGTGGGCGGATTCAGCACGAACTGTCCACGGTGCCCGCGGAAAGCGCAAACATAGTAAAAAAGCTGTTTCTTACAAAACGGTACTGCGGGATTTGGAGGAGGATGAACTGTGTTGACGGAATTTTACAAGAATTAAGGAACAGGGGAGCGGCGTAAAAGTCAAGCGCCCGATCCGCATGGGATCGGGCGCCAGGCTCAGCGATTTGCATCCGCTCAGAGCTTAACGACGCAGGGATCGTCTTCCTCGTGCACTGGGCAAACCACACGGCACTGAGGCTCGTCATGGTACCCCTCGCACTCCACGCAGACGTCGGGATCGATGACATAGATGTCATCCCCTTCGCTGATCGCGTTAACGGGGCACTCGGGCTCGCAGGCGCCGCAGCTGATGCATTTCTCGTTGATGGTCAGAGCCATTCCTGGCCTCCACATCGAAGCAAGTTTATCTGTCCCCGGGACGATCCCGACGACAACGCCTAAGTTAGGCTCCAGTCTGTATCTGGTCAACGAGTTAACCGAGGCGAATGGGGCCGTCTGAAAATGTACCAGGTACCTTTTTACATGTGCGGCAAAGCGTTCACCCGATCAGGATAAAAAGTACTTGGTACATTTTCCTGCAAGCTAGGCTGTTGTGAGCGCGACCTGAGCGATCCGTCCGCATCCAGACAGTTTGAAGAAAAAAACCTTTCCAAACTGTCTGTTCAAGAGGGCAAGAATATGGTCAAGGTATTTTTCTCCCACCATGGCGCAAATAAAAAAAGTG
>JAZDLX010000090.1:0-7437 GCA_043801585.1 bacterium | reverse complement strand
TTGATCGTATAGTAATGATAATACTATTCTGTTTTAGTGCCTTATTTACATGAGGCAATGATGAGAACCCTTGCAAGCACTGTCCTTCTCGTCTTCCTTTCCGCTTTACCTTTTTCTGCTCAGGCTCAGGAGTGGACACACAACGGTCCTTGGGGGAGCGGGCGTTCTTCACTCCACATTGATCCCGTCGACACGTCCATTATGTATCGTTTTACGGAAGCGCGTGGCATTTGGAAGAGCACAAACTCCGGTGTGTCTTGGACCGAGATCAACAACGGTCTCCCCGTCATTCCGGATACTGCCTATCGCAATAGTACATGGGGGGGGGATTTCCCGTATCCACGCACGTTCAAGATTCACCCGACGCGACCCAATGAGCTTTGGGTTCTCTTTCGAGATCAGCCCATTTATCGCAGCGATGATGCAGGTGCGAGTTGGTATTCGACCGCGGACGGCTTTCCCAGTGGTTTTGTTCCACACTTTGTTTTTTTCTACAGGACCGATCCGGATACGGTTTTCATCGGCGGGGAAGGCGGACTGTACCGGAGCGATGACGGCGGGCAGAACTGGACGCTTGTTGAATCGGCACCCAACGGGGAAGATTCGTCGATTGGCATGATGTACGCCGACCCCCTGGACAACCTGCACTTGTTTATGGGTGTTGATCAAACGCCCGATTTTAGTTTTACCGGCAGTTTGATGGAGAGTAGAGACGGGGGGCGCACGTGGGAAGACCTGTACCCATGGCTGACGTTCTTGAGTCTTGAATTCGACCCGTCGGACACGAATCGGTTCTGGGCGATGGCTTTTGATGGTTACCAGTATCTTGATTTGTGGGAGTCTGACGATAGGGGAGCAAGCTGGACACGTTCTACTTTACCGCAGGAAGGGAATCCGGGTGGCGTAGTCGCTGTTAACAGTGCGATTTGGATTGTCGTTTCGGACTCGTTTTACCGAACCCATGATGGTGGAGAAACCTGGGAACCCTTCGCCGAATCTCACCCTCCGGGCATGTTCGGATTCAAAGTGAATCCGCTGAATCCACTATCCTGGTATATGTTTACCGTATATGGTTTATACCATACATCGGACGACGGTGCGACCTGGGAGGCTCTTCCGGACATAGGAATGGATGCAACATCCTTCAGTTGCATCGTTCCACACCCGGTCAATCCAAACAGGATCTATGCTGGTGGTGTGACGGGCCTTTTCCGCAGTGATGATGGAGGAGAGAATTGGCAACGCGTAGAGGGTGCATCCGCGGAGGCAGTGGCCCTCGATCCCTCTCACCCCGACACACTGTACTTTGGCGGCACCTACCACCATATGGAGATCGACCCGCTGATACTGAAACGAAGCTTTGACGGCGGAAACTCGTGGGAGCAGTTGGTGGAGGAAGATTATGGATCAATGAGTTCGATGGTGGTTGATCCTCGTAACTCTGCTGCAATTTATTATGGAGATGCAACAGGGGGTTTATATCGAAGTTCAAATTTTGGAATATCTTGGTCAAACGTTGATTACGGAAGCTTCCTAAGCGGTTCAATATACTCAATTCAATTCCACCCTTTTGAAGATGGCCACATTTATTTTGGTCAACATGGCATTTTCAGAAGCGAAGATGATGGACAAACATGGAGCAATGTTGTTTTGGACAATGATCCCAAGACAAACGTATTAGCATTGTGCGTTGATAAAAATACAGGTGATGTCTATGCAGCGACTACAGCATATGATACTGGTGACTTCAAGTTATTTGTTTCAAAGGATAACTGTAATTCATTTACCGATTTGCGTGTTCCTTTAATAGCTGATTCATTGCTACTCCTTTTCAACCCCCATCGGATTCTTAATGTGATTTTGAATCCGTTTAACAGCGCTAATATAGTGATCGTGACGTCTCTCGGATTAATGGAATCAGCGGACGGGGGCGACACTTGGAGCTGGGTGGAGGAGTCACCGCCCGAAGCGAAGACGGTTGTTTCCAGTCTTGATGGGACGATCCTATATGTGGGCACGCTGAACCATGGGATCTGGTCCAGTTCACAAGTGCTCGGTGTTGGTGAACCGTCGGCGGGAAGTGCCCTGCCTGAAACGTTCCAGATCGTATCCATCTACCCCAATCCGTTCAACTCGAACACAACCGTTGCATTTGATTTACCGGAATCGGCTGACGTTCATCTTCTGATATACAACATACAAGGCCAACTCGTAAGATCCCTTCACACAGGCTTTCTGACCATCGGCCAACATCGTTTTGTCTGGGATGGTAGGACAGACAGCGGCCCTGTTGCAAATGGCGTTTATATCATTTCCGTTCAGACATCTATGCACACTATCAACAGAAGGATCACACTGGTTCGATAAGAAAGAAGAGGCATGTGTCAAGTTGTACCTATATGACGTCCTGGGACGCCGGGTTGCTACGCTTGTCGATGATGAACGAGCAGCCGGTTGGTACAGTGTCTCGTGGGAAGCATCCGATATTGCTTCGGGATCATAGTTTCTGTTGGCGCATCTCGGTGATCAATCCTTTGGCCAGAAACTAGTTGTCGTCAAGTGATGGTTAGGTGAGGTGCAAAGTATAAACCAAGCCCGGATGAAATGAATCCGGGCTTGGTTTAATCTGCATCGAACATTCCAATAAAATCGACTTAGCCGTTCGCTCTCTCATACGCCTCGGGCGGCGGTTCCCAGCCGTAATCCACGTAGCTCCAGCGGACCTGGTCGCCGTAGAATTCCAGCATCGCGTAGCCTTCCTGAAATCCGTCGCGAGGACCGCGCCACCAGTTTCCGCAAATAGCGCCGATGTTTGCGTATTCCGTTCCACGCCACAGCCAGGTTTCGTTCTCGTGGAGATGTCCGGCGAGGACGAGACGGACCTTCTTTCCCTCGAACGCTTTGATCACTTCGTTGGCGTTGTGAACCGTTTCCTTGGGGTGGTCGGGGTCACTGTTCCCCTTGTCCTGTTCGTGATAGTTGGAGAACAGGGGAACATGCCCGACGACAACCGCGGGATTCGCCGTGCTCGCCAGTTCCGATTCAAGCCAGGCGATCTGCTCAGCATCCACTTCGCCCTTGTAATTTCTGTCGTCCGTGTTCAGCGTGTCCATCAGCGCGAAGGTCCATTCATTGTGCTGCAGGGAGAGATAGGTTTTGTCACGGTTGAACCGTTTGCGGAAGTACTCTTTTCCGAAGAGCTCATGGTCTGCTGACATCCCGCTGTCGTTGTATACACCCAGACAATCGTGGTTGCCGAGGGTGTGGTGCACCGGGATGTCCACGACTTCACTGAGCACTGCATCGAACAGGTCGTACTGCACATTGGCGTCTTCGACCTGTTTGTGCAGACAATCATAAGCAAGATCCCCTCCCGTAATGATGAAATCAGGCTTTACGGGCTGGTTCATCGCACTGACAAGCGAGGATTTCCACCCTTCAGGGGCTTTGTTCCTGCCGTCAACATGAATGTCGGTCATGAAAGCGACAGTGAAATCGGGTCTGGCGGTCGGTGTGCAGGCCCACCATGGCAGCGCCAGTCCGGCTGTCGCAAGACCTCCGGTTTTAAGAAAAGTTCGGCGGCTCAACGGTTGTGGCATGTTCTCTCCCGTACGGTATGTCAAACGATGCCGTTAAGATGAGGAATGATTGGCGTCAATGACAACGTTCTACCGGAAATGGTCCGTTTTCCCGGACCACAGGGGAGACCAAAGAAATGAAACTTGTCTGGGTTCGCTTGGCAGGATGGCCTGTCCGAATGTAGAATTTGGTTCGGAACCATGGTGGAGTATTCATGCCCGCAATCCAGAATGAAAACAGGATCTCACTGCTGAAGAGAATTCTCCGCGAGTTCGTCGATGAGACCATCGAAGTTTACGCCGAACGGGCGAAAGAGTACCAACGGGGCGAACCGGAGCTGGCCGCTGAACTTCAGGATGCCCAGACTCGCTATCGACGACAGTCCGATGAGGCCATCGATCTGATCCAGCAGGGCGAATTCACCTTGAGCGACCTGAAACATGTTGCCAGCACCCTCTTTTTAACCCATCTCGTATTGCGCTGGGTTCTCGAACAGCAGACGGCAACTTTCCGTACTATTCTTGACTCCGAAAAGGAGATAGGGGAGGCGGTCGAGGCGGCGAGAATGAGGGCCGAGAGTGGTGATGCGGACGGTTTCAACGATTTGATCAAACTGGTTGAGCGAAACAGAAATTTCTACCCGCTGCTGATGTCCATGGGTTTCATCTATCTGCGCTACAAGAAGAATCTGAATTACGCAATGAAATATTTCGAGAAAGCCGCCACCACACCGCCACCCATTGAAACGGAACATTACCGCTGTCTGGCGCTCCAGTTTCTTGCTGCCTGCCATGAAGGGCAGAATCGGTACAAGAACGCTCTGACTGTTCTGCTGCGTGCCGAGAACAACAGCAGGGAGGATGTTTCTCTTATCTATTCCATTGCGCGGATCTACGGCGCCCTTGGTCAGGAGGAACTCGCCCTGTCCTACTTCGAACGCGCGATCCGCAAACATCCCACGTTTTATTCCATGGCGTTGATCGATCCTGCCTTTGTTCCGATCCGGGTCTCTTTCGAGAAACGGTTGAAGAGCTACAACAGGACGTTCCGGGAGTTGAGCAAACGGTTTGAGCAACTTCTCGACAAACTGATTACCCAGTACGAACGCTTCAATCTCGAGGAATTTGATCCCAATCTTGGGCGGGAAATGCAAACCGTGCGCAAACATTTCAACAGCGTCCGCCAGGGACATTACACCGGATACCGTAATGGCATCGTCCGATTTTTCATTGGCTCTTTTCCCGATGTGCTGCAGTCCATGAGGGGTACCCTGATGCGGAAACGGCACGATGATGAAAAACGTCTTGTAAAACGGGCAAGGACCATTGCGAAACGGACCAAGCGGTTTTCCTGGTTGTTGGTTCCACTGGCTTTTGGTGGTGTGGGGATGGCTGTCTGGATGTACCAGAGCCCCGTACTGATTCGCCTGCCGGTGCGATTTCCCTACATGGAATTTGCCCTGCCGGTGTCTGCGGGACTGATCGCGGTCATGATCATTTCCGGTTGGCTTGCGGGATTTCGAAAACGGAGCGTCGTTCGCTTTGAGAGGTTAGGAGAACTGAGCAGTGCCGCATCCGCGGTGGAACTCCTCGAGAAAAATTTGCGCAACTTCTGGTTAAACGAGGTCTCGGCCTACGTGGTTGTTTCGCCCGTGTGGGCGAGGCAACGGGGTGAAGAAATTGTACCCTGAGGATTTCACTTCGGCGGTGGCCAAAAGTGACAGTTATCTTTGAAATACTTCCTTCAAAGGTAACTGTCACTTTTGAACACCCGCATGGATTCCGTCAGGCAGTAACGGCCGTCAGTCCTCGCGAGCGATCATGAACTCCCCCCAGGAACGTAGCAGCTTTCGATGTGGTGTGTCTGGCAACGGATCGAGCAGGGGCAGTGCCTCCTCAACGAGATCGTGCGCCCGCCTGCGAGTCATTTCGATTGCCCCTCGTCGTTCAAGAATACGTATCACCTCTCGTACCTCCGATTCGCTCGCATGAACATTTCCGAGGCACCTGGTGATGATTTCACGTTCGGCGGGATCCGCCTCCTTCCATGCGAAATAGATCAGTGCGGTCCGCTTGCCCTCCCGGATGTCATTCCCGACAGGTTTTCCGAGGGTATGCGTATCGCCGATGACCCCGAGCAGATCGTCCTGAAGCTGAAAGGCCAGACCGCAGCGGCTGGCGAAGTGTTCAAGCGTCTTCAACTGAGGATGATCCGGTTCAACGCGGCCGAGTCCGATCATCCCTCCGGCGTGGGCACAAAACTGGTAGAGAACGCCGGTCTTCTTCCAAAGCATGTCTTCGATGGAATCCAGGCTTAACGCCTCAAGCGGCTGGTACATGTACTGGATGTCCAGCAGTTCGCCCTCGACGAGCAGGTTCAGGACGTCGTTGTCAAGCTGTTCGATCAGGTGAAGTGTCACCTCCGGATCGACCCCGAACCGTTCGCTCAACTCCGTGAGCATCGTGACACCCCAGCCATGCTGCACATCCCCGGCGAGGATGGCGACGCTCACCCCATAGTGGAGATTCTCACGGTCTGCCATCTCATGGTTCCGCGCACTGGCAATGTGGCGAAACCGTTCATGGACAGTCTGGCTTCCCCGTCTCCGGTCGTCACGGTCGAGAATGTCATCGTGGATCAGGGTCCAGGTGTGGAAGATTTCTACAGCGGATGCAGCAGGCAACGAGATCTGAGGATCTCCGCCGAGTGCACCGCAACTCCAAAGCAGAATAGCCGGACGAAGCCGTTTTCCGCCCGACTGGACGTACAGGGTGACCGCATCGAGAATATCGTCGGGGCGGAATCGCTGAAGGAATCGGTCGGCCAACAGGTACTCAGCAACCTGATCCGCGGCAATCTTCAACTCCTCGAGAAATTTCTCTCGATCGTTCGCAGTCATCCCCATTCTCCTGCAGGAGAAACACCCCGTAATAGATAATTGAATGCCGAACGGGTCCGATCCGGCTTCAACGTGTGTCGCGCTAAGGTAGGGGAGGGGAGAAAGGGGAACAAGATGTCTCCCGTCGCCAGCCGTCCAGAGAACCCGCTTTGATGCCGTCCTGACTGATTTTTGGTGTTACTCCAGCCTGCCACCCAGCAGGGCGTGCAATGATTCGCTCCATCCCAACTGACTTTAACCGACGGGAAGGCGAACCGGAAACGGCTTCTCAGCTTCCAATGGTTGTATTCAAGCACGCTCGGCCTTGTCTCCAGCACGTTATCAGGGTGGTCATCACGATGCCGTGAGGAGTGAAGAGCTCCTGATTGTCGGGCTTGCATTGATCTCGCACGGCACATGCGCTATGTTTCGCGGTCACAGACTGGGAAAGTATGCTTGACGATGCTACGCGGGAGGGACAGTATACTCACAATGCGTTCCGTACGCATTGTGAGTATACTGTCCCGGTGATCATGTGAGAATACTGTCAAAGTCTATATAAGCCCCGGTAGCTCAGCAGGATAGAGCAACGGATTCCTAATCCGTAGGTCGCGCGTTCGAATCGCGCCCGGGGTACTAAAAAACAAGGGGTTGCGAAGCTTTTCGCAGCCCCTTGTTTCGTTCTAGTGGGCAATAGGTGGGCATTTCAGGATTTTCAATACTAAGTGGAGAATTCAAATCTGGATTTTTAATGCATCGATTTATTCAGGAATGAAATTCTGTTTTTGACCATATCCCTAATAACTGGACCACTTGTTGTTTTAGGATTTGGCCATCGATTGAGGGTTCCCCTTAAACTGGACACTCAACCCTAAAGAATTCGGCCTGTTTTTGGTTCAAATCTATCTCCCCGGAGGGTTTTCCTCCAGCGGGAGAACATTCGCTATCTTCCAGCAATTTCCAGAGATCAAGGTACTCTC
>JAZDLX010000085.1:0-3066 GCA_043801585.1 bacterium | reverse complement strand
CATACTTATCGCCCTGCTTGTGGCAGGGGCCGTCACCGGATTTGGTTACGGGATGACCAGGGCTGCGAAAACCGATGCTGCATCGGTTGCTCCGGCCGCGACCGTATCCGCCGCAACGCCTATGGTGCCGGCCAACTTCAGCGAGCTTGCCGAAAAGGTCCGGGCCGGTGTGGTCAACATCCAGGTCAGTAAAAAGGTAAAGAACATCGGATTTCATAATTTCCCGGACAATCCCTTCGGAGACAGAAACCCCTTCGGGGACTTCTTCGGACCTTTCGGGGGCAACCAGCCCGAGAGGAAACAGCAAGGGGTGGGCTCCGGATTCATCATGAGCAAGGAAGGATATATCCTGACCAATAACCATGTGGTTGAGGATGCGGACCAGATCAAGGTGAAGCTGGCCGGTGGGAAAGAGTTCGATGGGAAGATCGTAGGCCGGGACCCCAAGACTGACCTTGCCATCGTCAAGATCGTGGGGGATTCGGACCTTCAACCCCTCAAACTGGGCAACTCGGATGATCTGAAGGTGGGCAACTGGGTGGTGGCCGTCGGAAGTCCCTTCGGATTGGAACAGACGGTAACCGCAGGGATCGTCAGCGCCAAAGGCAGAGTGATCGGCTCCGGTCCCTATGACAATTTCATCCAGACCGACGCCTCCATCAACCCCGGAAACAGCGGCGGCCCCCTGATCAACATGCAGGGGGAAGTGGTGGGTATAAATACCGCCATCATCGCTTCTGGTCAGGGGATCGGCTTTGCGATCCCGATCAACATGGCCAAGGAGATCGCGCCCCAACTCCAGAAGAAGGGGCACGTGACCCGGGGATTGCTGGGTGTGAACATCCAGGATGTGACCCCGAAACTGGCAAAGTCGTTCGGTCTCAAAGAGGTAAAGGGCGCCCTTGTTGACCAGGTGACTTCGGAAGGGCCGGCTGAGAAAGCGGGGATCGAGCAGGGGGACGTGATTGTGATGTTTGACGGCCAGGCGGTCGCCGACGCGAAGGATCTGTCCCGGATCGTCGCCTCAACGCCGGTGGGAAAAACCGTTACGGTTAAGGTTCTCCGGGACGGGAAAGAGGTCGATCACGTGGTGAAGATCGGAGAAATGGAGGAAGAGAGCAAAGTCGCAACAGCGAACTCCTCTTCCCACAAGTCCCTTGGGGTTGCAGTGCAGAATCTGACGCCCCAGATCGCCAGGGAACTCGGACTGAAGAGAACTGCCGGTGTGGTGGTGACAGCGGTTGAGCCCGGGAGTGCGGCGGCGGAAGCCACGATCCAGACAGGGGACGTCATTCGGGAAGTCAACCGGAAACCGGTCGGGAATGTTGATGATTTTGCTCAGAAAATTGAGCAGGCAAAGGGACAGGAGAGTATTCTCCTTCGCATTCAGAGGGGGCAGAACACCCTGTTTGCCGCTGTAACACCCAGGTAACGCAACCGCTTCCGCGCCGGGTCGATGGGGAACCTTCCGCCGACCCGGCGCTTTCCGGCTCTAAGTTCAGCTTTTTGGCGGTCCGCTGGAATGAGTAGACACGGATCTGCGGCTGTCCAAAGCCGATGTGTGTCGAAGGATTGGTTTCTTCTCGTATAGCTTTCGTAACTCCAAGGATGCTTCGTAACCCTGATTGTCAACGCAAAGCAGGAATTTTTGTTTCATTGATCTCGATCACTGATCGGAGTCGGCAATACTTCGTTCCGCTAAGGCGGCCGAGCAGACGGGATCGCTTCCAGTCAATACTCGATTCAGATTCGAGGAGCTCTTCGTTCACATGCATGACTCTAATGCGGCCCAGAACGAGATTGGCGCCATACGGACCGGTCCCGACTTGTATAATTCTGTCGAGCACACACTCAAACGCGATCCCTGCATCCCTCACTCGCGGAGCCATTACCACCGTTGAGGGTATGAGCGAGACTCCGGCTTCTCGTGCCTCGTCGACCCCGCGCGGCACCGTCGCCGATGTCTCAACCATGACAGAGCCCATCTCTTCCGACACCATGTTGACTACGAAATTACCGGTTTCGTCGATGTTCAGTATCGTATCTTTGCGGCTTCCATCCTGACGGTTGACGATTGAGACACTTAGCGTTGGCGGACTCCACGTCACTCCGCTAAAAAAACTGAACGGAGCAAGATTGACGTGGCCGTCTGCGCTGACTGATGACACCCAAGCAATGGGTCGTGGGATAACTGCACTGGTGAGCAAGTCATGAGCGTCGCGCGCCGCAATCCTTGACAGATCGATCTCCATTTGTGCCAAAACGTCTCCTTTCCAGGAAAGATAACGATAGGTTTCATCCGCGCCTGGAAGCCGGGGCGAGGGACGAGCCTAGGTTATACGGTGTCGTCTGCAAACCCGTTTTAGACCGCAGCGCCCGGAGGTACGCAAGCTAAGATCCGCTGCACTGGTGACGGCGTCGCACGGTCCCGGCGACGCTACATTTTCACTTCGCTGATCTGGATCGTGGGCTGGATGTCCGTGTAGTTCGGGATATCTGCCATAATCTCCTTGGTGTGGGGCCCGAAGGCGCCCTGAAACGCACCCACTGAATCGAAATACAGGTGGCCCATGGCAACATAGGTTGCCCGGGATCCGGGCGCTCCGCCGCCAATGCCTTGTTCCACGGCGACACCCTTGAGTGCCGCCCCAAGCTTTTTTTGGACCATGGGGATGTGACTACTGCAGTAGTAGTCCATGTCAAACCTGCTGCCTTCGTTGTTCGGATAGAATACGCTAACCTTGATCATTGTTTCTTCCTCCTCTTGCATCCTTCCTGGTGCTGGGACCGTGCACCCACCGTTTTCCGTTATTTACCGCGGCGCCAAGCCCGCAAGTTCCTTGGCGATCAGCCGAAAAGCTGAGTCACTGAATCACTTTATACTTAGCTTGTCAATGAGTTTAAGAATGCCGACCCGGTTTCTCTTGATTCAGTCAATCACCTGTCCTTCAATGAAAACGGAGTTGGCTGATGCGGAACTATGCGCATGACGCAAAAACGCATCCGTTCCGGTCATTGCAGGGGTCTGCCGTTCAACTCCGGCGGGATGTGGATCAGCGCATCTTG
>JAZDLX010000082.1:0-2452 GCA_043801585.1 bacterium | reverse complement strand
GGCAACAAGATGAGCACCTTGAGGGTGAAGGCAATCCGGCGAATCATTCCTTTTCTGGTTCTTCTGTTATTCGCGGCCGCTGAGGCGATCGCGGGGAACGTCGAGGGCACTGTCACCGGTGGCGACAACAAACTGCCGCTGACGGGCGCGAACGTCACGGTGGAAGGAACCAGACGCGGAGCCGCCACCGACCTGGACGGCAATTTCGTCATTTTCAACCTTGCGCCCGGGACATACACCCTTCGATTCACGATGCTCGGCTATCAGGCCATGGTGAAGGAAGGAGTGGTGATCGGTGATAAGACAATGGAAGTGTCAGTGGAACTCCCTGCCTCTGCGGTGGAACTGCAGGAAGTCACCTATGTCGCACACGGCGAGGCGGGGACCCAGGAACGCGAGCTGGAAGAAAGACTGGAGAAATCTTCCATCACTGATGCCGTTTCCCGGGAAGTGCTGAGGAAGCTCCCCGATCCGGACGTCGCCAATGTCGTCCGCCGTGCCACCGGTGTTTCCGTGGAAAAGGGCGATCCGATCATCCGCGGATTGGGTGTCCGGTACAGCAAGGTGACGCTGAACAACGCCACCGTTGCCGGAACCGAGCCGAACCGCAGCGCCGTTTCGCTTGAGCTCTTCCCGGCGAATCTGATGAACCAGGTGACGATCAACAAGTCGTTCCTGCCCGATCAGAACGGAGAGTTCGCCGGTGGCACGGTGAACATGAACACCTTCGAGTTGCCGCATTCGCTTAACGTCTCAGTATCTGCCTCCAGTGGGTACAACAGCCGCACCACCTTCCAGCCGTTCCAGAGCTACCAGGGCGGTGGTTACGATTGGCTCGGCTTTGACGACGGCACACGCGCCATGCCCTCAGCCGTCGCTGCCACAAAGGACAAGCTGGTTTCCGCAGGGCTGACAGGCGAATACGGCTATACTCCGGATCAACTCAAGACCTACGGCAAATCCTTCCCGAATGTGTGGAGTCCGACGGAGATGACAGCGAGCCCGAACCAGAGCTACTCGCTTTCGATCGGCAACCGTGCCAACGCATTCGGATTCCCGATGGCTTACATGATGACCGGCGTCTACGGCCATTCCTACAAGTATGAGAGCGGCCCGCGGAATGTCTACAAGGCGGGCGGCGCTCCCGGCGAGGTCACCGACTGGCATTCCTACCAATTCGATACCTACCAGAAAGCGGTGAGACTCGGCTCGATGCTGGCGCTCAAGTTCTACCCGCACGAACTGCACAACCTGAACCTGAATGTCCTCTTCAGCCGCGATGTCACCGATGAAGTCCGGCTGCTCCAGGGATACAACGATGACAAGGGAACGAACATCCGTGACACACGTCTTCGCTTTCTCGCCGAACAAACCCTGACCACTCAGCTCTTCGGCCATCATGCCTTGCCAGATGTCGCCAACAGCACGGTCGACTGGCAAATGACCTGGAGCCGTGGTACACGGGATGAACCGGATACACGCGAGCAGCTTTACCAGCAGGATCCCGTTCAGGGCATTTACTACTGGGCCGAAGAGAGCCAGAGCGCAAGCCATCTCTTCAACAATCTGGTGGACAATTCGCGCAGCGGCAGCGTTGACTGGACGTTCCGCCCGGGAATTGGTCCTGATAATCTGAAGATCAAGACAGGAGTGGCGGGACAGCTTCGCACGCGCGATTCCAATTACCGCAGGTTCCGTTATCTGGCGACCTCCGGGTTCACTCAGGCGTCGGACATCGAATTCCTTTCACAGGCGCCCGAGGTCATTTTCGCGCCGGAAAACATCCATCCCTTTGGTTGGGAGATCAACGAATACACGCGCCCCAACGACAGTTACACGGCCAGCCAGACAATGATCGCCGGGTACATGATGGTTGAGACCAACCTGCACCCGAGGCTCTTCGTGGCGGGCGGGGTGCGTTTCGAGGACAGCCGTCAGTCAGCCGATGGGTATCAGCCCTTTGTTCCCCTTTCCGATGCCGACCAGACTTCCTCGACGATCCAGACCACTGATCTGTTGCCTGCGATCACTGTTAAGTGTCTGGTGGCGAACCGGATGAACCTCCGTCTCGCCGCGAGCCAGACGGTCTCCCGTCCCGACTTCCGTGAGATGTCGGCGTTTGAGTACACGGATTTTGTCGGTGGCTATGCGGTGATCGGAAACCCCGATTTGAAACGTGCGCTGATCCAGAACTACGACCTGCGCTGGGAAGCGGTCCACGGTGTGGCGGACCTCGCCGCCGTCAGCGTTTTCTACAAGAATTTCGAGAATCCCATCGAAACTGTGTTGCAGAACACCGCGCAGATACGGATTTCCTACGACAACGCCCTGGCTGCGCGCAACTACGGTGTTGAGTTTGAAGTACGGCAGAACCTCGGCCTGATCAGCGATCACATGAGGACGTTCACCATGACGTCCAACCTTTCGTTGATTCAGTCGGAGGTAGACCTCC